>CAMYIX010000087.1 GCA_947258615.1 uncultured Ectothiorhodospiraceae bacterium | reverse complement strand
ACCTTTTTGGCACCGGCATCGATATGCTTCTGGCAGGTCTCCTCGGTCAGGAAGAAACCGGTACATTCGATCACCAGTTCGGCGCCGACCTCGTCCCACTTGAGGTTGGCCGGATCACGCTCGGCCGTCAGGCGGATGGTGTTGCCGTTGACGATCAGATTGTTACCGTCAACAGCGATATCGCCATCGAAGTTACCGTGCACTGAATCGTACTTCAGCATGTAGGCCAGGTAGTCAGCGTCCAGCAGGTCATTGATACCGACCACCTGGATGTCAGAGAAGTCCTTTGCTATGGCACGGAATGCCATACGACCGATACGGCCGAAGCCATTGATACCGACTTTAATCGTCATTTAATCGTCTCCTTAGAATAATCATGCTTGCTAGTTGAAAAATAATTCCTTGCCCGTCGGGTCCGCTGCGGCGGTGTCTAAAGCAGTTCCTCGACCGCCTTGACGACGTTCTCGGCGGTGATACCGAAGTGCCTGTAGACCTCGGGGGCCGGTGCCGACTCGCCGAAGCTGTCGATGCCGATCACCTTGCCGTTGAGCCCGACATACTTGAGCCAGTAATCGGTGACCCCGGCTTCCACGGCAACCCGCGCCGTAACCGCGGCCGGCAGCACGGATTCCCTGTAGGCCGCATCCTGGGCATCGAACACATCGGTGGAAGGCATGGATATCACGCGAACCTTTTTGCCCTTTCCGGCCAGGGCCGCGGCGGCCTCCATGGCCAGGCCGACCTCCGAACCGGTGCCGATGATGATGGCCTCCGGTGTGCCGTCGCAGTCGGACAGGATGTAACCACCGCGTCCAATCGCGGCGATCTGGTCCGCCGTGCGCTCCTGGTGCTGGAGATTCTGGCGCGAGAAAATCAGGCAGCTGGGGCCTTCCTTCTTGTCGATCGCGGCCTTCCAGGCCACGGCCGATTCGACTGCGTCGCAGGGACGCCAGACCGACATGCGCGGGATCATGCGCAGGGTGGCCGTCTGCTCGACCGCCTGGTGGGTCGGGCCGTCCTCACCCAGGCCGATGGAGTCGTGGGTGTAGACGAAGATGCTCTGCACCTTCATCAGTGACGCCATGCGCAGGGCATTGCGCGCATATTCCGAGAACATCAGGAAGGTCGCACCATAGGGGATGAAGCCGCCGTGCAGGGCGATGCCATTCATGATGGCGGACATGCCAAACTCGCGTACACCGTAGTAGATGTAGTTGCCGCCGTTGCCCTTGTTGATGTCTTCCGAGCCCGACCAGATGGTCAGGTTGGAACCGGCCAGGTCGGCCGAACCACCCAGCAGTTCCGGCAGTACCGGGCCATAGCCATTCAGGGTGTTCTGCGAGGCCTTGCGCGAGGCGATGGTCTCGGCCTTGTCATTCACCGCGGCGATGAACTCGGCGGCCTTGCTGTCCCAGTCGGCCGGCCGTTCACCGGCCATGCGGCGTTCGAACTCGGCAGCCAGCTCGGGATGGGCCTCCCTGTAGGCGGTGAAGGCGGCATTCCATTCCTGTTCCGCCTTCGCGCCCTTGTCTTTCGCATTCCAGCCGGCATAGACGTCATCCGGCACCACGAAAGGCGCATGGGACCAGCCGATGTTTTCACGGGTGGCGGCGATCTCGTCATCGCCCAGCGGTGCGCCATGGCAGTCATGGGTGCCGGCCAGGTTAGGGGCGCCGAAACCGATCACGGTCCGGCAGCAGATCAGGCTGGGCTTGTCGGTCACGGCACGCGCCTCCTCGACGGCCTTGCGGATGGCCTCCGGGTCGTGCCCGTCCACGTCGCGCACCACGTGCCACTGGTAGGCCTCGAAGCGCGCCGGTGTGTCATCGGTGAACCAGCCGGTGACATGACCGTCGATGGAGATGCCATTGTCGTCCCAGAAGGCAATCAGCTTGCCCAGCTTCATGGTGCCGGCCAGCGAGCAGGCCTCGTGGGAGATACCCTCCATCATGCAACCGTCGCCCAGGAACACGTAGGTGTTATGGTCGACGATATTGTGGCCGGGTCGATTGAACTGCGCGGCCAGGGTCTTCTCTGCAGCGGCCATGCCCACGGCATTGGTGATGCCCTGCCCCAGCGGGCCGGTGGTGGTCTCCACTCCCGGCGCATAGCCGTATTCCGGGTGGCCCGGCGTCCTGGAGTGCAACTGGCGGAACGACTTGAGATCGTCGATGCCGAGGTCATAGCCGCTGAGGTGCAGCAGGGAATAGATCAGCATGGAGCCATGGCCGTTGGACAACACGAAACGGTCGCGGTCGACCCACTTCGGATTGGCCGGGTTGTGCACCAGGTAATCGTTCCACAACACTTCGGCGATGTCCGCCATGCCCATCGGGGCGCCGGGGTGGCCTGACTTGGCCTTCTGCACCGCATCCATACTGAGCGCGCGGATTGCATTGGCGAGTTCTTTTCGCTGGGCCATGTTTTCCTCCTGTCGGATTTGAATACTTTATTAAGGCGCCACGACGATGCTGGCACCAGTGGATATCTGTCGCATGTTCCCGTGAACGGGACCGCCATTCACACGGGTTGAGTGGCAAAAAAAGCCCCGGGTGCCGATCAGTGCACCGAGGCGTTGAACCACTGCGAAATTCGTTGGCTATAGTCGGGAAACCGTTCCCGATGCAGACCTGGCATTCATCCCTGAATGACGAAGCGCGCTATTTTCCCCTAGTTTGTCCCTTACGGCAATAGCCGATATCGTCTGCATACCGCGCATGAGCCTATACTTTATTGCTGCATAACAATAACTTATTAAGAGGCCGTTCTCAGACGGCCGCGGGCGCTTCCCGCCACTTGATGGAGCAGCCCATACCGGGGATCTGTTCCGCGGGGCCACGTCCGGTCTCCGCCACCTGGCGCATCGCCTCGAACAGATCGCGACGGGCATCCACCGCTGCCGCCTGCTTGCGACTGGCATCCAGGCGGCCCCGATACTGCAACTCCAAGCCACTGTTATAACCGAAGAAGTCCGGTGTACACACGGCGCCATAGGCCCTGGCCACGGCCTGCGACTCGTCCAGCAGGTAGGGAAAGGGAAAGCCGTATTCGCGCGCCACCGCCTGCATGTTCTCGAAGCTGTCCTCCTGATAGAGGGCCGGGTCATTGGACATGATGGCGACACTGTTGACGCCCAGCCCCTGCAGTTCGCGGGTATCCCGTACCAGGCGCTCGCGCACCGCCTGGACGTAGGGGCAATGATTGCAGATAAACATCACCAGCAGGCCATTAGGGCCGCGGCAGTCCTCCAGGCCCCAGACCTTGCCATCCACGCCGGGGAGGGAAAAATCGGGGGCGGGTTTGCCGAATTCACACACGGGGGTTTCCAGACTGACCATAGCGCGCCTCATCCTCATTCAGGGTTGGCCTACTCTAAGGGGAATCCACCCGTGATGAAAATATCACTTCAGTAAGGTAGACTTGATGGTTTGTCCATCCACGAACCAGAGAATTATGTATAACTTTCAAGCCTTTACATCCGAATCCGTTTCCGAGGGACACCCCGACAAGGTCGCCGACCAGATTTCGGACGCCGTCCTCGACGCCATGCTCGAACAGGATCCCCGCGCACGCGTGGCCTGCGAGACCCTGGTCAAGACCGGCATGGTCATCATTGCCGGTGAGGTCACCACCTCGGCCTGGGTCGATCTGGAAAAGATCGTACGCAGCACCGTGCGCGATATCGGCTACAACAGCTCGGACATCGGTTTCGACTGGGAGTCCTGCGCCGTGCTCAACGCCATCGGCAAGCAGTCCCCCGATATTGCCATGGGCGTGGATGAGGACGAGGAGCATGAACAGGGCGCCGGCGACCAGGGCCTGATGTTCGGCTATGCCTCCGGCGAGACCGATGTACTCATGCCGGCGCCGATCACCTACGCCCACCGGCTGGTGCAGCGCCAGGCCGAGGTGCGCAAGAACGGCACCCTGCCATGGCTGCGCCCGGACGCCAAGAGCCAGGTCACCTTCCGCTACGAAGAGGGCCGCCCGGCAGGCGTCGAGGCGGTGGTGCTCTCCACCCAGCACAGCCCGGAGCTGGAGCTGAAGACCATCCGCGAGGCGGTCATGGATGAAATCATCCTGCCGGTGCTGCCGGCGGAATGGATCGGCAAGGACACCCGCTTCTTCATCAACCCGACCGGACGTTTTGTGATCGGCGGCCCCATGGGCGACTGCGGGCTGACCGGCCGCAAGATCATCGTGGATACCTACGGCGGCATGGCCCGCCATGGCGGCGGGGCCTTCTCGGGCAAGGACCCCAGCAAGGTGGACCGTTCTGCCGCCTATGCCGCTCGCTATGTGGCCAAGAACATCGTCGCCGCCGGCCTGGCCGAACGCTGCGAAATCCAGGTCTCCTACGCCATCGGCGTGGCCGAGCCCACCTCGATCAGCGTCAACACCTTCGGTACCGGTGAACTGGAAGAAGCCCGCCTGGAGACGCTGATCCGCGAACACTTCGACCTGCGCCCGCGCGGCCTGGTCGCCATGCTGGACCTGCTCAAGCCGATCTACAAAGGCACCGCGGCCTATGGCCATTTCGGACGCGAGGAAGAGCAGTTCAGCTGGGAGCGGACCGACCTGGCCGAAGCCCTGCGTGATGCAGCCGGCCTGAAATCCGAAGAAAATGTCGTTTAATCCATTACGAGGCAAACCATGAGCACGCAAACCGCTGAGAAGCAGGACCCGGATTACAAGATCGCCGACATCGGCCTGACCGACTGGGGCCGCAAGGAAATCGCCATTGCCGAAACCGAGATGCCGGGCCTGATGGCGCTGCGCGACATGTACGGCAAGGACAAACCTCTCAAGGGCGCGCGTATCGCGGGCAGCCTGCACATGACCATCCAGACGGCAGTGCTCATCGAGACCCTGGTGGAACTCGGTGCCGAGGTGCGCTGGGCCTCCTGCAACATTTTCTCAACCCAGGATCATGCCGCCGCCGCTATTGCCGCGCGCGGCATCCCGGTGTTCGCCTACAAGGGCGAGTCGCTGGACGAGTACTGGCAATACACCCACCGGATCATGGAATGGGACGACGGCGGTACGCCCAACATGATCCTGGACGACGGCGGTGACGCCACCTTGCTGATCATACTGGGCACCCGCGCCGAACAGGATCCGACGGTGCTCGACAATCCGACCAGCGAGGAAGAGATCGCCCTCTACAGCAGCATCAAGGCGCGCCTGGCCGAACAGCCCGGCTGGTACTCGAACATCCTGAAGAACATTCGCGGTGTCACCGAGGAAACCACCACCGGCGTACACCGCCTCTACCAGATGCAGGAGCACGGCGAGCTGCCCTTTCCTGCCATCAACGTCAACGACTCGGTCACCAAGAGCAAGTTCGACAACCTCTACGGCTGTCGCGAATCACTGGTCGACGGCATCAAGCGCGCCACCGACGTGATGATCGCCGGCAAGATCGCGCTGGTCATCGGTTACGGGGACGTCGGCAAGGGCTGCGCGCAGTCACTGCGCGGCCTTGGCTGCACCGTATGGGTCAGCGAAATCGACCCGATCTGCGCACTGCAGGCCGCCATGGAAGGTTACCGCGTGGTCACCGTCGAAGAGGCGGCCGACAAGGCCAACATCTTCGTCACCGCGACCGGCAACTATCACGTCATCGATCACGACCACATGGCGAAAATGCCTGACCAGGCCATCGTCTGCAACATCGGCCATTTCGACAACGAGATCAACGTCGCCAGCCTCAAGGAATACCAGTGGGAAAACATCAAGCCGCAGGTCGACCACATCATCTTCCCTGACGGCAAGCGGATCATCCTGCTCGCAGACGGCCGCCTGGTGAATCTTGGCTGCGCGACCGGGCACCCCAGCTTCGTCATGTCCAACAGCTTCACCAACCAGACCCTGGCGCAGATGGAACTGTGGAACAACGACTCCGACTACGCCAACCAGGTCTACACTCTGCCGAAGAAGCTGGACGAGGAAGTAGCCCGCCTGCACCTGGGGAAGATCGGCGCTCACCTCACCCAGCTGTCACAGCAGCAGGCCGATTACATCGGCGTACCGGTGGATGGGCCGTACAAACCGGACCATTATCGGTATTAGCCTTTGATCTCACCGCGGAGACGCAGAGGGCGCAGAGAAAAGCTTGCAAGCACACATGAAAATGAAAAACCAAAAGACAGCAAGGATGCTCGGGATGCAGGATTGGAATGCAAACACGCACTGCTTGTTCCCTATCCGCATCCGCATCGAAACCTTTCAGGCAACGATTAGTATTATTTGATTTTTTTCTCTGCGTCCTCTGCGCCTCTGCGGTAAAAACGACCCATAAATGAAAACCGACACCCCAGTCTACAGCTTCGAGTTTTTTCCGCCCAAGACGGCGGACGGGCTGGCCAAGCTTGAACAGACCAGCCAGGCGCTGGCCGGTCTGCAGCCGCGTTTCTTTTCGGTGACCTTCGGCGCAGGCGGGTCAACGCGCGACCGTACCTACGAGGTCGTGGTCGACATCCAGGAGAAATCGGGCATCGAGGCCGCCCCGCATATCTCCTGCATCAGCTCGACGCAGGAGAATATCCGCGAGATGCTGCAGGCCTACCAGGATCAGGGCATCAACCATCTGGTGGCCCTGCGCGGCGACATGCCCTCGGGTATGGTCGAGGCTGGCGAATTCCGCCATGCCAATGAACTGGTCGAGTTCATCCGCAGCGAGACCGGCGACCACTTCCACATCGAGGTGGCCGCCTATCCTGAATATCACCCCCAGGCGATCAGCCCGGACCGGGACCTGGCGAATTTCAAACGCAAGGTGGAGGCCGGCGCCAGCAGCGCGATCACCCAGTACTTCTACAACGCAGATGCCTACTTCCGCTTTGTCGAGCGCTGCCGGCAGACCGGTATCGAGCTACCCATCGTCCCGGGCATCATGCCGATCACGAACTACCACCAGCTGGCGCGCTTCTCGGACGCCTGCGGCGCCGAGATCCCGCGCTGGATCCGCAAGCGCCTGGAGAGCTTCGGCGAAGACCTCGAATCAATTCGCCGCTTCGGCGAGGATGTGGTGACCTCCATGTGCGCCCGGCTACTGGAACACGGCGCCCCCGGCCTGCACTTCTACACCCTCAACCGCGCCGAACCATCGCTCGCGATCTGGAAGAACCTCGGCCTTGAAAGCAATTAGGTCATTCGAAAGCAGGATCTAACCGCAAAGGCGCGAAGGGCGCAATGATCAACACATAAAGAACATTAACCGCGGAGACGCAGAGCACGCAGAGAAAATACGATTGTAACAACACGGATCCTGCGGCTGGCTAATCTATTGAGCATAGTTTCAGGTTCAGCCAACTCGTCGTATTCGCGCCCCTTGCTTAACAACAAGGCGGGTTTGGTGTTTTTTAGCACGATTTTTGTTTTTTCTCAGCGCGCTCTGCGTCTCTCGGCAATTGCTCCTGCATTGCTCTACCTCCTGCATCCCTGCAGTCGTGCGGTTAATGTCCTTTATATTTTGATCCTTGCTCCCTTTGCGCCTTTGCGGTAAACAGGTTTGTCTTTAAGGCAATAATAGAACCCCGGTAGAATTTCCCTATGTCCAACGCTGATCTTGTCAAGCGCGACCTCTCGGTCCTGTGGCATCCGTGCACGCAGATGAAGGACCACGAGTGGCTGCCCGTCATTCCCGTGCGCAGCGGGAAGGGGGTGTGGCTGGAGGACTTCGACGGCAAGCGCTACCTCGACGCCATCAGTTCCTGGTGGGTGAACCTGTTCGGTCACAGCAACCCGCGCATCAATGCGGCCCTGAGGGAACAGGCCGAAACCCTGGAACATGTGCTGCTGGCCGGCTTCACCCATGAGACCGTCATCGAGCTTTCCGAGCGCCTGGTGGAAATCACGCCGCCGGGTCTGGAGCGCTGCTTCTATGCCGATAACGGCTCATCGGCCATCGAGGTTGCGCTGAAGATGAGCTTTCATACCTGGCTGAACCAGGGCAGACCGGGAAAGACCCGCTTTGTCACCCTGGAAAACAGCTACCATGGCGAGACCCTGGGCGCGCTGGCCGTCGGCAACGTGGAACTCTACAAGCAGACTTACAAGCCGCTGCTGATGGACACCATCAGCGTCGCCTCCCCCGACTGCTACCAGCGTGAACCCGGGGAAAGCTGGCACGACTACAGCGTACGCAGCTTCGAGGATATGGAAACCACGCTTGCACGGTATGCTGACGAGATCTGCGCCGTGATCATCGAACCCCTGGTGCAGTGTGCCGGCAGCATGCGCATGTACGATCCCGTCTATCTCAGGCTGCTGCGCGAGGCCTGCGACCGCCACGGTGTGCACCTGATTGCCGACGAGATCGCCGTCGGCTTCGGACGCACCGGGACGCTGTTTGCCTGCGAACAGGCCGGCATCTCGCCGGACTTCCTGTGCCTGTCAAAAGGGCTGACGGGTGGCTACCTGCCGCTCTCCGTGGTACTCACGACCAACAGCATCTATGACTGTTTCTACGACGATTACCGGAACCTGAGCGCCTTCCTGCATTCCCACAGCTACACCGGCAACCCGCTTGGCTGCCGCGCGGCACTTGCGACCCTGGACATCTTCAGGGACGACAACGTGATCGAGGCTGGCCGCTGTCATGCGCGCTGCAAGCGAACGCTTCCGCGAGCACCCGCATGTCGGCGAGGTCCGCCAGACCGGGATGATACTGGCCATCGAGATGGTGAAGGAGCGGCACTCCCGGGAACCCTACCCCTGGGAGGAGAGGCGTGGCCTCAGGGTCTACCGGCACGGACTCGACCACGGCGTGCTGCTGCGCCCGCTGGGCAACGTGATCTATTTCATGCCGCCCTATGTCATCACGCCGGATGAAATCCGCCAGCTGGCCGATGTTGCCTGGCAGGGTATCCGGGCAGCGACTGCCGACTGATTACCCATGCATATACCGAGAATTCTGTTGCGGGAGCAGCTCGCCACAGGCAGGATTCTGGCGCTCGGGGAACAGCCGGCTCACCATGTCAGGCACGTCCTGAGACTCCGACCCGGCGCCAGCGTGAGGGTGTTTGACGGACAGGGCAGCGAACACGATGCCATTCTGCACGAGATCGACCGCACAAGGGCAACAGTAGAGATCGGCGCCAAAGTTGCCGGCATTGCCGAACCGCCGCATGCGATCACCCTGGTACAGGGGATTCCGCGCGGTGACCGCATGGACTTTACCCTGCAGAAGGCCGTTGAGCTGGGCATTTCCGCGGTTCAACCCGTATGGATGCAGCGCAGTCGCAAGAAACCGGATGACGCGCGCCTGCAAAAACGCCTGCGCCACTGGCAGGGGATACTGGTCAGTGCCTGCGAGCAAAGCGGACGGGCCACGCTGCCGGAGCTGCTGGCACCGGCGGATTACCGCAGCTGGCTGGATTCTGGGCGGACCGACGGGCTGCACATCATGCTGCAGCCGGACGGCGAATACACCCTGCCCGGACTGGAACGCCCGCATGGCAGGGTCGTACTCCTGGTCGGACCGGAAGGCGGGATCAGCAGCGAGGAGACGTCACTGGCAATACAATCCGGCTTCTTCAGCGTCAGGCTGGGGCCGCGCATACTGCGGACCGAGACCGCTGCCATGGCGGCCCTGGCCGGCATGCAGGCATTGTGGGGGGACTTCCGTAACAGCTGACGAACGGACCGGGCAGGATGCCGGCTTCAGGTCACTCTCTCCCAGTGCTGTTCCACCAGCCCCTGGATGTGGTCGAGATCCGGGATCACCGCCTGCTCGCGACCGATAAAGACCCGGCATTTCAATGCCAGCAGGGCGCAGTCCTCGACCTCGTCTACGAGGTGATTGCCGAACAGGAGCGGGCGCGGCAAGCCCGCGGTCACGATGGCATAGAACGCCAGGGCGCCGTCGGGACGCACCGAGTTGATAATCATCAGGCGCGAGTAGACCAGGTTGGCCGGCACCGGGTAATCACACAACAACTCGATCGAGATCACCGGCAGGGTCTGGCCTCGCCAGCTGATACTGCCGAGCAACCACTCCGGCATATCCGATTTCTCGTCGGGCACCCGGTAGTAACCGACCTCGGCAACCGCGGCGTTGGGCAGCAGCATGTTCGCGTCCCGCAACGGGACCCAGAGACTCCGCACCTGTTCGCTTATGCCATTCATACGCTCACTGCCTCCCGACCCGAACCCGGAATACCGATCAGTCGCTGGATCGTATCCAATAGTTGATGTTCCTGGTAGGGCTTGCCCAGGTACTCATTGACACCGATCTGGGCAGCACGCTGGCGGTGCTTGTCACCCGTCCGCGAGGTGACTATGGTGATCGGAATATGCCTGAAGCGCTCCTCGTTGCGCATGTGCATCGCCAGTTCGAAACCGTCCATGCGCGGCATCTCGATATCGAGCAGCATCATGTCAGGCCTGCATTCCTGCAGCTGGCTGATGGCGTCGAGCCCGTCCCGGGCGGTCACCACACTGAATCCATGCCGTTCCAGCAAGCGGGTGGTGACCTTGCGCACCGTGATCGAGTCATCGACCACCATCACCACCAGTTTGCCGCCGCCCTCGCGTCGGGCATCCAGGGCCGCGGCGCGCGGCCGGCTGCCGGCACGCACCACGGCCGCCAGATCCAGAATCAGAACCACCCGGCCGTCACCCAGTATGGTGGCTCCCGATACCCCGTTGACCGTGCTGAGCTGCGCACCCAGCGGTTTGACCACGATTTCACGGTTTCCGATCAGCGCCTCCAGCTGCAGGGCGATCCGTTTGCCGCCGATGCGCGCCAGCAGCACCGGCACGCGTCCCCGTGCTGAGGCATCATCCAGGCCGCCCCGGTTCAGCAATGTCGCCAGATGCTGTAACTGGTAACGATTGCCGGCATACTCGAAGGTGGCGCCCGGGGTCTCGTAACAGGTAGCGAGTTCCCGAGTGTCCACCCGGGTCACACCCTCGATACCGCCGAGCGGGATGCAGAAGGTATCGTCACCCGCCTTGACCAGCAGCGCCTGGTTGAGCGCCAGGGTATACGGCAGGCGCACGCTGAACACGCTGCCCACGCCCGGGCTGGACTCGATCTGTAATGATCCGCCGAGTTGCTTGACCTCGCTGTTGACGACATCCATACCGACGCCGCGCCCCGAAATCTGCGTCACCTCGCTGGCCGTGCTGAAACCCGTCTGCAACACGAACTGCATGATCTCGGTATCCGAAAGGTCCGAATCATCTGCAATCAGGCCCTGTTCGACTGCCCGGTCGTGGATCGCATCGCGATTGAGCCCCTTGCCGTCGTCGGCAATACGCAGGACGATCTCCGGTCCCTCCCTGTGCAGGACAATCTTGATGGTTCCCGTCTCGGGCTTGTCTGCCTTGCGGCGTTCCCCGGGCGACTCGATGCCATGATCCACGGCATTGCGCAGCATGTGCTCCAGCGGTGCGACAATCCTGTCCACCAGGGCGCGATCCATATCGCTTTCCGCCCCCTCGAGCCTGAGCTCGACCTGTTTTCCCAACTCATTCGCAGACCGACGCACCACGCGACGCAGCCGCGGTGCGAGCCCGGCAAACGGGACCATGCGCGTCCGTAACAGACCCTCCTGCAGACTGGTGTTGACGCGCGACTGCTGCAACAGCAGGGACTCGGCCGTGCGCGTCGTGCCTGCCAGCAGGTCCTGGATACTGTGCAGGTCACTGATACTCTCCAGCAGCGAGCGCGACAACTGCTGCAGGTTGGAATAACGGTCCATCTCCAGCGGATCGAAGTCCGGATTGCGGTCCGGGGACTCCTGTTCGTAGTGCGACAGGATCTGGGTCTCCGTTTCAATCTCCAGCTGACGCAGCTTGTCGCGCAAGCGGTTGGTGGTCTGCTCCAGCTCGGCCAGGTTGAACCGGTACGCACCGACCTGCTGTTCCAGTCGCGACCTGTAGATACTCATCTCACCGGCATTGTTTACCAGTTCATCGAGCAGGCTGGCCTGAACGCGCACCTGCTCACCACGTACGCGTGGGGACTTGCGCCGCTCCACCTGTCGCGGCATGACCTCGCCCTCGACCGCGGTGTTGCCCTGCAAGGCCTGAATCACCGCCTGTTCCGCTGCCTCCGCGTCGCATATCGCATCCGCTTCCGGCTCCATTACCACTGCGCGATCAATATGTGTTTCCGGGGCCGCCGCCTGCGCACCTGTTGCCTCATCCCCGGCTCCGAAGCTGTCGAGTATGGCCTGCAGGTCTTCGACATCATCCGGCAAGCTGCGTGCCCTGACCTGCTCGAGCATACCTGCCAGCCGGTCGTGCGCCTCCTGCAGATGTGCAAACAGGTGCTGTGAGGTACCCAGGTGGCCGTCCACGACCCGGGTGACCAGGGACTCGAGGCAGTGACTGAGATTACCGATGGCGTGGATGTCCACCATGCGCGCCCCGCCTTTGAGCGTGTGCAGCTGGCGCTGGAATTCATCGATCAGCCGGGTATCGCCCGGCTCTCTTGACCAGGCACGCAGCGTCGTCTCGCTGGTGTCGATGATTTCACCGGCCTCTTCCAGAAACACCTCCAGCAGCTCCGGGTCCAGCTCTGCATAGGGATCGGCCGCCGCTACCGCCGCCGCATCGGCATCGCCCACTGCCTGTTCCCGGGTCGGTGTCTGCGGGGCCGGCTGATCGCCCGGCTGGAGGCCGGCGATGTCTGCCCGCAACGCTTGCAGGCCGGCGCAATCAAACGACCTGTCCGGCAGCCTTGCGACCAGCCCTGACATGGCCCCGGCGCATGCCTGCAGGACCCCGAGGTCCGCGTCACCGACCGGCCGCCGGGTCTCCCGCAGCGTGTCGAAATAGACGTACAGATCGCCGGCCAGGTCACGGATGGATTCCATCCCCGCCGAATCGGCGATGCCGGACAGGGTATGCAGGGCCCGGTACAGGGGCTCGGACACCGGGCAGGGCCCGGACGTCTGTGCACAGTCATCGATGAATGCGCTGATTGCAGCGAGGTGGTCGCGACACTCGCGTGTGAAGATGGCGATGAACTCCGGGTCCGCTGCCTGATCCGCCCCGGCCGGTACACTCACCTCGGGACGGGCCGCGCCGGCATCAGCAGCGCAGGCGGCGGCTTCCGTTTCTGCACAGGCAATGTCGCCATCCCCGGTCATGCCGGTGTCCGCCGGGACAGGTTCACCCCGGGCCAGGCTGTCCGCGCACGCCATCAGGGCGCGATAATCGCCTGCCGGCCCGTGGCCGTCAGCGACCTCGGCAATCAGCCCGGACAAGGCATCCGGCACCTGCCCAAGCAGTGCAAGCTGATCCGCGCCGGGCTCGACGGAGCCGTCGATGATCCGGTTCAGCAGGTTCTCGATCGACCAGGCAAACTCACCGGCGCGCAGGGCACCGGCCACCCGGCCACTGCCCTTCAGGGTATGAAAGGACCGGCGTATCGCCTCCAGTTCCTCCCGTTTGTCCGGACTGCCCAACCATGCGGTCAGCCTGTCTGCAATCGAGGCATATTCCTCGAGCGCCTCCTCCAGGAAAATCTCGACGATCTCCGGGTCGGCGTCCGCAGCAAGCACCGGCAGTTCCTCCAGCGAGGCTGCACCGGTACTCGCGCCAGCACTGTCGGCGGGATCGGCGTCCCGCTCCTGCGACTGCCCCGCCGGCTCATCGGCTACGGCCACTGGCACCCCGACAGCGGGGAACGCCCGTGCCCGGGCGGCCAGGCCATCGATATCCAGCTGCGGTGCCGCGCCCCCCTGGACCTGTGCGAGCAGCTGCACCAGTGCCTGGCGGGCGTCCAGCAGCAGCTTGTCCAGACCCTCGCTATACTCTACCGCCCCCTCCATCAACCGGTTAAGCAGCTGTTCGAAGGCCCAGGCGAACTCGCCCAGCAGCAGCGCACCGACCATGCGTCCATTGCCCTTGAGCGAATGAAACGCCCGCTGGATGGTTTCCATGACCTGCGTGTCGCCGGGATTCGCTGACCATTGCGGGATCTGCTCCGCGAGGGCCTGCAGCGTTTCCCCGGCCTCCTCGACAAAGATATCGAGGATCTCCTGGTCCACGTCTGCGCCAATTACCTGGGTTTCCGCGATCACCGGTGCCGCGGGTGCCTCTGTCGGACAGGGAGCGGGCCCCAGGCCGTTCAGCCGGGCCAGGCTCAGCTCCGCGACATCCAGCACCATGCCGCCGTAGAGCGGATTTCTGTCCAGCTCCTCGACAAAATACTCGATACTGCAAATGGCATCGGCCAGGCTGTCCAGCCGATCTTCCGTTGGCAGCCGGGCGGCCTGCAACAAGCCTTGCGACACATAGTTGCCGATCTGTACAACCTGTCTGGCGGCCCGTTCCTGCCCGGCAAGCTGCAGGCCGCCCTTGATCCGGTCGAGCAGTTCTACGGCCTGCTCGAGCCCGGCTGCCTGTTGCGGTGTATGGATGTAGTTATCGATGCGCTCCCTGGCCTGCGCCATGTCTGCAACCACGGCGTGCATGACGGCACTGATGCCCTGGCGGTAGGCCTGCCCCGCGCTGTCCGACGGCTGCGCCTCGCGGATGCCATGGAGTGCCGTCTCGACAGCGATCATGGCCTGCGCCACTTCCATCAACTCCGGCTCGGCGACCATCCGGGTATCCTCGACCATGCCACGAAGACGCTGGCCCTGCTCCGCCAATACCCGGCTGGCCTCTTGCAGGCCGATCATGTCGACACCGTTGCCCAGCGCATGGATCCTGTCCGCGACCGGCAGCAGGTCTGCCGGGTCTTTCATTCCGCCACGGATGAATCCGTCCAGCTGTTCCTGTATCTCCTCGAGTGCCAGCGTGGCAGCGACTGTGGCCGCGTCCAGCAGTTCGCCATTGCGCCCGGCCAGACCCTCATTCGCCGCAGCGGCAGCATCCGCCGACTGGTCAGCCGCTCCATAGATCTGCCGAATCTGCAGCACACAGTCTGTGCTGCAGTCGGCCTGAACAATCTGGAACAACAACTCGTGCAACAAGTCTGCGGGTATGGACTCGGAGAACCCGGGTTCACCGACCTCGATCAGACGCTTGATCTGGCGATCGATCTGTCCGCATAGCCGCTTTAATTCGGTTGAGGCCTGAGGTCCCCGCTCCATCAGGGTCTCAATGAGACCGCCACTGAACCACCAGAGCCGGGCCGCGGCTTCCATTTCCGCATCCTGCTGCAGGCAGGCGAGGACTGTACGCAGTTCCTGCAAGCCCTTGCGCGCGTTCGCACCCCGGTACCATTCCAGCAGGCCGGACTGGAAGCGGATCCGCTGGTTACGGACCAGTTCCATTGCAGTGGCTGCATCGCGTGGCTTGTGCGGCGTATATACCGACGGGGGCAACGGTACCGCCAGATCGGTGTGGAACATGGAGCGCTCGGACAAGGGGCCGACACCACGCAGCGCGCGCAACTCGTTGATGAGCGGCAGCAATACCGCTGTCACCTCGCCAGCGCCCTCGCCCAGCCGTGACAGATAGTCCGGCAACTGCAGAAAGGCCTGCATCAGGACCTCGAGGCCGCCCTCCCCGGGATTGATCCGCGCCTGGATCAGGGCATCGAGAACACCTTCCATTTCCATAGCCAGCTGGCCTGCTGCCGTCAATTCAACCATCTGCAGGGAACCGCGGGCCTGGTGCAGCAGGGTCATGCAGTCCTGCAGGCAGTCCCGGCGCGCAGGGTCTTCCGCATAGTCCTCCAGATGCACCCGCGCACGCTGCAGGGTCTCATTCAACGCCTGCCGGACCCAGCCCAGCGTACTGAAATCGACGGCCTCACTCATGGTGCTTCCCGGGCAGCACGGATCACTGTCTAGGCACGCGGCAGCTTGAAACCGGCGACCGATTTACCGAGGTCCAGTGCCAGCCGGCTCAGTTCACCGATGGACCTCGAGGTGTGGTCCGCGCCCGTAGCTGTTTGCGTGGTGATATCCTGGATACCGTTCATGGTCTTCGAGATCTCCGCCGCGGCACCGGCCTGCTGCCGGGCAGCGCCTGATATGGTCTGAATCAGGCCGGCCAGCCGCTCGGAGACATTCTCGATCTCTTCCAGTGCACCGCCGGCATCTTCCGCCAGCCGGGTACCATTGACCACACCGGTGGTGCTCTTCTCCATGGAAATGACCGCCTCGTTGGTATCGGCCTGAATGGTCTTGACCAGTGCCTCGATCTGCTTGGTCGCATTTGCGGAACGTTCGGCCAGGCGCTGGACCTCGTCCGCAACCACGGCGAAACCACGGCCCGCCTCACCGGCCATGGCCGCCTGAATGGAGGCGTTGAGGGCAAGGATATTGGTCTGTTCCGCGATATCGTTGATCAGCTCGACAATATCGCCGATCTCCTGTGAACTCTCGCCCAGTCGCTTGATGCGTTTGGATGTCTCCTGGATATGCTCACGGATCGTGTCCATGCCATCCATGGTGCGCTTCACCACATTGCCGCCTTTCTTGGCGATCTCGACCGACTGCATCGCGACCTTGGAGGATTCGCTGGCATCGCTGGACATCTCGTTCAGGGAGGTCGCCATCTTGTTGACAGAGGAGCCGGCCGTGGTGATATCAGTCGACTGCTGTCTGCTGGCCGCAGACAACTGGCGCGCGATACTCTCGGTCTCGTGCACCGAGGAGGACATCTGCGTGGCCGTGTCGTTGATGGTCTTGACCAGGCCGCGCAGCGAATCAACCGTCACGTTGACCGAATCCGCGATCGCACCGGTATAATCCTCGGTAACCGTGGCACGCACGGTCAGGTCACCCTCCGCCAGGGTCCCCATCTCGTCCAGCAGGCGCTGGATGGCCTCCTGGGTACGGGCATTTTCATTTTGCACCACCTTGCTGCTGCGGCGCTGGGTGCGCATGGTATCGATGCCGATCCAGAGCAGCGCCACCAGCACGACGGCGCCGAACAGATAGACCAGTTCTGCGGACAGCAGGCGACTGTCCACCGATACGCCATAGGCCTCCTTGAGCGCGTTCGTCTCCACATCGACCTGTCCATGCTGCGTGGCAAGCGCGCCCAGCGCGCCCTGGATGGCCGCCAGTCTGGCGGGGTTGTCGGCAACGCTACCGGCATGTTCCCTGACCCGGTCGAACAAGGTGGAAATCTTGCGCAACTTCGCCTGGGAAGACTTGCCACTCACCGGATCGATACCATGACGGCCCTTGGTCAGGCCGGCAAGCACACGGTCGAATTCCTGCATATCATCCGCAAAGCCAGCAGCAGCCGCCTGTGCATCGGCACCATCCAGCACACGGTCTATGTTGTTGACCATTCGTTCGGCAAATATGGACTGGCGGCTGGCATGGCCGACCTGGGAGGCACTGGCACCGTTCTTCACCAGCTTGTCCACTAGCGCCTCGTTGAGTTCGAGGATCTGCGGCATGACCTCATTGACGACCTTTGCGGTCTCGGCAACGGCCAGGATCATGACCTGTTCCTCGACGATCAGCCCGATACCCTGGTCAAAATCGTCCCAGCTGGCCCGCTGGCGTGTGTAGGCCTCGGCCAGGCCATTTCCACCGAGCAGCGGCTGGCGCTCGAACTCGCCACCCAGCTCGTCAAGCAGACGGCGGTAGTGTTCCCTTGACCGTGCCAGTCGCTCAAAGGCGTCGTGATTGCCACGGATGGCAGAACCTACACTGGCCGCCATACGCTGCGATAGCAGCTGCTGCTCGCCCAATGCAAGCAGATTCTGCTGGTCAGTCTCCGCCTGCCTGCTGACGTGGATGAAGATACCCACCATCGCGCAGGCAGCGAACAACATGGCAAGGCCCAGAAACCTTGTCCAGTTACTGGAACCCGGCGACTGTTTATCAAATAGTGCTCTCATGGCCTGTCTCCTGACAGATTGATTCCCAACTCGAAATAAACTCATATCCCGCGCCCGCCTGCAGGCCAGCGCATTCAATCAAACCGCGGTCTGCAAAAATTGCGGCGTCTCAACCAGGCTATACAGGCTGATCAGACCCCAGTCGTGTTCACCGGAACGGTAACTGTGGCCGACATATGCCCTGATCGCCTCATCGGAACAGGTCGTATCGACACGCGCCTCTTCCGGGAAATGCTTTAGGCCAAACACCTCGTCCACGACCAGGCCGGAGTAGATGTCCTGGTAGTCGACCACCAGTACGCGAGTACGATAAGTGACCTCGGTGCCGGTCCCGGTCAGATAGCTGTTCAGATCGATCACCGGCAGCAACTTGCCGCGGATGTTCGCGATGCCGGACACCCAGGGCCGGGTGTTCGGAACTACCGTCATCTCCGGATAGGTGAGTATCTCGGCCACCTCGCCGAGCTCGGCGACCAGGCGACTGCCGCCGAGCCGGAATCCGACACTGGACAATGCGTCGCTTGACTCGAGTTTCTGCGGGAGACCGGCCGCCGACAGCCGACAACGCTCGTCAATATCCTTGAGGATTGCGGCAGGATCGATGATCGTCACGGCAGACATGGCGCACAGCGTCCCTAGTCCGCCAGCGTTTCGTTGATGGTGCACAGCAGCGCACCTTCATTGACAGGCTTGGTGACATAATCACGCGCGCCCTGGCGCATCCCCCAGGCCCGGTCCACCTGCTGGTCCTTGCGGGTCACCAGGATCACCGGTATCGACGATGTCTCCGGGTCGGAGCCCAGTAGCCGCAGGGCCTGGAATCCATTCATTTCCGGCATCACCACGTCCATCAGAATAAGATCCGGCTTGATCAGGCGAGCCACCTCGATACCCTCGTTGCCGTTTTCCGCCGTCAGCGTCTGGTAGCCGTTTCTTTCCAGTATCGCCTGTAACAGGTAGGTATCCGTGGGGGAATCATCGACGATCATTATTTGGGTCATCGCGGTTCTCTGCTCACTGGTTGGGGTTCAATTCGCGTGGCCCGACAGGACTGCCGCCGGGAGTGACTCTCAGTCCGAACCATCACCGTAGCGTTCGATGACGGCCAGTAATTCTTCCCGTTTGAATGGCTTGGTAATGAAGTGCTCCGCCCCCACGACCCGCCCCCTGGCACGATCAAACAGCCCGTCCTTGCTGGACAACATCACCACCGGGGTATGGCGGAACACCGGGTGATGTTTGATCAGGGCGCAGGTCTGGTAACCGTCCAGCCGCGGCATCATGACATCGAGGAAAATCAGGCCCGGCTCGTGGTCGGCGATCATGCCGAGCGCCTCGAAACCATCTACTGCCGTCACCACCTCGAAGCCCTGCTGCCTGAGTATTGATTCGGCACTGCGGCGGATGGTCTTGCTGTCATCGATAACCATGACCGTGAATTCACGCTGCGCAGAGGGACCAGCGGCCGCCTCCCCGGGCTCCGGGGCAATCTCATACTCGCTTGTCTGTACTCCGCTACGCATCACATATCTGATTGTTTTTAATGATAAATCTACAAACCCGACGGCCACATCACCTCAGCGTCCATGACCTCCGCCAGACATCGATGACGCACATCAGGCGAATTCGTTACTATTGGCCTTTAACTACAAGGATTTATCGTCCACCCGCCGGCAAACTTTATGTAACGCCAGCGGCGGGTACCAATATCGGGAACTGGGTCACATGACGATCAAACTGGGAGTAGTGATGGACCCGATCGGGTCCATCAACTTCCACAAGGACAGCACCCTGGCCATGCTGCTGGCCGCGCGCGCGCGCGGCTGGGAGCTGTACTACATGGAGCAGGAGGACCTGTTCCTGCAGGACGAACGCTGCCTGGCCCGGATGCGCGCCCTCGAGGTGCACAACGACGCGGACCGCTGGTTTGAGTGTGGCGCAGCCGAAATCCGCCCGCTGGCGACACTGGATGTGGTACTGATGCGCAAGGATCCGCCGGTGGACATGGAATACCTGTACACCACCTATCTGCTGGAACGCGCCGAGACGGAAGGCGTACTGGTGGTAAACCGGCCCGCCGCCCTGCGCAATGCCAGTGAAAAGCTCTATACCGCATGGTTCCGGGAGTGCTGTCCGCCAACCCGTGTCAGCCGCAACATGTCCCGGCTCAGGGAGTTCCTCGGCGAACACGGCGACATCGTGGTTAAGCCGCTGAACGGTATGGGCGGCGCCTCGGTGTTCCGGGTCCGGGGTGACGACCCCAATGTCAATGTGATCCTGGAGACCATCACCGACAACGGCCGCCGGACGGCCATGGCGCAGCGCTATATCCCGGAAATCGTACAAGGCGACAAGCGTATCCTGATGATCGACGGCGAACCGTTTCCCCACGCACTGGCACGCATACCTGCGGCCGGCGAGACGCGCGGCAACCTGGCGGCCGGTGCCAGCGGCGAGGGTGTGGACCTGAGTGACAGGGACCGCTGGATCTGTACCCGGGTCGCTCCGGCATTGCGCGAGCAGGGCTTGCTGTTCGTCGGACTGGATGTAATCGGCGACTACCTGACCGAGATCAATGTCACCAGCCCGACCTGTATCCGCGAGCTCGACAAGCTCTACCAGGCCGATATCGCCGGCCGGCTGATGGACGCCATCCAGCTGCGCATCTAGCCCATGCCGTCATTTGACCTGCTCCTGCGGCACCCGCTGCTGCGCACGCTGACCCTGGCACTGGCCTGCCTGCTGGCGGCCTGCAATCGCGCGGACGACCCCGTCTACCATGACCAGTTCTTCGCCTTCGGGACGCTGATCGACCTCACCTTCTTCGATGTCGATACGGCCCTTGCCGAGCAGGCCAGCCGCGCTCTGGAACAGGCCTTTATGCAAATGCACAACGACTGGCACGCCTGGCAACCGGGGGCCTTGCAGCAGGTGAATGCGGGGCTGGCCGGGCAGGGGCAGGCAAGTGTCGATCCTGCCATGGCGGCCCTCATTCAGGAGGCCAACCGGCTATCGGTTCTGAGCAACGGCCTGTTCAATCCGGTGATTGGCCGACTGGTCGCGATCTGGGGCTTCCATCACGATGAACCACCACAGGGTCCGCCGCCTGCGAGGGACCGGATCAGGCAACTGCTCGAACAGGCGCCCGCCAGCACCGATATCCGGGTCGACGGGGGGCATATCAGCAGCCGCAACCCGGCGGTGCGCTACGACCTCGGGGCCTTTGCCAAGGGTTATGCCATCGACCGCGGCATCGAACGGCTAAAGGCGCTGGGTATCACGCATGCCATTATCAACGCCGGAGGCGACCTGCGTGCCATCGGCCGCCACGGCCAGCGCCCCTGGCGCATCGGCATCCGCGACCCGCGCCAGCCGGGGGTGCTGGCCTCCATTGAACCGGCCGGCGATGAAAGCGTGTTCACTTCAGGCGACTACGAACGCTTCTATGAATATGAGGGCCGACGCTATCATCATATTATCGACCCGCGCAGCGGCTACCCGGCCGGCGCGGCCGTCTCGGCGACCGTGATTCACCCGGTCGCCGCCACCGCCGATGCCGCGGCAACGGCGCTGTTCGTCGCCGGCCCGGATGCCTGGCCGGCAATTGCCCGGCAAATGGGGGTTAAATACGCCATGCTGGTTGACCGCGAGGGCAGAATTCACATGAACCCGGCCATGAAGACACGCCTGACATTCGAGTCCGAACCGGACACGATCGTCATGAGTGAGACCCTGTGATGACGCGCGCCGACCGGGTACTGATGGCGATCGTGCTGTGCAGCCTGCCATTGCTGTATCTGCACTTCTGGACTCCCGGGGCCGCCGACTACAGTGATTCAGCTGGCGGAGTAACACAGGGGGCAGATGCGGGAACGGCCACCGTGCTGCGTATCCAGAGTGCCGGTACGGCTGCGAACACCACGCCTCTGGCACCGGACCGCCAGATACAGGTTCCCGGACCCATGGGTGAAAGCACCATCGAGATCAGGGCGGGACAGGCGCGCTTTCTCGAATCGCCCTGCCCGGGCAAGGTCTGCGTCCACAGCGGCTGGCTCAGTGAAGCCGGTCAACTGGCGGCCTGCCTGCCCAACCGCATCAGCATCCAGCTGCTGGGCAGCCGGCCACGCTTTGATGCCATCAATTTCTAGCCCCCGATTCCCAGCGGACGGCATGCTGGCCGATGCAGATACAGACGACAGCTGAAGACCAGCGCATTGCCTGGCTGGCCGCCCTGGCAATCACCATCCACATCCTGGAGAGCGCCTTCCCCTCGCCCCTGCCCGGCGTGAAACCGGGGCTGGCCAATGTGATCACCATCGTGGTCCTGATGGAGTTCGGCTGGCGCAGTGCCGCCTGGGTGAGCCTGTTGCGGGTGCTCTGCGGCAGCCTGCTCCTGGGGACCTTCCTCACGCCGACCTTCCTGCTCAGCCTGAGCGGGGCCGTTTGCAGCATCGGCATACTCTGGCTGGCCTGCCGCCTCCCGGGCAGGGGCTTCGGTCCGGTCGGATTCAGCCTGCTGGCCGCCCTGGCCCATATGACCGGCCAGTTCACCATCGCCTGGCTGCTGTTCATACCGCACCCGGCATTATGGCGCCTGTTCCCGGTACTGCTGACGGCTGCACTGCTGTTCGGAACGGTCAGCGGTATAATTGCGGGAGGAATCTCGAACCGGCAACAGCAATGCACTACCTGAGCCCTTCCGCGCTGGACTCCGGCCCGGTCACGACAACCGACCGGCTGGCACTGACGCTGTTCTTTGCAGCCGTCATGCATGCCATGATTATCCTCGGCATCAGCTTCGGCACCCATGACGACGAACCGCCGGAGAACACGCTGCCGACACTGGACATCACCGTCGCCAACCGGCGCACGCCCCCCCCGGAGGAGGCCGAATACCTGGCCCAAACCAGCCAGGAAGGCGGCGGCAATGTCGCGGAAAAGGTGCGCCCGCAACAGGCACTGCCGGAACTGGCACCGGCCCAGACCAGTCCGCAGCAACCCGTCCCCGCGCCCAGCCAGGTGGTGACCGCGGAGCACTCCGACGCCCGCATTACCCAGGATGACACCCCGGCGCCGGAAACCGAGCCGGAAGAGTTGTCGGCCAGCAAGCTGATCGAACGCAGCCTGGAAATGGTCAACCTCAGCGAGCAGATCAGCGAATCGATGCAGGCCTACGCACGCCGCCCCCGGCAGATCTACGTCTCGGCACGCACCCGCGAGTTCAAATACGCCAACTACATGACTGATTGGGTGCGCAAGGTGGAGCGAGTGGGCAACCTGAACTATCCCGATGTCGCCCGCCGCGAGGGGCTGTCGGGCAAGCTGTTGCTGGATGTGGCGCTGAACCCGGATGGCACGGTGCGTAATATCAGCGTACTGCGCCCCTCCGGGCATGCCGCCATCGACGAGGCCGCCATCCGTATTGTGAACCTGGCCGCCCCCTTCCCGCCCTTCCCCGCCGATATACGCCATGAGGCGGATGTACTGCATATCACCCGCACCTGGGAGTTCTCCACCACCAACCGCCTGCAAAGCCACTGAGGGCCGCTGCTTGCTGCAGGAATGGCCCAAGACTTGATGGCAATGGCCTGTGTACCCGATACTATGGTCATGGGCACGCTTGATTCACTCAGCAACCACTTCCTCATTGCGATGCCCGCGTTGTCCGACCCCAATTTCCATCACACCGCCACCTACCTCTGCGAGCACAACGATGAAGGCGCCCTGGGACTGATCATCAACCGCCCCACCGACCTGCAACTCGGCGAGATCCTGGAGCACATGGGCATCGAAGCGGCGGCCGCTGATATCGCCGCACAGCCCGTTTACCTGGGTGGACCGGTCCAGAATGATCGCGGCTTCGTGCTGCACCAGCCGGTGGGTGACTGGGAGGCCACGCTCAAGGTGACGGAGCGCACCGGCATCACCTCGTCACGCGACATCCTCGAAGCCCTTGCCCGCGGGCAAGGGCCCGCAAAGACATTCATTACCCTAGGCTATGCCGGCTGGGGTGCGGGCCAGCTTGAGGAGGAACTGGCTGCAAACGCCTGGTTGAGCGGCCCGGCCGACGCCGGGATCGTGTTCGATACGCCTTATGAACAACGCTGGGAGGCCGCCGCCGGCCTGATCGGCGTCGATATCAAGCTGCTCACCGGCGAGGCCGGGCATGCCTGAAAGTATTTTCTTTCCCGGCCAGCCACCGGTTAAAATGCCGGCCGGATAGTCTTGCGGACCCTGCTCGGATTTGACTTCGGCCTGCAACGAATCGGCGTCGCCGTTGGACAGGAAATCACCGGGACCGCCACGGCACTCCGGACGGTCACGGCCATCGACGGCAGGCCGGACTGGGAAACACTCTCCGAGCTTGTACAGACATGGCGACCCGATGCCCTGGTTGTAGGGCTGCCGCTGCACGCCGACGGCAGCGCGGCAGACATCACGCAGGCCGTGAAACGTTTTATGCGGCAGCTCGAGGGGCGCTTTCACCTGCCGGTATACGGCATGGATGAAAGACTGAGCTCGCGGGCGGCAGAAGATCTGCGCAAGCAACCGCAACAGGGGTCGACCGGCAAGGCCATAGATGCGGTTGCCGCGCGGATCATCCTGCAAGACTGGCTGGAAACACACGACGCAAGCTGATGAGCAACATCGACAACATAACCGGCCTGCTCGACAGCATGGCAGATGAACTCAGGCAGCTGCTGAAACAGGCTGGCTGCGACAATCCGGCCATGGTCGGCATCCACACCGGCGGGGTGTGGATCGCGGAGCAGTTGCACCGGAAACTCGGCCTGAGCGAGCCGCTCGGCAGCCTGGACATCTCGTTTTATCGCGACGACTTCACCCGCATCGGCATGAATCCCGTGGTACGGCCGTCGCAACTGCCGTTCAGCATCGACGACCGCCACATCATCCTGGTCGACGATGTCCTGCATACCGGTCGCACCATACGCGCGGCCATGAATGAACTGTTCGATTACGGCCGTCCGGCCTCCATCCTGCTGGCCACACTGGTGGAACGTGATGGCCGGGAATTGCCGATCCAGGCCAACGTGGTCGGAGTTCATGTCCGGCTGAGCAGCACCCAGCACATCAAGCTGCTGGGGCCCCAGCCACTGACACTGGAGATCAACGAGACATCATGAGGAATAGCCTGCAACTCGATGATCAGGGCCGACTCAGGCATTTCCTCTGCATCGAGGGGCTGAATTACCCGCTGCTCACCGACATCCTCGACACCGCCGAGTCCTTTGCCGGGGTCACCGAGCAGAGCGTCAAGAAGGTACCGCTGTTGCGCGGCAAGACCATCGTCAACCTGTTCTTCGAAGCCAGTACGCGCACCCGGACGACCTTCGAACTGGCCGCCAAGCGGCTCTCGGCGGACGTGCTGAACATCAACATCACCCAGTCCAGTACCGTCAAGGGCGAGACCCTGCTGGACACGCTGCGCAACCTTGAGGCCATGCATATCGACATGTTTGTGGTACGCCATGCCGACAGCGGTGCGGCCCACTTCATTGCCAGCCACGTCGCACCCCATGTCAGCGTCATCAATGCGGGGGACGGCCGCCACGCCCACCCGACCCAGGCGCTGCTGGACATGTTCACCATCCGCCGGGTCAAGGGAGCAGACTTCGGGCGCCTGCGCGTGGCCATTGTCGGGGACGTGCTGCATTCGCGGGTGGCGCGCTCGCAGATCCACGCCCTGAACCTGCTCAATACCGGGGATATCCGCATTGTTGCGCCCAGGACCCTGGTGCCGGCGCATGCCGATGCGCTGGGTGTGCACGTCTACCATGACCTGGAAGCCGGCATCGAGGGCGCGGACGTGATTATCATGCTGCGCCTGCAACGCGAACGCATGCAGGGCGCATTGCTGCCCAGCGAACACGAATACTACGAGCTGTTCGGGGTCACCGAGGAGAAGCTCGCCGCAGCCGGTCCCGATGTCACCATCATGCACCCGGGACCCATCAACCGCGGCGTGGAAATGGATTCCGAGGTCGCCGACGGGCCGCGCTCGGTCATCCTGGAACAGGTAACTCACGGCATTGCCGTGCGCATGGCCGTCATGTCCATGGCGATGCACCGCCGGGAAGAGGCCAGGGCATAGGCCGATGACCAGCAGCCACACACCCCGGCCGGACCGCATCCGCATCAGCGGCGGCCGTGTCATCGACCCGGCCAGCAAGGTGGACGAGGTACTCGACGTCTATATCGCCGAAGGCAGCATCGCGGCCGTCGGGGCGGCACCGGAGGGCTTTGCAGCGGAGCGGGAGATCGATGCGGCTGGCCGCGTCGTCTGCCCCGGACTGGTCGACCTGTGCGCACGCACCCGTGAACCCGGCCAGGAATACAAGGCGACGATTGCCTCAGAGTCACTGGCCGCGGCCGCTGGCGGTATCACCACGCTGTGCTGCCCGCCGGACACCCGGCCGGTGGTCGAGACGCCGGCCGATATCGAACTCATCCGGCTGCGGGCCGAGGCGGCCGGCAAGACCCGCATCGTGACCCTGGGTGCGCTGACCCGGGGATTGAAAGGCGAGTATTTAAGCGAGATGGCGGCACTCAAGAAGGCGGGTTGCGTGGGGGTCAGCAATGCCTTGCGCCCGCTGGCCAACACCCTGGTGTTGCGGCGCGCCCTGGAATACGCCGCCACCTTCGACCTGACCGTGTTCCTCTATCCCAACGACCACTGGCTGTCCGCCAATGGTTGCGCCCATGAAGGCAAGGTCGCCACGCGCATGGGCCTGCCGGGCATACCCGAGGCGGCCGAAACCGCCGCCATTGCCCGCGACCTGGCACTGATCGAACAGACCGGGGTACGGGCACATTTCTGCCGCCTGAGCACGGGACGGGCCGCGCACATGGTGGCGCGCGCCCAGTTCGACGGCCTGCCGGTCACGGCAGACGTTGCCATCCCCTACCTGTACCTGACCGAGATCGACGTGCGCGGGTTTGACAGCCATTGCCATGTCATCCCGCCGCTGCGCACCACCGAAGACCGCCAGCGGCTGCGCGATGCCGTGCAGCGCGGGATCTTCTCGGCCATCTGCTCGGACCACCAGCCCCATGAACCCGATGCGAAACTCAGACCCTTCCCCTCGACCGAGCCCGGCATCTCGGGTCTCGACAGCCTGCTGCCACTGGGGCTGCGGCTGGTCGATGAGGGGGTCATGGAACTGGGCGATGTGATACACCGCCTGACGGCAGGGCCTGCGCAGATACTGGGCTTGTCCTGCGGGACCCTGGCGCCCGGCAGCAGTGCGGATATCTGCATCTTTGATCCTGATATGACCTGGCAACTCGATGCATCGACCATGAGGAGCCACGGTCACAACACACCGTTCACGGGCTGGGAAATGAAAGGCCGCGTCACCCACACCCTGCTGGCGGGACGCGTGGTCCACCTCCTGTAGACGGCCACCCGACACCAGCCCCGAGTCCGCCCATGCCAAGCTCCGTACCCAGGCCACACCGCGACACGCTGTTCGTCGAGGACGCACTGATACTTTTACATGAACGCCACCCGGCAAACCAGTATGTGTTGCGCGTCGCGGCACCGCAGTGCGCGGCACACGCCCTGCCCGGCAGCTTCGCGCACATCCAGTGCACGACCTCACTGCCGATGCGCCGGCCCCTGTCCATCATGCGCGCCGATGCCGACCAGGGCTGGGTCGAGTTTCTCTACAAGGATGTCGGGGTCGGCACCCACGCACTGGGGGGTCGGGAAGAGGGAGAAACCATCAACCTGATCGGACCGATCGGTACACCCTTCCACGCCGACCGGACACGGCCGCGCACCCTGTTGCTGGGTGGTGGTGTAGGCATCCCGCCGATGGTGTTTCTCGCCGACCGGCTGCGCTCAGACACCCACTGGCAGCCCCTGGTGCTGATGGGCTCGGAGGTCCCGTTCCCGTTTTCCGCACGACCGTCACGCTTCCTGGTCCCGGGCGTACCCGAGGGAGTTATTGCGGCGATGCCGTTGCTGGACGACTGGGGCATCCCCAGCCGGCTGGCCAGTCTGCAGGGCTACCCGGGGTGCTTCGAGGGTTATATTACCGAACTGGCACGCGGCTGGCTGGACTCGCTGGGCAAGGCGGAACGGGACGAGGTCGGGATCTACGCCTGCGGGCCGCACCCGATGCTGGCGGCCGTGGCGCGCCTGGCCGGGGAATACGGCCTGCCCTGCCAGGTCTCACTGGAGGAATTCATGGCCTGTGCCGTAGGCGGCTGTGCCGGCTGCACCGTCAGGCTGAAAACACCCGACGGTCCCGCCATGAAACGCGTGTGCGTGGACGGGCCGGTGTTCGATGCCACGCTGATCGACTGGTAAAAACTAGTCTTCCTCGAGCAGCGAAATGCCGTCCATCGCCGAGGCGTACTGGTCGATATCCCCCTTGTCCAGCTTGACCATGAGGCGCACCTCGTTGGCCGAGTCGGCGTAATGCAGGGCATCGTCATAGGTGATCTCGCCGGCCTTGTACAATTCGAACAGGGCCTGGTCGAAGGTGATCATGCCCTGCTGGCGTGACTGCTTCATCAACTCCTTGAGCTTGTGTATCTCGCCCTTGAGGATGAGGTCACGCGCCAGCGGCGTGCCCAGCAGGATCTCCACGCACACCCGGCGGCCCTTGCCGTCGGCCCGCGGAATCAGTTGCTGTGCCAGAAATGCCTTGAGGTTCATCGACAGGTCCATGAACAACTGGGGCCGGCGGTCCTCCGGGAAGAAGTTGATAATACGGTCCATGGCCTGGTTGGCGTTGTTGGCGTGCAGGGTCGCCAGGCACAGGTGACCGGTCTCGGCAAAGGCGATGGCGTGGTTCATGGTCTCGCGATCACGGATCTCGCCGATCAGGATAACGTCCGGTGCCTGTCGCAGGGTGTTCTTCAGCGCCACCTCGTAGGACTCGGTAGCGATAGCCGATCATGGAGGCCAGCGAGGTGGACTTGCCGGTGCCGGTCGCGCCGATAAAAATGATCAGGCCACGCTTGGTCATCGACAGGTTCTTGAGAATCGGGGGAAGCTTCAGGTCCTCGATGGTGGGGATGTAGGACTCGATGCGCCGCAGCACGATACCGACATGGTTCATTTGATAGAAGGCGCTGGCGCGGAAACGACCCACACCCTCCTCGTTGACCGCAAAATTGCATTCGTGTGTCGCGTTGAATTCCTCGCGCTGGGTCGGCGACATCATGCTGAATACCATCTCCTCGATCTCTACGGGAGACAGCGGGTTCTGGGTGATCGGGCCGATACGTCCGTCCACCTTCATGCTGGGCGGCAGGCCCGCGGTAATGAACAGGTCAGATGCCTTTTTCTCCGACGCCAGCTTCAATAGTGAGGATACATCCATAGCCGTTACCCCTTTCAGAAATTACTAGAACGTGTCCTTGTTGACCGCCTTGGCGCGTGCGTCCTGCTTGCTGATCAGGCCGCGCGCCAGCAGGTCCTGCAGATACTGGTCCAGCGTGATCATGCCGGCGGCCTGGCCGGTCTGGATGGCCGAGTACATCTGCGCCACCTTGTCTTCGCGGATCAGGTTGCGGATCGCCGGCGTACCGATCATGATCTCCCAGCCCGCGATACGGCCGCCGCCGATCTTCTTCATCAGGGTCTGGGCGATTACTGCGCGCAGCGATTCCGACAGCATGGAACGCACCATGGTCTTTTCCGCCGCCGGGAATACGTCGATGACGCGGTCGATGGTCTTGGCCGCCGAGGTGGTATGCAGGGTGCCGAACACCAGGTGTCCGGTCTCGGCCGCGGTCAGCGCCAGGCGGATGGTCTCCAGGTCGCGCATTTCGCCGACCAGGATGATGTCCGGGTCCTCGCGCAGGGCGGAACGCAGCGCCTCGTTGAAGCCCAGCGTGTCGCGATGCACTTCACGCTGGTTGACGAGGCACTTCTTGCTTTCGTGCACGAACTCGATCGGGTCTTCGATGGTCAGGATATGCGCGTAGTTCTTCTCATTCAGATAGTCAATCATCGCCGCCAGTGTGGTCGACTTGCCCGAACCGGTCGGACCGGTCACCAGTACCAGGCCACGCGGGTTGTCGGAAATCTTCTTGAAGGAAGCGGGCGTACCCAGGTCGTCAAGGGTCAGGATGTCCGAGGGAATGGTACGGAAAACCGCACCGGCACCCCGGTTGTGGTTGAAGGCATTGACACGAAACCGGGCAAGCTCGGGGATCTCGAACGAGAAGTCCGTCTCCAGGAATTCCTCGTAATCCTTGCGCTGCTTG
>CAMYIX010000086.1 GCA_947258615.1 uncultured Ectothiorhodospiraceae bacterium | reverse complement strand
CGTGATCGATGCCTATACGCGGCGTCTGTTCAGCCGGCTCGGCCTGTATACCGGCACGGAGGACTACGAAACGCTGCGGCTGGGCTTCGAGCGGGCCCTCGGTCCCGATGCGGGTCTGTTCAATGAATTCCATGCGCTGATTGTGCTCCATGCCAAGGAGGTGTGCCGGGCAAGGCCCGACTGCCGCCACTGCATCCTGGCCGCCGGTTGCCCGCAGGCCCGGGCCGTTGGCAGGCAAACGGCTTGCATTACGCGCCATAGCGACAACAATTAAGAGATAGGTCGCCGGACCAGGCGGCAGGCCCGCGGCATTGATCTGATTCGGAAAACGATCCCGGGGCGCCGTGACGGTTGTTTTGCCCGTGCCGGTCAGGGGCCGGGCCTGTGGAGAGAGAGGAGGGGCCGATGACGCTGATTGGACCACAGCCACGTTTTGACGCCGGGGCGCGGGGCAGGGGCCTGTGTCATTTGCTGCTGCTAATGCCGTTGCTGCTGCTGATCGCGGGCTGTGAAGCGGAGCCGCCGACGGCAACTCCCGTGACCCGGGCGGATGCCCCGCCGGGCGAAATACCCGCGACGGCCACGACCGGTCAGGTTGCGGCTGCCGCGGAAGATGGCCTGGAAGCAGGCATGGTCAATCCCGGCTATACCGAAAAGCCCGACTGGTTCGTCGATTCCTTCCTGGATATTCGTGAGGACGTGGCAGAGGCGGCCGCGGTCGATAAGCGCGTGATCCTTTACTTCTACCAGGACGGCTGTCCCTACTGCAAGAAACTGCTGGACATCAACCTGTCCCGGCATGAAACCGTCGAGAAGATGCGTGGCCGTTTTAATGTGATCGCCATCAATATGTGGGGGGACCGTGAGGTCACGGACTTTGACGGGGCGGCCACGACCGAGAAGGCCTTTGCCAGGGCATTGCGTGTCATGTTTACTCCCACGCTGCTGTTCCTGAACGAGCGCGCTGACGTGGTCCTGCGGGTGAACGGCTACTATGCGCCGCACAAGTTCAACACAGCACTCGACTACGCTGCCGTGCACAACGGCAGTGATCCGGACTACCAGCAGTACTATGCCGAAGTCGCTCCTTCCCCGGCTTCAGGAAGGCTGCACACCGATGACGCCAGCCTTACGGCACGGCCGATGCGCAACTGGACCGGCGCGGCGGCGAGCGACCGTTGCTGGTGTTCTTCGAGCAGCAGGACTGCGCAGCCTGTGACGAGCTGCACCGGGATGTTCTGCAGCGTCCGGAAAGCCGGCAACAGCTGGCGCGCTTTGACAGCGTGCTGCTCGACATGTGGTCGCAGCAGCCCGTGGCGCGTCCCGACGGCAAGACCGGCAGCGTGGCCGAATGGGCCCGGGAACTGGACGTGAAATACGCGCCTTCGCTGGTGTTCTTCGATCGCGAGGGCGCGGAGGTGTTTCGCGCCGAGGCCTACCTGCACGCCTTCCATATCCAGTCGGTCATGGACTACGTTGCCTCGGGCGCCTACCTCGAACAGCCAAGCTTCCAGCGCTTCATTGCGGCACGTGCAGCGGCCCTGGAGGCGCGCGGGGTCCATGTCGACCTGATGGACTGAATCAGGATCGCGCGAACGGGGCGATGTCATGCCCTGTCGAAGAACAATATTAAACCGGGTGCGACAAACATGAGCCGATCCGGGGGTGTTCAGGGTGTCGTAATCGTCGGGTCAGGTGAGAACGTGGACCAGCATCCAGCGAACCGGTCTGCAATCTATTGATATCCGGAATCGATTTTGCGACCATCCCACCGGTATAAAAGTTCTTTTTTCTAAAAAAACAAGCAATAATGAAAGAATATTATAATTATCTTAATTCGCTCTCCTGCAGAGTTCCGGCACGCCTTCAATCGCACAACTGTGCCCGATTTATCCCGTCCGGATGCCTGCCATCAGGCAACGCCTCGCATCCGCTGCATCAACAGGGTGAACCCGGTCAACCGCTACTGTCCCTGGAGTGTTTGACCTGTCCTGTAGACTTCTTATGAGCCAACTCACGCCCGAAGAGGAAGATGAAATCCTGAAAAGCGCTCCGCGGGGAACATTTGCCCTGCTGTTGCTGCTGGCTGTGCTGCTGCTCGCCGGCTGGGCCTACATGTTTTTTTTCATGTTCATTGAAAATGGACCGGTGAGCTGAAGGGGAGCCATGTCGATCGACCCGTTGAGGCATGTCTGTGAAGACCCGCTGGAAAGAAAATGGACCTGGATCTCACTCATTCTGGCCAGTGTGATGGGCGGCGTGCTGGGCTTTTACGCCCTGGCCAGCAACCTGCACCCGCCCAGTAATGTCGAGACCATCGATTCATCACGGCTCCACCTCAGCGAGGAGTTCGCCGAGGACAAGCTGGGGGTCAAAACCAATCCGGATGGCAGTCTGACCATTACGATGGTGGCGGCACGCTACGGTTTCTACCCGCCGCGTATCGAGGTCCCGGTCGACACCCCGGTGACCCTGCGCATGGCCAGCGCGGACGTTCTGCACGGGGTGCATGTCCCCGGCACCAACATGACGACCATGATCGTTCCGGGTTACATATCCGAGGTCACTACCACCTTCACCCGAACGGGGGAGTTTTCCCTGTTGTGCAACGAGTATTGCGGACTGGGTCATGATCAGATGTGGTCACGGCTGAGCGTTGTTGAAAAGCCCGGCGGGGGGGGATAGCCATGGATCATACAGATTCAGCCAGGCTGAGTCTGATCAGTATGTGGGTCGGCTTTATTGCCTTTCTGGCGGCGGCCATCATGGGTGTCTACCAGGTGCTCGAGCGCAGCGGGTTGATCCCGGCCATCGAATCACCCGCCCTGTATTTCGCCTCGGTTTCGACACACGGGGTGCTGATGGGTTTTGTCCTGACCACCTTCCTGGTGGTCGGGTTCGGCTATTACACCGCCACGACCAGTCTGAAGCAACCCGTCTGGAACAAGCCGCTCGCCTGGTTCGGCTTCTATATCTGCATTACCGGCGTCTTGATGGCCGCCGTGCCGCTGCTGACCGGACAGGCGTCGGTGCTGTATACCTTCTACCCGCCCCTCAAGGCGCATCCTGCCTTTTACATCGGTGCCACGCTACTGGTGGCAGGCTCCTGGGTGTGGTGCCTGGAAATGGTCATGATGATGACCATCTGGAAACGGGCCCACCCTGGTGACACCGTCCCGCTGGCGATGTATGGCACCACCGCAAATGCGATCATGTGGTTTATCACCAGCCTTGGGGTGACGCTGGAAGCGATATTCCAGTTGATCCCCTGGTCACTGGGCCTGATCGATACAGTCGATGTGGGCCTGGCGCGGACCCTGTTTTCCTGGACCCTGCATGCCATCGTCTACTTCTGGCTGTTTCCCGCCTATATCGCCATGTACACCCTGCTGCCTAAGGCGGCTGGTGGCAAACTGTTCAGTGACCAGATGGGGCGGGTCGCCTTCATCATGCTGCTGGTGTTTTCCATACCGATTGGCTTTCATCACCTCTACATGGACCCCTTCCAGGCCGCGGGCTGGAAGTTCCTGCACATGATCGGCACCTTCATGGTGGCCGTGCCCACCCTGATCACGGGATTTACCATCATCGCCTCCCTGGAAGTCGCCGGGCGGCTGCGAGGTGGCAAGGGCCTGTTCGGCTGGATTGCGGCCCTGCCCTGGAGTAATCCCATGGTGACGGCCGCGGGACTCGGGCTGCTGATGCTGACCCTGGGCGGATTCGGCGGCATGATCAATGCCAGTTATTCCATGAACGCGATGGTGCACAATACCCAGTGGGTCACCGGGCATTTCCATCTCATCTTTGCCGGTACCACGGTGATCATGTACTTTGCCATCGCCTATTACCTGTGGCCGAAAATGACCGGTCGCCGGCTCTATTCAAACACCCTGGCGCTCACCCAGCTCTGGCTATGGTTCATCGGCATGCTGGTGCTGACCCTGCCCTGGCACTACCTGGGGATCGCGGGCCAGCCACGACGGATCTCATCCACGCCCTATGACCCCGTGCTGGTACAGCAATGGGATGCCAGTGAACTGGCCATGATTGTGGGTGGGCTCATATTGATGATATCGGCGCTGATGCTTGTCTATGTGCTGGCAAGAACCCATGGCAACTCACAACAGGAGGCCAGTCTGGCCGTGGAATATGCCGAGCCACTCCATCCCGTACTGCGAATCCCGCCCCTGCTGAACGGCCTGGCCTTCTGGACTGTCCTGGTGGTGGTCTACATGGTGGCCAGTTACGGCTACCCGATACTGCAGTTCTTCCTGATGGAAACCCACGGCACCGTCCCCTGGAGTATCTGACCATGCCGCGATTGATGATGCTGCTGACTATCATGGCGCTGTTCGTCCCGAGGGCCGGCGCCGAACCCTCGTCGGCAGTGGCGTTTGACAGCGCCACGCTGAGGATGCTTGCGAATGCCGACCCGGTACGGGGCGAGGAGCTGGCGCAGACCGGAAAATGTTACAAGTGCCACGGCGATGCCGGGGTCTCCGAGGACCCCGATGACATCAATATCGCCGGTATGAGCAGCAGCTATGCCTACAAACAGCTGACGGATTACCTCGACAAAAAACGCGACAGCCGGGATATGTACAAGAGCGTCAGGAAACTCGATGCCCGGCAACTCGCCGATCTCGCCGCCTGGTATGCAACGCTGGAGCCAGCGCAACCGGCACCGCAGCGCAACAGGGATCCAGCTATATTGCGACTGGTTTTCAAGGGTGACCCTGAGCGTATGATCAAGGCCTGTGCCTCCTGCCATGGCAGGAGGGGCAGGGGCGGCCAGTTCGATCACCCGGCCCTTGCGGGACAACAGCGGGAATACCTGGTCCTCTCCCTGAATGAATTCAAGGAAGGCGACAGGGACAATGACATCTACGCACGCATGCGCAGCGTCGCCGAGACCCTCACCGAGGAAGAAATCGAGGGGTTGGCGGCCTACTATGCCACGGCCGTACCGGAAGCTGCTCAATAGTCGGGCCTCGGAGTATTGCGCCATGTATCTGAAATTATTTGCGGCTAGAACTGCTGCAGCGGTTTTCCCCCTGTCTAATATGGACATGTCGTGAGGTATGCCTGAGAGCGCCACCGCCATCCACCTTGATCGCGCCACGCCGGTCAAGACAGCCTGTTTCCATTGTGGCCTGCCCGTCCCGGATGCCATGGCCGCAGATACCCTCAATGTTCTGGGTTCCGACCAGACATTCTGCTGTCATGGATGCCGTGCGGTTTGTGCGGCCATCAGCGGAGCCGGCTTGCACGATTATTACCGATACCGCAGCAAGAAGGCACTGTCCCCCGGGAATCCGCTCACCCCTGAATTTCTCGGGCAGCTGGCTCTGTATGACAGGCCCGACATCCAGAAAGGCTTCGTTCATCATGAGGGTGACTGGTGCGAAGCGCACCTGCTGCTGGAGAATATCCGCTGCCCCGCCTGCCTGTGGCTGAATGAAAGGCACCTGCGCAGTCTGCCCGGCATGCTCGATATCCGAATCGACGACGTCACCCAGCGCGCCCGCGTGCGCTGGAATCCGCAGCTCATCCGGCTGAGTGAAATCCTCGAGGCGGTTGCCAAGATCGGATATATGGCTCAACCCTACGATGCAGCGCGCAGCGAGCAACTGCAGGGGAAACGCCGCCGCCGCAGTATCGAGCGACTGATCTTTGCCGGCGCGGCGGGCATGATGGTCATGAATTTCTCGCTCGCCACCTATCTAATGGGGGGAGTGGATACGGCGGGACAGTTGCCCTTGTGGATTGTAATCGGACGCTGGACCAGCCTCCTGGTAACAGCATCCATCCTGGTTTATTCCGCCCAGGATTTTTTCGCCGGTGCCTGGAATAACATAAAAAACGGGCACCTCGGCATGGACATCCCCGTGACCCTGGGTCTCTCAATCGCCTTTCTGGGGAGCCTGCATACTCTCCTCACAGGTCAGGGCGAGGTCTATTTCGACTCGATCGCGATGTTCGTCTTCTTACTGCTGCTGGCCAGGCGCCGGGAACTGCAAGGCAAGATCCGGGCGGCCGACCACCTGGAGCGGCTCACGCGCATTACACCCCAAACAGCGAGGCGCCTGGATTCGAACGGGCTGAAGCACTCGGTTGCTGTACAGGATCTGGTGCCGGGTGACCGTGTCCAGTTGCTGCCGGGAGAGTCCGTTCCGCTTGACGCTACCCTGGTTGCTGGCTGCAGTAGCTTTGATGAATCGCTGTTGACCGGAGAGGCCCGGCCCGTGTTACGCGTGCCCGGGGATGAGGTCGTGGCCGGTTCCGTGAACGGGGAGCAGCCGGTCACTATCCGGGTTACCCGTACAATCCAATATTCAGCCGTCAGCACCATCCGGCAGCTCGTGGCACGTGGCCTTGAACTGCGCCCCCGCTATGCACTGCTGGCTGAACAGGTGGCGTCCTGGTTCGTTGCAGTACTGCTGGTGGTCGCTGCCGCAACCGCGTTCTACTGGCTGTTGATCGAACCGGCAGCATGGCTGCCTAACACCATCGCCGTTTTGATCGTAACCTGTCCCTGTGCACTGGCACTGGCCACGCCGGTTGCGCTGGCGGTAAGCGCTGGCCGGTTTGTTGAGCTTGGAGTGTTGCCACTGAGTATGCGCGCCCTGGATGCTCTTGCTGAGAGCGACCTGTTCGTGTTCGACAAGACCGGTACCCTCACTACCGGGCAAGCCACGGTGAGCGAAGTCATTCCGACCGGCACGCTTGACAGGGGCGACTGCCGGCGTCGTGCCGCCGCACTGTCCGCCCGGTCCGAGCATCCATTCGCCAGGGCCCTGCGCAAGCTGGAGCCGCTGCCGGGTATCGAGATAGACAGCATCGAGAACCTGCCCGGGTCGGGTGTGAGCGGCATGATCGACGGCAGGGAATGGCGTCTCGGAAAGCCCGATTTCGCTGTGCAGAACCACGTCGTGTCGGCGACCACGCGCACGCTGGTGGAGCGCTGCCGGGTAGCGGGAAAAGGCATTTCACTGCTATCGAGTCCTGACGGTGTGCAGGCCGTCGTGGCCTTCGAGGACCCGCTGCGACCGGGTATTGAAGGGATGCTCTCCGGTCTGTCACGCGCCGGTCTTGGTCACTTCGCGTTGTTGAGTGGCGACACCGAAACCAGTGTTTCACGGCTGGGTGTACAGCTGGGGATCGATGATTGCCTGAGTGGCATGTCACCGCAAGACAAGCTCGACTGGGTCCGGGCGCGACAGCAGGAGGGGCGCCGCATTGCCATGTTCGGTGATGGCATCAATGATGCTCCTGCCATGGCGGCTGCCGATGTGTCGCTGTCCTTCGCCGATGCCACCGATCTTGCCAATGCCGGCAGTGATTTCATCCTGCTCGGCAACGACGCAACAGCGCTCCCTGGGGCAGTTGTTGTTGCCCGCCGAACGCGACGCATTATCCGGCAGAACCTTGCTTGGGCGGCCTGCTACAACCTGCTTGCGGTGCCGTTTGCCGCGGCAGGATGGATTCCGCCCTGGGGTGCCGCATTGGGCATGTCCTTTAGCTCTATGTTCGTGGTCCTCAATGCCCTGCGCCTGCAGCGAGCCGGTTCTGTGAAAGTACAAGGGCCTTACGACAGCGACTATTCATCTTCATACCCATGCGAAATCAATCCGGCCCGGTGAGGAATGATTGCTAGTGCTATTCAAAACTGACAAGCTATACTTCTGAAAATACGAGAAGAGTGGTGGGTAGATAAGCAGAATCTGGCCACAGGAATAAATGCAAGAATCTGCCAACAAGAGAGGAGACACCGTTATGTTAAGAATACAAACGTATACCCTGGCTCTGGGTGGTTGCCTGTTGCTGGGATCGACTCAACTGGCGGCTGCCCCCAGTGCGACCATGCTGGCTGACACCTGCGCCGGATGTCATGGCGTCGACGGGGTAAGCATGGGTCCTGCGACGCCCAACATTGCAGGCATATCCGAGATCTACTTCACTGACAGCATGGCGGCGTTCAAGAGCGGCGATCGCTACAGCACGGTCATGCAACGCATCGCCAAGGGCTACACAGATGAGGAAATCAAGCTCATGGCATCGTTCTTTGCAAAGCAGCCGGTCCCGAAGACCGTCCAGAGAACGGACCCGGCCAAGGTGGCCCTGGGCGAACGACTGCACAAGGACAACTGCCATAAATGTCACGATGAGGATGGTGCCCTTGCCGACGACGATGCCGGAATACTTGCCAGTCAATGGCTCTCCTACCTGAATCACTCCATGGAGGACTTCAAGAGCGGCCGTCGGGAAATGACCAAGAAGATGAAAAAGAAGGTGGACAAGCTGACCGATGAAGAGATCTCGGCGCTCAATCATTTCTATTCCAGCCGGCTCTCCAGCGGTAGCGGGCTATAAAGGGGGATACAGGACCATGAAAAACTTCACACGCAGAGATTTTATCAAACTCGTGGGCAGTGCCGCTGCCGTCAGCGCAGTCGGCTTTCCCGCCATTGCCGCCGCCGGTGGCAAGAAAAAGGTTGTAGTTATCGGAGGCGGGTCGGGTGGTGCCACCGCGGCCAAGTATATCCTCCGCGCCGACCCCTCGATCGAGGTTACGCTGATCGAGCCGAACAAGCACTACTATACCTGCTTCTTCAGCAACGAGGTGATCGGCGGTGATCGCAAGCTGGACAGCCTCAAGTTCAGTTACGACGGCCTAAGCCGGCGCGGTGTCAAGGTGGTGCACGACACCGCGACCGGTATCGATGCCGCGGCACGCAAGGTTACCATCAGCAGCGGCCAGAGCTTCAGTTATGACCGCTGCATTGTTGCGCCCGGCATTTCCTTCCGCGATGACATCAAGGGCTACGACATGGCCGCGGCTGAGACAATGCCGCATGCCTGGAAGGCCGGGGCGCAGACCTCATTGTTGCGCAGTCAGCTGGAAGCCATGCCCGATGGCGGTATGGTGTTGATAGCGGCACCACCGAATCCTTTCCGTTGTCCGCCCGGTCCGTACGAGCGTGCCTGCCAGATGGCCTACTACCTCAAGAACCACAAGCCGAAGTCCAAGATCCTGATCCTGGACAAGAAGGACAAGTTCAGCAAGCAGGGGCTGTTTACCCAGGCCTGGGAACGCCATTACCCGGGCATGATCGAATGGGTGAAGGCATCCGATACCAATGGCGGGGTGACGCGAGTTGACGCCAAGGCCGGCACCGTGTCGACCGAGTTCGACACTCACAAACCGGCCGTCACCAACATCATCCCGGCGCAAAAGGCGGGCGAGATCGCCATCACCGCTGGGCTGACCAATGAAAGCGGCTGGTGTCCGATCGACGGCAAGACCTTCGAGTCCACCATACACAAGGGCATCCATGTCATCGGTGATGCCGCTATTCAGGCGCCGTTGCCGAAGTCGGGTTATGCCGCCAACTCCGAGGCCAAGGTTGCGGCCGCCGCGGTGGTGGACCTGGTCAACGGCCGGGAACCGGGAGAACCGTCCTGGGTCAACACCTGCTACAGCATCGTGGCGCCAAATGACGGTATTTCCGTGGCGATGGTCTACAACCTGGTTGATGGCAAGATCGCCAAGGTCAAGGGCGCTGGAGGCCTGACACCGGCGGACAGTTCCCCGGGAGACCGCCAGCGCGAGTACGAGTACGCACACAGCTGGTTCAATAACGTCACCCAGGATATATTCGGCTGATCCAGACCGGGTTCATGTGCAACGGGGCCTGCCTGTGCAGGCCCCTTATTTTCTCTGGGAAGCTCTGATTAATTGAGGAAACCTCGTCATTGCGAGTGCAGCGAGGCAATCACCGGGAGTTAAACAGTTGGTTAAAGATTGTTGCGTCGCTGGCCGCTCCCGGCTTGGCCCAGGCCAGCCTCTCGACCGCTTTGCGGTCTCACCTTCTCCTGTCTCCCGCGGCACTTGTAAATCCTGGTTCATCGTGCCTGCCAGAATGACGAATTAGCCAGGTCTTCCTGACCCTGTTGGTGATTGCGTACAGGAAAATGCAGGTAAAATAGTTTCGAGAGGTGAAGGTGGCCAGTATTCTTATTGTCTATTCCACCACTGATGGGCATACCCGCAAGATCTGCCAGCGACTGCAGCAGGTGATAGAGCAGCAGTCCCACGGGGTGAAACTGGTTTCGCTAGACGACGAGACGCAGGTGGACCTGTCGGCCTTCGACAAGATCGTGGTTGGTGCAAGCATTCGCTATGGCAAGCATAAGCCGCAAGTCTACGAGTTCATAAAAAGAAACCAGTCAATACTGGAAGGCAAGCCCAATGCCTTCTTCTCGGTCAATGTTGTAGCTCGCAAGCCAGAGAAGAATCAGCCGGACACCAATCCCTATTTGAAGAAATTCCTCGGGCAGATAGCCTGGAGGCCCGGGGAACTGGACGTGTTTGCAGGAAAGATCGACTATCAGAAATACAGTTTCCTGGATCGAACCATCATACGGCTGATTATGTGGATGACAAATGGACCCACCGATCCTGCAACCGTAAAAGAATTTACCGATTGGGAGCGGGTGGAGGCATTTGGCCGGGTAATCAGTGAAATGTAATACAAATACCGGAACACATGGCAGGCCTCAATGCAGCTTCAACAGTTGCGCCCTGCCTGATATGCTATGATCCAGACCATCGCGGTCGCTTGAGGCCAACCCGTACCTGTCAAACGGTCCCCGTTCCGTCTGTTTTATCCAATGCTCTTCAATCATCAACCAAGGGTAATTCCATGATGTTATATCGCGCTGGTATTTTAGTGATCCTGCTCGCCTGTCCCTTAGTCGCCCTGTCCGATACCGGCCTGGTCAATGCAGCCAATTCCAATCTGAAGAATACCGGTGAGATTCAGCAGCCGGACCCTGGCAGGATTTCCGGGAGGGTAACGGATACGATTGATGCTGCCGGTTACACCTACGCCGAAGTGGATACAGGTAAAGAGAAGGTCTGGGCCGCGGCATCCACTACCCCGCTGAAGATCGGCGACGTGATCGCATTCACGACCGAGATGCCGATGATGAACTTTCACAGCAACTCGCTGAATCGCGATTTCCCCGTGATCTATTTTGTAAACCGTTTTATTACCGAAAAGGAAGGCCAGGCTGACACAGGTACGGGAATGGCCTCGCCGCATGGCAGTTCCAGGCCGGTGGCGGCTGCCGGCACTATCGAAGGCATAGACAGACTGGAGGGTGGCCACACCATCGCCGAAGTCTATACCGATAAACAAACGCTCAATGGCAAGGCCGTGCGCATCCGGGGAAAGGTCACCAAGTTCACTGCCAATGTCATGAACAAGAATTGGGTCCACATCCGGGACAGCAGCACCCTGGATGACCTGACCCTTACCACTGATGGCACGGCGGCAGTCGATGCCGTTGTCGTCATCGAGGGCAAGCTTGCGCTGGACAGGGATTTTGGTTTCGGCTATGTCTATCCGCTGATTGTTGAAGATGCCCGGCTGACAAAGGAATAAGTGCTGGGGCCCCTGATTTAATTGATTAGTCACGTCGTTGCGAGCGCGATGTACAGGGAGAGTGTGTGACCGGGAACCGATCGTGCGGCTGGCCTGGGCCATGTACAAGTGCCGTGTGAGACAGGAGGCCGGAAACTGCCAGCGAGACAATCTCTGGACAGCATGATCGCAGAGTTACAGATCGCTGCGTCGCTGGCCGCCCCCGGTTCCCAGGCCCACCGATTATTTACACCGAGAGGAACACCCCGTCCCGGCGCGGGTCGCCTGCGCCACTGAATCCATGCTTGTCGGATATGACGGTATGGGTACCACCGAAGAACAGGTTTTTCTCGGTCCAGCGATCGTGGCTGCTGTAAGCGGCGCAGATTTCATCCACCGCAGCGTCAGCAAACCCGGGTTCGATACTGAGCAGGTCCTGCTCGACATGGAGTCGTGGACTGTGAACCGCCTCGCGTGCATCCATCCCGAAGTGGCACAGATTGTTCAGTGTCTGCAGAATGGCTGTACGCAGGCGGTTGGAACCGCCCGATCCGGTTGCGATGATGCGCTGATGGTCGATGGCGAGGGTCGGCGCCATCATGGATGAAACCCGCACATCGGTGTCCCAGAGGTGAAACCCGCCCGGGTTGAGGTCCTCTTCACCCAGCATGTTATTCAGCATAATCCCCGTGCCGGGCAGCACATAACCCGAGCCCTCGCCGTTGGAGAGGCTGAGTGATGCCGCATTGTCGTGAGCGTCCACCACGCTGATGTGGGTGGTCCCGCGGGCGTTCACGGGGTGACCGGACAGGGCTGCCCGGAAGCGTGCTATGGTCTCCGGGTCAAGGATATCCCCGGCGGTTGCCGTCGCGTTCCGCCCGTTTTCCATCCGCGCCAGGTTGGTCTGCTTCATGACCTCAGCCAGTAGTTTGAGGTGTTGCGCGGAGCCAAAGGCGCCCTGGTCATGCGGTTCCAGCAGGGCGTGGGCAAAACGGATCAGGCTGCCACCGCTGGACGGCGGCGGGTTGGTCAGTATCCGGGCCTTTCGGTAGCGGTAACCCAGGGGCTCACGTTTCACCATATTGTATTGGTGCAGATCAGGCTGTTGCAGGTAGCCGCCGCCGGACCTGCATGCCGCGATCAGTGCGGCCCCCATCTCCCCCCGGTAGAACAGTTGTTCCCCCTCTATGGCCAGTGATTCCAGTGCATCCGCCAACTCGGGCTGTCGCAGCATCTCGCCATCCTGAACCGGGGCATCGCCGTTGCGGCGACTTGAATAGATGCCCCGGGCACTCTCGGTGGACAGGTAGATGGGCTTAACGACGCTGAATATATAGGCCTGCAGCCTGTTTACTGCAATGCCGCCGCGTGCGATATCCACTGCCGGCCTGACGATCTCGTGCATTGGCAGGCTGCCCAGCTCGGCGTGGACCCGGAACAGGCCCTTGATGGTGCCGGGTGTGGCAATGCTGCCCATGCCGATGTGAAACTCCTGCTGGGCCGTGCCGAAGTCCGCGACGATGGGGTGGAAATCCAGTTCGGCCTCGGGACGCCGGCGCAAGGGTGTCTGGACGAAGAAGTCATACAAGGTGTTTCTGCCATCGCCCAGGTGGGCAAGCAGGAAGCCGCCGCCGCCCAATGAGGTCAGGACAGGTTCGGCGACGCAGGCGGCGCACAGCCCGGCAAGGGCCGCATCAAAGGCATTGCCGCCAGCCTCCATCACCAGGGTCGCTGCCTCAGCCGTGGCCGGATGCCCGGCTGCCACGGCGCCCTTCATTGTGCACCTGCTGGCAACGCGCTATCAGCGCACATGCCTGGTAACTAAACCGGGAAACTGTCGTGGGGCCATGTCTATGACTCCATCCGTTCCAGTTCCACCAGTCCGCCTGCATTCTTAGTCTCCACCTGGCGGTAGAGATCGTAAAGCGCGGCCTGCAAGGCCTCTTCGATGGTCGGGTGGTAGAACGGCATGCGCAGCAGTTCACCGGCGCCCAGACCCTGCTCGATACACCAGCCGAGCAGGTGGGCGATGTGCTCGCAAGCCGGCCCGATCATCTCGGCACCCAGAAGGCGACCGCTAAGGCGGTCAGCGTAGACCCGCAGGATGCCCTTGTTCCTGCCCATGATGAGTGCCCGACCCACCGGTCCGAAGCGGACTTCGCCGATAGCGGTAGTGTCCTGGTCGAGTTCCTTCCAGCGGCGGCCAACCGTGCAGATGTTGGGGTCGCAGAAGTTGATCGCAAGCGGTGTCTTGCGACGGAAAGCGGCCGTCTCCCCGTGTGCGGCGTTGTAACCGGCAATCCTGCCTTCATCCCCGGCCTCGTGCAGTATCATGCGCGCACCCGTGACGTCGCCGGCCAGGTACACCGGCAGGTCGGCGATCTGCAGGGTATTCGGATTGCACGCTGGCATGCCGTGTTCGTCCAGTGTCACGCCGAGGTTATCCAGGCCCAGCTTGCCGACGTTCGGCACGCGCCCGATACTGCAGAGGACCTTGTCGACCAGCACGCTGTGTTCGCCGGCAGTGACCTTGAGCCGGTCGCCTGAGGCCTCGATTTCGGCGGCCCTGCCGAGGTGCAGCGGGAACTCTCGGCCAAGGATCTCGATGGCGGTGCGTGCGACCTCCGGGTCCTGGATGCCGCCAATGGTGTCGAGCTGGTCGAAGCCGGTCACGCTGATGCCGAAACGGTGCAGGCTCTGGCCGAGCTCCAGGCCGATGGTGCCGAGACCGATCACACCGATCGCGGCCGGCAGGTCCTCGTACTCGAACAGATCGTCGGTGGTGATAATGCGTTCGCCGAAGGCCTGCCACGCACCGGGTACCAGGGGACGTGAGCCGGTGGCGATGACCACGCGTCCCGCACGAATACGTTGCCCCTCGACCTCCAGCAGCGTCGGTTCAATAAAGCGGGCATAGCCCTCGATGAATTCCTCGCCCAGTTTGTCGGTACTGTGTTCCAGTACGCGCTCAACGAAGATATCGCGCAGGTTCTGCACGTGTTCCAGTGCCTCCGGCAGGTCAAGCGCCAGGTCTTCATGGCCGGAGATGCCGTAGCGGCCCAGGTGGGCACGGCGGTGGAAGTCTTCAGCGACCTGGATCATGGCCTTGGACGGCATGCAGCCGACCCGGGCGCAGGTGGTGCCGGTTTCGCCACCGTTGATGAGCACGAAGCTCTTGCGGGCGCGCCGCACCTGGCCCATGGCGTTGAGCCCGGCGGTGCCTGATCCGATGATGGCTACGTCAACTGTCTTTTCTGTCATGCTTGTCTCGCTTGTGGTTGTAGTCTGAATTCAATCGGCGGCCGTCAAGGCCGGCAGACAGCCCGGATCTCCCGGGTGCGCCGGCCTAGTTGCGAAGGGTGAACTGCTTCCCGGTGGTGCCCTTGCTGTCCGGCCCGAGCAGGTACAGGAACGGCTTGATAACGGCCTCCGGCGCACTGAGCAGCTTGCGGTTCTCGGCGGGGTAGGCGATGACGCGCATCGCGGTACGCGCCGGGCCCGGGTCGACGCTGTTGACGCGCACCCCGGTATTCGCCTCCAACTCGTCGGCGAGCAGCTGCATCAGGCCCTCGAGGCCGGCCTTGGAGACACCATAGGCGCCCCAGTAGGCCTTGCCCCGGCGCCCGGTAGTGTCCGAGGTGAAGATGATCGAGGCATCATCCGAGCGGTACATCAATCCCAGGCAGGCCTTGGTCAGCAGGTAGGGTGCATTGAGATTGACCTGCAGGGTCTCGAACCAGAGGGCATCGTCGTAGCCGTCGATCGGTGTCAGGGCGCCGAGTACGGCGGCGTTATGGACCAGGCCGTCCAGACGCCCGAACTCCTTATCCAGGACCCCGGCCAGGGCGTGGTAGTCGTCCGGTGTCGCACCCTTGAGGTCCAGCGGGTACAGGGCGGGTTCGGGGTGGCCTGCGGCCGTGATCTCGTCGTAGGCGCTTTCCAGTCCGCGCACGTTCTTGTCCAGCAATACCACGCTGGCGCCCTGGGCGGCGCAGGCGGTGGCCAGGGCGCGGCCGATGCCGTCGGCGCCACCGGAAATGAGTATGACGCGGTCCTGCAGCTGGTGTTCGCGGGGTTCCCAGTCCGGCTTGAGTGTGTGAATGTCTGCCATAAGTTTTTCAGTCGTCGAGTGGTCGTTGTGGCAAGGGGATGTCGGGGATCAGGCGCTCCGATCCATGGCAGTTAATTTGCGCTTTCCACCTCGCCGCGGGATGCCACGCTGCGGGTGGCCCGTTCGATCTGTTGCAGGTCCGCCGGTTCCTTCCGGGTGGTGATCCCCAGGTCAGTGAATTTACGGGCGCTCGGCAGGACGCGTGAATCAAACGAGCCCACCGCCTTGTTGAAGGCGTCCACGCTGCTGTCCAGGCTGCGGCCGAGTTTCGCCAGGTGTTCGGCAAAGGTGGCGAGGCGCAGGTAGAGCTCGGTGCCGACCACACGGATGAGCTCGGCGTTGTCAGCCAGTGCCTCCTGGCGCCAGCCGTAGGCGACCGCGCGCAGCAGGGCCACCAGGCTGGTGGGCGTGGCGAGGATGACATTGTCGGAGAGTGCATCCTCGAGCAACTTGCGGTCGCAATCCAGGGCGCTGCTGAGAAACTGGTCGCCGGGGATGAACAGCACGATAAAGTCGGGACTGCGGGGGAACTGCTCCCAGTAGGCCTTGCTGGCGAGTTCGCGTACCCGCTCGCGGACATTCCGGGCATGGCGCTTGAGGTGTTGTTTGCGGGCGGCATCGTCGCCAGCCTCCACCGCGGCGAGGTAGGCATCCAGCGGTGTCTTGGAGTCCACCACGATCTCGCGCTTGTCGGGCATGCGGATGACCATGTCCGGGCGCTGCGTGCCGCTGTCGGTCTGTACCGATTCCTGCTCCTGGAAGTCGCAGTGTTCGACCATGCCGGCCAGTTCGGCCAGTCGCTTGAGGGTCAGTTCGCCCCACTGGCCGCGCACCTCCGGGCGGCGCAGGGCCTGCACCAGGTTGCGGGTCTCCGACTGCAGCAGCCGGTGCGAGTCGGCCATGGTCTCCAGGTGCCGGGTCAGGGCGCCGTGCGCCTCCTTGCGCTCCTTCTCCATGCTGCGGATTTGCGACTCGGTCTTGTCGAGGGCCTCGCGTATCGGCTTGACCAGGTTCTCGACCGCCTGTTCGCGCCGGGCAAGCTCGCCCTCCGCCTGGATCTGGAACTGCTTGAGGTTTTCCTGCGCCAGGTGCAGGAACTGGGTGCTGTTGTCCCTGAGGACATTGCCGGCCAGGGCATTGAAGGTTTCCTTCAGATTGCGGGTGGCCTGCTGGAACGAGGCCTCCTTCTGCGCGGCCGCCTTGCGTTCATAACTGAGGGCGACCATCAGCCGCGAGTGTTTGTTGCGCAGCCGGGTGATCTGGCGGTTGCCGATCAGGTAGGCGGCGATGGCGCCGACCTCGATGGAAACGACCGAGACGATAATCAGGAGGGTGATCTGGCTGATCTCCATGAGGCTACATTATGCCACTGTTTAACCGCCAGGTGAGGTCGCGCTGCGGCGCATCACCTGGCAGAAGTTTCACGCCGGCAGGTCCATCCGGTCGAGCCAGGCCAGCAGTTCCCCCGGTCCCTCGAGCATGGCGTCGGCCTGCCACTCCTGCGGCCGGTCGCTGTCCTGGAAGTAGCCGAACAGGGCGACCAGGGTATGCATGGCGGCATTCCTGCCGGCCTCGATGTCGCGCTGCGCATCACCGATGTAGACGCACTCCTGCGGCGTGCTGCCGGCCTGTTCGCAGGCATACAGCATCGGCGCCGGGTGCGGCTTGCGCTCGTTCAGGGTGTCGCCACTGATGACGCAGGCGGCACGCTCGAACAGACCCAGTTCCTTCAACAGCGGTTCGGTCAGCCAGGCCGGCTTGTTGGTGACCACGCCCCAGTTGAGTCCGCGCTGTTCGAGTTGCTCGAGCAGCGCGGCCATGCCGGGAAATGGCCGCGTCCGCCTGGCGATGTTGTCGCGATACACTGTCAGCAGGCGCTGACGCAGCGGGTCGAAGTCGGGGTGCGACTCGTCCAGGGAGAAACCGAGTTCGATAAGCGCCTTGCCGCCGTGCGAAACCACGCCGCGGATGACGTCGTAGGGGAGGGGTGAACGCTGGTTCTCCGCGAGCACGGTATTCAGGGCATCGGCCAGGTCAGGGGCAGTGTCCAGCAGGGTGCCGTCCAGGTCGAACAGGACTGTCCGTATCCGCATAGGTCCGCCGGGTCAGGCTTTACGGAAGCAGGCCAGGTAGTTGACAGACACGTCCCTGCCGAGGCTGTATTCCCGCGTGAGGGGGTTGTAGCTCATCCCGCTGATATCGGTGAGCTGCAGGCCGCTGGCGCGTGCCCAGGCCTCCATCTCCGAGGGGCGGATGAACTTGGCGTATTCGTGGGTGCCTTTGGGGAGCATGTTGAGGATGTATTCCGCACCGATCACTGCAAACAGGTAGGCCTTCGGGTTGCGGTTGATGGTCGACAGGAAAACGTGGCCGCCGTCCCTGACCAGGGTGGAACAGGCCTTGATGACCGCGGCCGGGTCGGGTACGTGCTCGAGCATCTCCAGGCAGGTGACCACATCGAAGCTGCCGGGCTCGTCCCCGGCCAGCTGTTCGGCGGTCGCTTGCCGGTAGTCGATATCCAGTTCCGATTCGTGTTTGTGCAGGCGGGCAACGTTCAGCGGTGCCTTGCCCATGTCGATCCCGGTCACCTGGGCACCCAGCGTGGCCATGCCTTCGGTCATCAGGCCGCCGCCGCAGCCCACATCCAGCACCCGATTGCCGGCAAGCTGGACCCGCTCGTCGATGTACTTCAGTCGCAACGGGTTGATATCGTGCAAGGGTTTGAACTCGCTGTTGGGGTCCCACCAGCGCGCAGCCAGTTTTTCGAACTTGGCGATTTCTGCGGCGTCGACGTTGTGGTTGTCTGCGGGCATGCGTGTCATGACTCCAGGCTGTTCGTGCTGCCGATGCGGGCCTGCCAGCGACAGGCCCGGTCGAGGATCTCGGTATCGTCAAGGGTAGTCAAGCGGCGTTCCTTGAGCAGGTGCTGACCGGCCACCCAGACATCGGTGACCTGATCACGTCCACAAGCATATACCAGTTGCGAGACCGGGTCATACAGGGGTTGTGACTCGATGGTGTCCAGGCGCACGGCGGTGATATCGGCCCACTTGCCGGCGCTCAGCGAGCCGGTGTCCTCGGCCAGGCCGAGGGCTCGCGCACCGTTCAGGGTCGCCATTCTCAGGGCGGTGTGTGCCGGCACCGCGCTGGCGTCATCGCTGGTCGCCTTGCCCAGCAGCGCGGCGCTGCGCATTTCACCGAGCATGTCGAGATCATTGTTGCTGGCGCTGCCGTCGGTGCCGAGCGCGATATTGATGCCGGCGTCTGCCATGACCGTTACCGGGCAGAAGCCGCTGGCGAGTTTCATGTTCGATTCCGGGCAATGGACGACATGCGCGCCGGCTGCCGCGAACTCCCCGATCTCGGCCTCGGTCAGCTGGGTCATGTGCACCGCCAGCAGGTTGGGCGACACCAGGCCCAGTTCATGCAGCCGTTGCAGCGGGCGTTTGCCGGATGTCTCCAGTGCCCGGTCGATTTCATCACGGGTTTCGTGCACGTGCATGTGGATGCCGATGTCGAGTTCGTCGGCCAGCACCCGGACATGTTCCATCGGCTTGTCGGAGACGGTGTAGGGTGCATGCGGGGCGAACAGGGTGCGGATCAGCGGATCGCCGCGGAAGCGGTCATGTACCGCCAGGCCCTTGGAGATGTATTCATCGGCGTCCTGGGCCCACACGGTGGGGAAGTCGATCACGATGAGACCGACGCAGGCGCGCATCCCGGCATGGGCGGCAACCCGGGCGCTGACATCCGGGTAGAAATACATATCGTTGAAGCAGGTGGTCCCGCTGCGCAGCATCTCGGCTATCGCGAGCTGGGTGCCGTCGTGCACGAATTCCTCGTTGACCCAGCGTGATTCGGCCGGCCAGATGTGCTTGTTCAGCCACTCGTTCAGCGGCAGGTCGTCCGCCAGTCCGCGTAGCAGGCTCATGGCCGCGTGGGTGTGGGTGTTGACCAGGCCCGGTATCAGCAGGTGCTGGTCGAGTTCATGCTCGACCAGGGGCGAATAAGCAGCACGCGCCGCATCGGTCGGCAGGATATCAAGGATGCGTCCCTCGTGGACGGCAAGGCTGTGCAGCGGGTAGACCGTGTCTTCCGGTTCTACCGGAACAATCCAGCGGGCATGGATCAGGCTGTCGATGGTTTGCATGCAAGGATTCCGCGCATTCAGGTGCTGCGGCGAGTATAGCGAAGGCCGCAGGCCGGCGGGAGGGCGCGGCCCGCCATGTCGCTCGCGCTGCTAGCTGGCATTGTGGACGTGAACATCCCGCTGGGGGTAGGGGATGCTGATGCCGTTTTCATCGAAGGACAGCTTGATGCGCTCCATGAGATCCGCGCGTACCGCCCAGTAATCGCCGCTGTTGACCCAGGGGCGCGCATTGATATTGACGCTGCTGTCGGCCAGTTCGGCCAGCGAGACCGAGGGCGACGGGTCCTTGAGGATCCGCTCGTCGGCGGCAAAGGCCGCCTCGATCAGTTGTTTCGCCTTGCGGATGTCGTCTTCGTAGCCGATGCCGAACACCAGATCGATGCGCCGGGTCGGGCGCGCCGAGAGGTTGGTGATCGGGCCTGCGTAGATGTGGCTGTTGGGGACGATGATTTCCCGGTTGTCGCCGGTGCGCAGGATGGTGTTGAAGATACGCACCTCCTCGACGACCCCCGTGATGCCGGCGGCCTCGATGGCGTCGCCGACCTTGAAGGGGCGGAAGATGATCAGCATGACGCCGGAAGAGAAATTCGAAAGCGAGTCCTTAAGCGCCAGGCCGATGGCCAGGCCGGCGGCGCCGAAGACAGCGATCAGCGATGTGGTCTGGACGCCGAGCTGGTCGAGCGCGGCGATGATAACGACCAGCAGCAGGACGGTGTAGAGGATGTGTCCCAGAAACGACACCAGCATCGCATCGAGACCGGCCTTGCCCATCAGGCGCCTGGCGATACGCACAAGGGTCTTTGCAAGCCAGCGGCCGATAACGAAGATGGCCAGTGCCAGGACAAGGCGAATCCCCCAGGGGATGATATAGGTGTTGATCAGTTCGGGGTCGAGTAGTTGTTTCGGGTCCATGGGTCTATCCCTGCGCTGGAATAAAAAAAACCCATCGCCTGTTACAGGCGATGGGTTCTGGTTTAGTGCAGTTACAGCAGGTTATTTCTGCTGCGTCACACCGATGGTGACCTCGACACGGCGGTTCTGGGCACGACCCGCGCGGGTGGAGTTGTCAGCGACCGGGCTGGACTCACCCATGCCGCTGATTGACATCAGGCTGGAGTCGACACCCTTGGTTGCCAGGTAGTCGCGCACCGAGGTGGCACGACGCAGTGACAGCTGCTGGTTGTAGGAATCGGGTCCGGTGCTGTCGGTGTGGCCGACGATCTTGACGCTTTCAACCTTGCCGTTGCTGGTGATCTTGCTGGCGACGTCGTCAAGCTGCTGCATGCCGGCCGGCTTCAGCGAGGCGCTGTCGAAGTCGAACAGGGCAGACGCGGACAGGGTCACGGTCTCGTAGGCGACAGGTGGCGGAGCCGGAGCAACGGGAGGAGGCGGTGCTACGACTTCTGCAACGGGTTCCGGGAACAGCTCCGGATTGCAGGCCTTGACCGCGGTCTGCTTGCTCCAGGATGACGTGCGTACGCAGTTGCCCGAGCCGTCGGTGACGATGTGCTTGGCACTGTCACCGAGGTTGCCCGCGCCTGCCTTGCCGCCTTCATGGGCCACTGCGATATTGGCCATCAGGGCTGATGAGGCGACAGCCGCCATCAGGACGTTAAGAGATAGATTCTTCATTGTTACAACTCCTGTGATTTGTTTACAAAAATGTATAAAGCTGTCCCGTGGCGGTATTCTAGACTCATAATCCGATCAAGGCTAGTGGTTTTCAAGGGTTTTTGTCAAGAAAAATATCCTTAGAATCAGTCGCCTGAACCACCTGAAAAGGAAATCACAGTGACCACAGCAGACAACCACGATTCAATCCGGGCCATTCGCTGGGAGGACGACCGCCTCAGCCTGCTCGACCAGCCATCCGCGACATGGTGGTCCGGGGTGCCCCGGCCATCGGCATCACCGCGGCCTTCGCGGTGGTGCTGGCCGCCAGGCAGCGCCATGCACAGGCGCCGGGCGACTGGCGCAGCCTGCTGGACGAGGACATGCGGATGCTGGCTGCCGCCCGTCCCACGGCCGTGAATCTGTGCTGGGCACTGGAGCGGATGCGGGTCTGTCTTGAGGGTGCCGGGGCAGACCCGGGGACGGCACTCCTGGTCGAGGCATACCATATATATGAGGAGGATGTTGCGGCCAATCACCGCATGGGTGATCACGGCGCCGAGCTGATCCAGCCCGGAGAGGCCGTGCTGACCCATTGCAACACGGGTTCGCTGGCCACCGGTGGTTACGGAACCGCGCTGGGAGTGATCCGCAGTGCCTGGAAGGCCGGGAAGCTGGCCGGGGTCTATGCCGGCGAGACGCGGCCCTGGCTGCAGGGTGCCCGCCTGACGGCATGGGAACTGACCCGGGACCGGATCCCGGTTACCCTGATTACCGACAGCGCGGCGGCCTTCCTGATGCAGCGCCGGCGCGTGCAGTGGGTGATCGTCGGCGCCGACCGGGTGACCGCCAATGGCGATGTCATCAACAAGATCGGCACCTACAACCTGGCCATCAACTGCCGGCACCACGGCATCAAATTCATGGTGGCGGCACCGTGCTCGACGCTGGATTTCTCGCTTTCCAGCGGGCAGGCGGTGGAGATCGAGGAGCGCGCCGCGGACGAGGTCCTGACCCTGGCAGGCAGGCCTGTTGCCGCGCAGGGCGCCGCCGCCTGGAACCCCGCCTTCGACGTGACCCCGGCAGAACTGGTCGACTGCCTGGTGACCGAACAGGGCGTAATCAGGGCACCGGACAGGCAAAAACTGGCCGCGCTGCGTCCTGACAGCTAGCGGGCCACGCTCCCGCTGTCAAACTCCTTTATGCTCGACAGGGGCCCTGAGTGGCCCCAGAAAAGGCTGTTTTCATGATGTAGTGGGGGAGGCGAGTATGCTAAAATCCCGTGTCTTGATTGCTGTCGATCGCCGTGAGGCGTTTTTTATTGCCCTGCAACCGGATGACATGGGCCGATTAGTCCCTTCCAAATGACCGAATTCGCGAAAGAAATCCTGCCCGTCAATCTCGAAGACGAGATGAAGCAGTCCTATCTCGATTACGCCATGAGCGTGATCGTCGGTCGCGCCCTGCCCGATGTGCGCGACGGGCTGAAGCCGGTGCATCGGCGCGCGCTGTATGCCATGAGCGAACTGGGCAATGACTGGAACAAGGCCTACAAGAAATCGGCCCGTATCGTCGGTGACGTCATCGGTAAGTACCATCCGCACGGCGACACCGCGGTCTACGACACCATCGTGCGCATGGCGCAGCCGTTCTCGCTGCGTTACATGCTGGTCGATGGCCAGGGCAACTTCGGTTCTGTCGACGGCGATTCACCGGCCGCCATGCGTTACACCGAGGTGCGCATGGCGCGCATCGCGCATGAACTGATCGCCGATATCGACAAGGAAACCGTCGATTTCATACCCAACTACGACGAGACCGAGCATGAACCGTCGGTATTTCCGACCCGGGTACCGAATCTGCTGGTCAACGGCTCGGCCGGCATTGCCGTGGGCATGGCGACCAATATTCCGCCGCACAACCTCACCGAGGTCACCAACGCCTGCCTGGCGCTGATCGAGAACCCGGACATCGACGTGGCCGGACTGATGGAGCACGTGCCGGGACCGGACTTCCCCACGGCCGGTATCATCAACGGGGTGCGCGGCATCCACGAGGCCTACCGTACCGGGCGCGGGCGTATCTACATACGCGCCCGCAGCCACGTCGAGGAACGCGAGGCCAAGGGCCGCCAGTCCATCGTCATCACCGAGCTCCCCTACCAGGTCAACAAGGCGCGCCTGCTGGAGAAGATCGCCGAACTGGTCAAGGACAAGAAGGTCGACGGCATCTCGGGCCTGCGCGACGAATCGGATAAAGACGGCATGCGCATGGTCATCGACCTGAAGCGCGGCGAGGTCGCCGAGGTCGTGCTCAACAACCTCTACCAGCACACCCAGCTGCAGAGCGTCTTCGGCATCAATATGGTGGCCCTGATCGACGGGCGGCCGCGGCTTTTGAACCTGAAGCAATGCCTGGAGGCGTTCGTTCGCCATCGCCGTGACGTGGTCACACGCCGCACGGTGTTCGAACTGCGCAAGGCGCGTCAGCGCGCGCATGTCCTCGAAGGCCTGGCCATTGCCCTGGCGAACATCGATGAGGTGATCGCCCTGATCAAGGGTTCGCCCAACCGCGCGGCCGCCAGGCAGGCATTGATGGAACGCAGCTGGGAGCCCGGCGTGGTCACCGCGATGCTGGAGCGTGCCGGTGCCGATGCCTCGCG
>CAMYIX010000085.1 GCA_947258615.1 uncultured Ectothiorhodospiraceae bacterium | reverse complement strand
GGCATGGCCTATGCCGCACTGGTCTCCGGGATCACGCTGGCCCAGACCGGGCTGGGCTCGGTACACGGACTGGCCTCCCCGCTGGGCGCCTTCTTTCCGATACCGCACGGCGTGGTCTGCGGCACCCTGGTCGCCACCGCCACGCGGGTGAACATCGCGGCCATGCGCACACGCGAACCGGACAACCCGGCACTGGTCCGCTATACCGTCCTCGGCGAACTGCTCTGCCACCAGACCTTCTCTTCCGGGACCGTGGCACAGGATGCCCTGGTCGCCCTGCTGGAGGACTGGACCGCACACATGGACATGCCTCGACTGGGAGCCTGCGGTATCAGCCCGAACGACTTCGAGCGGATCGTGGCCAACAGCCGCGGCAGCAGCATGCGCACCAATCCCGTCGTCCTGACCGATGCGGAAATCCGGGACATCCTGAAACAGCGCCTCTAGCGGACCCGGCACGGACCGTCAGCAAACGCCCGCTTGCCCCTTGAAAAATTGCTGACAGCCCCTATCTAGGAGACATGTCAGCTATTTAACGTTTTCTCAAGGAGGCAATGACATGTTGCTAACACGCTACGAACCCTACAACCTGTTTGACCTGTTCAACAACGAGGGCAGCCGCCGGCTGACCAATGCGCGACGCACTGCTGCAACGGCCCGAACCGAATGGATGCCGGCTGTCGACATCCGGGAAGATGAAGACCGCTATGTGCTGATGGCGGACCTGCCCGGGATCGACCGCAAGGACGTGGAAATCACCGTGGATGACGGCGTCCTGAGCCTCAAGGGCCAGCGCACGACCGTGTCAGAAGAGGCCAAGGACAACTACCGGCGCCGGGAACGCAGCCACGGTGAATTCCTGCGGCAGTTCACCCTGCCGGAGACCGCCGATATGGGAAATATCAGCGCCAGCAACCGCGACGGGGTGCTGGAAATCGTGATCCCGAAGCAGGCCAGGCCCGAGCCCCGGAAGATAACGGTCAACTAGGAAAGTCTGCTCAAGCCGTCATTCCGGGCGTAGCGCAGAGAAGACCCGGAATCCAGTCGTTCCTGATCAGACAGTGACTGGATTCCGGCCTTCGCCGGAATGACGAGAGATGAGTTAATCGGGCCTTCCCTGGTATCCAGTACCCGGCACCGGCCTACGCTGCCGTCGCTGCCCGATACATCGGCATTTCAGCTTGTCCAGGCAGGCATCCTGCACGAACAACTGCATGCGGTCAGCTGCCTTGCCAGCGCGCCCGGTGCTTATGCGTGCGACAGTAACGCAGTAAGATGGATCCCATGAAACAGTTTTCGGAAGCCTGCGAGGAAAACAAGCAGCCGATCCTGGCGATCCTGGAAAAGGAATTTGCGGGCTGCCGCAGTGTGCTCGAAATCGGCAGCGGTACCGGCCAGCATGCGGTGTTCTTCGCCAGCCAGCTGCCCCATATCAGCTGGCAGCCCAGCGACCTCCCTGCCAGCCATGCCAGCATCAATGCCTGGTGCGCGGAGTCGCCACTGGGCAACCTGCGCACCCCGCTCACCCTGGATGTCCGTTCCGGTCACTGGCCACGGGATAACTACGATGCCGTCTTCAGCGCCAATACCACCCATATCATGGACTGGCCCGCTGTACAGGATATGTTCACGGGTATTGGATGCATCCTGAAGCCGGGCGGCGTGTTCTGCCTGTATGGACCGTTCAACTATCACCGGCGCTACACCAGTGACAGTAATGCCCGCTTCGATGAATGGCTGAGGCAGCGAGATCCGGCGAGCGGCCTGCGTGACTTCGGGGAACTGGACCGACTGGCCACTGAGAACGGCCTGGCCCTGGAAAACGATTATGAGATGCCGGTCAATAACCGCCTGCTGGTCTGGCGGGCGGGTTCCGGGTAAAAAAAACCGGCCCTGCCTGGGCGGCGAGGACCGGTCGCGGGTACACACAAGCAACGGTGTCGGGGCCGTCACACGGTGAAACTAGTTTTCCAGCTGTGATATGACCCAGGGTGTGGCCACCACCGTCATGATGGTCACCATGACCGCCTCTCTCACCACACCGTACTGCGCCAGGAAACTCAGCGTCGGGTCACCAAGAAAAAGAATTGCCGTCAATACCAGGAATAATTTGTACATGGTCCTCTCCATCTCGCGTCATGCTGTTGCTTATGTTATCGGCACCACGCCGGGAACATCCGTGATGCACGCCACTAGCAAGTGTGAGTTCGATCGCAGAAATGACACGAAACGGGCGAAATCGCCGCATTAATCGGCACAAGGCCAGTCGGGGTCAGAGTTGCCCCAGGGGTGCCTTGATGGAACGGGCCGTGACATCCTTGCCGTCGGTGTCGGCGGTCCGGCTGTCCTGGCGCTCGGCAACCTCGCGAATACCGTCTTCTTCCACCAGGTCACCCAGACTGATGCCGTCCAGGAATTGATAGATCTGCTGGCTCAGCTCGTCCCACAATTCATGGGTAAGACAGCGGCCACCCTCGTGGCAGTTATTGGCGCCACTGCATTGTGTGCTGTCCACCGTTTCATCGACCGCGGCGATGATTTCAGCAACCGCGATGTCATCTACCGAACGGCTCAGGGAATAACCGCCTCCCGGGCCGCGGGTGCTGGTCACCAGCTCGTGCTTGCGCAGGCGGGTGAACAACTGCTCGAGGTAGGACAGCGAGATATCCTGGCGCTGCGAGATGTGCGACAGGGTGACGGGGCCGGCCTTATCGTGAAAGGCCAGGTCCAGCATGGCGGTGACGGCATAGCGTCCTTTACTGGTGAGCTTCAAATGGGGTGACCTGAAGAAGGGGCTGTTGCGTTAAAAGTCGCACAAGCAACCAGACCAGTCAAGAATCGGAGGGCGGCCCGGGTTCCGCATCGGGGTGTTGAACGTCGACGCTGTCCTTGATTTCCTTATTTTCCACATGGTGTAACTCGCACGGCCCCAGGTCGGGCAGATCGACATCACCCACCTCGGCACCCAGCGTTTTCATGCCCTGGCACATGTCCTCGAGGCGTTCGTCCATGGCGTGGATGTGATCGAGAATGCCGTTGATCGCGGTCGCCACGGGGTCCGGCATATCGCGGGTCGAGCCATAGGCATCGAAGCCCATCTTCTTGGCAATCGCCTGGCGCTTCTCGTCAGGCTTGGAGACACCCGTCACCAGCCGCCCCGGCACACCCACCACCGTCATGCCCTCGGGGACATCCTTGATCACCACGGCGTTGGAACCGATGCGCACTCCCGTGCCGATCAGGATCGGGCCCAGCACCTTGGCACCCGCGCCGATGACCACGTCATTGCCCAGGGTGGGATGGCGCTTGCCCTTGTCCCAGCTGGTCCCCCCCAGGGTGACACCGTGATAGAGGGTGCAGTCATCACCGATCTCGGTGGTCTCACCGATCACCACACCCATGCCGTGGTCGATGAAAAAGCGCCGGCCGATGCTGGCACCCGGATGAATCTCGATCCCGGTGAACAGGCGCGCCACATTGGAGAGCACCCGGGCCAGCCATTTAAGGCCTTGATTCCAGAGCCAGTGACTCAGCCGATGCGTCAGTATCGCGTGGATCCCCGGATAGGTGGTCAGCACCTCGAAGGTATTGCGGGCCGCCGGGTCACGCTCGAAGGCGCATTGCACATCTTCTTTTATTCTTTCGAACATCTTTATAATTTACAGTAAGTAACGTGGTTTTCCTACATTACGGTTTATAAGCTATTTGGGTCTTGCCTGGGCGGCGGTGAGGATCCCGCGCAGGATATTCATCTCGTTCTCATCGGGCCGTGCACGATTGAACAGGCGGCGCAGGCGGCGCATCAGCTGACGCGGGTTGGCCGGGTCGAGAAACTCCAGCTGCACCAGGGTCCGCTCCAGGTGCTCATAGAAACGCTCCATTTCATCCGCTCCCACCGGGCCGTGACGTACCTCCTCAGTGCCCTCCGGTGCCTTCCTTGTAACATGCGCGGCAAACAGTTCATAGCAAATGACCTGCACGGCCGCCGCCAGGTTGAGGGAACTGTAGGCATCGCTGGCCGGGATCCGGACCAGGGCATGGCAGCGGTCCATCTCCGCGTTGCTGAGACCCGACTGCTCGCAACCGAACAAAACCGCCACCGGCCCGTACTCGCTCTCTGCACGAACCTGCTGCCCACATGCCCGGGGATCGACGATCGGGCAGGGAATGCTGCGCGCCCGCGCACTGGCCCCGATGACCAGGCGGCACCCTTCCAGTGCCTCATCGAGCTGCGTGCAGACACCCGCCTGCGCGAGCAGATCATCGGCCCCGGAGGCCCGCGCCGTCGCCTCGGCATGAGGAAACAGTTTCGGCTTGACCAGCCGCAGGTCTTCCAGGCCCATGGTCTTCATGGCACGCGCCGCGGCCCCGATATTTCCGGGGTGGCTGGTGTTCAGCAAGACCACACGAATATTGGACAGCATGCAGGCCGGGTATCAGGGCTGATGATCAACGCAAAACCGGGCCAGCTCCTGCAGCAGCTGTTGCACGGCCTGGTTGGCCGCCACAACCCCCCCGTAGGCGTTCTCCGTTGCCGCGACCTGCTTTACATCGAAAAGGCGCGTGGCCAGCACGCGGCCGGCCTGGAGGTCGACCAGCTGGGCCCGCAGGGTCACCCGCATGGCGCTGGGCTGCACCGTGAAGTCCTGGTGGAAGCGGATCAGCTCCGTGTCCAGCCGCACATCGGCCGCGACCGAACCGGGCGGCCGGTGCAGGGCCTGGTAACGGCCGGTCTCCTGGATGGCATCGGCCAGCAGGGGTGCGAGCATGCGCGCCGGGGTGGCGGCCCAGCGGCTGCGGGTGTAGTAGCGCAGGCCATAGGCCTTCTCCATGTAGGCGATACGCGCACTGTCATAACCACCGTGCGCGCGCGGCGCAGACACGATCAGCACCGGTGCAGCGCTGCCCGGAGTGTCAGCGGACTGCGGGGCTGCCGTGTATTCGAGCGTGTACTGCTCGGTGGGCTGCGGGGGCGGGCCGGGCAGCACCGAACAGCCCGTCAACAGCAGCAACAGAAACAGCACGAGGCCCGGCATTGTGCTTGCAGTCGTCATGGTTTATTCCCCCGGTCCCGGAATGACCTGTTCGCGTCCATAGATGAGCAGGCTGGGATCGTCCTCCAGTTTCTCCCCGATGTCCTGCATGGTGTCCGCCAGGCGTCGCAGCTCGCTCACAAGCTCGCCCACCTCCGGCAAGGTCTGTTGCGTGAATTGTTGCATGCCGGTTTCACTGCCTTGTACAAAGCGGTTGACGCTGATACTGGCCTCGGCGATCTTGTTCGCCATTCCCTCGAAGGCGCCGGCCGTGGTTTCGATCTGGGTCAGCAGGGGCTGCAGCTGCTCGGCCGCCTGCGCACCTTCGGCGAACAGTTTCGATGCATTCAGTATCGTCTGTTCAAGTTCCATGTTCTGGCGTGCGAAGACGGCACTGACTTGCCGGCTGTTCTCGAGGATGTCACGGATCTTCCGGCGCCCTTCCTCATCCAGCAGCTCGCCCAGCCGGTTGGCCAACGTGTTCAGATTGGCGAGCAGCTCCATCCCGAAGGTGTCCAGGCGCGCAAAAAAGGACGGCCCCGACGGGATCACCGGGTATTCCGCGCCTTCCTCCGCCTGCAACATGGCTGCCGACTGGCTGCCACCCGTCAGGTCCACGAAGGCGATCCCGGTCAGGCCCTGCACCGTCAACACGGCGATGGTATCGACCTTGATCGGAACGCTGGACTGGATATCCAGGGTCAGCCGGACCTCCTCTGGGTTTGCCGGATTCAGCTCGATTTGGCGAACCTTGCCGATTTCCACGCCGCGGTATTTGACCGGGGCATCCACATACAGGCCGGAGACCGATTCCTTCATGAACACCCGGTAGGTCGTGTACTCGGTACGGAAATCGCCCAGCGTCAGCCACAGGCTGATGCCCAGCCAGGCACCGCCCAGCAGCAGCACGAACAGGCCGACAATGGCGTAGTTTATTTTTCTTTCCATGTGCGTTCCTGCGCGTTGCGGGCGCGCGGCCCCTCGAAATACTCCCGAATGCGCGGCTGCGTCGACTGCGACAGCGCCTCCATGGTATCAATCCCCTGCAGGGTCCTGTCACCCAGCACCGCGACCCGGTCAGCCGCGCCCCAGAGTGAATCGAGATCATGGGTGACCATGAGCACCGTCAGCCCCATCAGGTCCTTTAGCCGCAGCACCAGTTCGTCGAAGGCGCCGGCGCTGACCGGGTCCAGGCCCGATGTCGGCTCGTCGAGAAACAACACCTCCGGGTCCAGCGCCATTGCCCGCGCCAGGGCAGCGCGCTTGATCATGCCGCCGCTCAACTCGCTGGGGTACAGCTGTGCGGCCTCCGGTCCCAGGCCGGCCTGGACGATCTTCATCATGGCCAGTTCCCTGATCGTGTCCTCATCGAGCCGGGTATGCTCCTTCAATGGTACACCAACATTCTCCAGCACCGTCAGGCCGCTGAACAGCGCACCCTGCTGGAACAGCACGCCGAAACGCTGCCGCAGCCGCTGGGCATCCCTGTCGCTGATACCGACCAGCTCGGTATCGAACAACTCGACCGAACCGCTGCTCGGCACCTGCAGCATGATCATCTCGCGCAGCAGCGTACTCTTGCCGCTGCCACTGCCACCGACCAGGGCGAGCACCTCACCGCGGTACACGTCAAGGTCAATGTTCTCGTGGATGACCTTCTTGCCGTAGACCGTGCCGACGCCGCGCAGGCGCAGAATCACCTCGCGCTCCGGCTGTTGCCCGGGCTGACCGGCCTCCGCTGTCATGGCAGTACCCATTTCATATCCCCAGCATGCTGAACAGGATCGAGAACAGCGCATCCGTAACAATCACCAGGAAGATGGCCTGCACCACGCTGATGGTCGTGTGCCGGCCGACACTCTCGGCGCTGCCCCGTACCTTGAAACCCTGGTAGCAGCCGACGATGGCGATAATGGCGGCGAATACCGGCGCCTTGCCGATGCCTATCATGAAGGTCGTAAGATCGATCGCCTCGCCGATACGGTTCAGAAAGGCGTTAAAGCCGATACCCAGCTGCAGGTTTGCCATGACCATGCCGCCGATGATCGCCATTATATCGGCGAACACCGACAGCAGTGGCAGCACGATAATCAGCGCAATCACCTTGGGCAGCACCAGGATGTACATCGGCGGGATGCCGATGGTGCGCAGTGCAGACACCTCCTCCGTCACCTGCATGGTACCGATCTGCGCCGTGTAGGCCGAACCGGTGCGCCCCGAAACCAGGATCGCCGTCAGCAGCGGCGCCAGCTCGCGCAGCATCGAGTACCCCAGCAGGTCGGCGACATAGATACTTGCACCGTACAACTGCAACTGCACCGCACCCTGGTAGGCGATGACAACGCCCATCAGGAAAGACAGCAGGCCGACAATGGGCATGGCCTTGTAACCGGCCTCGAACATCTCGTGGATTATCACCTTCCAGCGAATCTGCCGCGGGTTCCAGATCATCCGCACAAACGAGACGACCGTCTCGCCGGTAAACGCCAGGAAGCTGACCATGTCACTGAAGACGCCGACCCAGCGGGCATAGAAGACCCCCAGGTCGTGGCGCGGTCCGACCGCCGCGGTTTCACGGCGGGTGTCGGCAACCAGCTCGATCAGCGCTGCGTGCTCCGTCCTGAAGGCCTGCAGACGCACCTGTTTGCCGGCCGCATCAAGACGCTGGCGCAGCTGATTGATGCGCCAGGCACCCGCGGTATCCATTGCGGTCAGGCCGCGGCCATCGATGGTGACGACCTCCGCCTCTGGCATCAAGGCCGCGCCGATGCGCCTTGGCAGTGCAGCAATCCCGCGCACCGTCCAGGCGCCGCTGCATGCCAGGGTCTGATCATTCTCCAGTGCGACCCGGGCGGCTGCCCGGGTTCCGGATTTATTCAGTTCAGGCATGCGCCAAGTCTCCGTGATAGCCGTCCCGCTGACAAGCCGGTGAATCAGGCATCGTCCAGGGGGAAGGCGATAACGCCACCCAGTGCATCGGACCCGGCCGCGACCAGCAGCAGGCGATCGATGCCCAGCGCCACACCCGCGCAGTTCGGCAGCCCCGACGCCAGGGCGGCCAGCAGGCGCGTATCAACATGCACCGGATCCAGGCCCTGCGCGACACGCCGGGCATTGTCCTGCTCGAAACGCCGTCCTTGCTCAGCCGCATCGCTAAGCTCGTGGTAACCGTTGGCCAGCTCGATACCGTTGAGGTAGGCCTCGAAGCGTGCAGCAACCGGCGGCGTGCCTGGACGCAGCCGTGCCAGTGCCGCCTGGCTGGCGGGGTAATCACGGATGAACACCAGCCCCGGCCCCAGCCGCGGCTCGATAATGTGGGTCATCAGCAGGTCGAGGCAGCCATCGTGGTCGTCGGGCGACAGTCCGACGGGGGGATCGATGGCATGTGACTGCAGGCAGGCGCGCAACTCAGCCGCTGACGCAGTGAACGGGTCAACTCCGGCGACTTCGGTAAACAGTTCCCGGTAGCTCCAGTGATCGACCGACTCCAGCGGAACCAGACCCTCGAGGACGCTACGCAGCAGCGACTCGACATCATCCATCAGGTCGAAATGGTCGAAACCCAAGCGGTACCATTCCAGCAGGGTGAATTCCGGGTTGTGCCGGCGTCCGGACTCGCCGTCACGAAATACCTTGCAGATCTGGTAGATCGACCCGCTGCCGGCGGCCAGCAGGCGCTTCATCGGAAATTCCGGCGAGGTCTGCAGATACAGGCTGGAACCATGGAGCGGGCCCGGCCCGTGGTAGCGGGTCCGGAAACTGTGCAGGGCGGGATCGGTGGCGCCGGCGGGCGACAGCACCGGGGTATCGACCTCGAGCACACCGGCCCGAGCGAAATAGTCGCGCACCCGGGCCAGCACCCGCGCCCGCAGCCTGAGACTGTCCATCCCTGCCTGCACGTTCCCGGCCCCGTGATTCAGAGTTTGATCGCCACTATTCCTTGGCGCGTGCGACGTACTCTCCGGTGCGGGTATCGATCTTGAGCGTCTCGCCAATGTCGATGAACAGGGGAACACGCACTACAGCGCCTGTTTCCAGGGTAGCGGGCTTGCCGCCGCCACCGGAGGTATCCCCGCGCACGCCCGGGTCGGTGTCGGTCACCTTGAGCATCACGAAGTTGGGTGGAGTGACCGCGAGCGGCGTCCCGTTCCACAGGGTGACCTCGCAGACGTCCTGTTCCTTGAGCCATTTTGCGGCATCGCCGACGGCAGTCGCATCCGCGGCATGCTGTTCATAGCTGCCCTGGTCCATGAAGTGCCAGAACTCGCCGTCGCTGTAGAGGTATTGCAATTCGATATCCAGGACATCCGCGCCCTCGACGGATTCACCGGACTTGAAGGTGCGTTCGATGACCCGTCCGGTCTTGAGGTTGCGAATCTTGACGCGATTGAATGCCTGCCCCTTGCCGGGCTTTACAAACTCGTTTTCAATAATCGAGCACGGGTCGCCGTCGATCATGATTTTCAGGCCGCCGCGAAATTCATTGGTACTATACGTTGCCATGACTGTCCTTTTTGACTGAGTGAACGCCGAACAGGGGATAAAACGGTGACTATGATACCCCGAATAGAAAAATCTCGACATACGCCGGCATGGCAGACCGCGCTGATGCAGGCGGTTGGGTCGGTGGATGAACTGCTGCGGCTGCTGCATATCGATGTCGCGGAACCCGGTATGCGCCACTTCAATCGCGATTTCCCGCTGCGGGTACCGCGCGGCTTCGTGGCGCGCATGGAAGCGGGGAATATTAACGACCCGCTGTTACGCCAGGTCCTGCCCGTGATGCAGGAAGACCACCGGCACAGCGACTTTCTGCCCGACCCGCTGCACGAGGCGGATGCCATGCCCGTGCCCGGCCTGCTACACAAATACCGGGGCCGCGCCCTGCTCACCCTGACCGGCGCCTGCGCAATCCATTGCCGCTATTGTTTCCGGCGGCATTTCCCTTATGCTGCGGCCAACCCCCTGTCAGGCAAGTTGTCCCGGGCACTCGGGTACCTGGCTGCACACAGCGAAATCAGCGAGCTGATCCTGAGCGGCGGCGACCCGCTGACGCTGCCGGATTCGCGCCTCGAGGCAATAACGCGGGAGCTGGCCGGGATCGCGCATTTGCGGACTCTGCGGCTGCACACCCGCCTGCCCATCGTCCTGCCGGAGCGCGTCGACGGCCGCTTGCTCGCCTGGCTAGGGGAGCAGCCGCAGCGCGTGGTGATGGTGGTCCACTGTAACCATCCGAACGAGATCGATACGTCCGTGGTGACGGCGCTGCGCCAACTGACGCAGACCGGTGCACTGCTGCTGAACCAGTCGGTCCTGCTGAAGGGGGTCAACGATGAGGCGGACACCCTGGTCCGCCTGAGCGAGGCCTTGCTGGCCGCCGGCGTGCTGCCCTATTACCTGCACCAGCTGGACAGGGTGCAAGGGGCCACACATTTTGAAGTCAGCGACAGCGATGCACGCGCGCTGATGGACAGCGTGCACGCCGCCCTGCCCGGCTACCTGGTACCGCGCCTGGTCAGGGAACTCCCCGATTTCCCGGGAAAATATCCCCTCTGGCCATAGCCATAGCCTAAACACCTGGCGATACTCACCCGGCGTGGCCGGGCCCGAGCAGCCCCGTCACGGCAACCCACGGGAATACCACCAGGTGACCTGATATTGTGTATATTACGCAGTGCAGACAGACTACCATTACGTCCCCAAGGATAACGACTAGCCCCCATGGAACTGCTGATACCTGAACTCAGGAAACCCGGCAAGGGTACCTTCAAGACCGACGCCAGGGACGTCAGGCAGTGGATCGAAGAGCTGCCGCTCACCAATATCGACAAGACCGTCACCCTGCTCGAGGGGGCCCTCGATGAAATCAACAGCTACATCATGCCGGAGACGGAGCGCTTCGAGACACTGGAACTGTTTGCCAGGCCGGTTGCCCACATCAACGACTCGCTGAAAAAGAAATACCTCGGCAGACCCATCCCGGTGAAAGGCAGCACCCTTGTCCATGCAGAAAAGTCTATTGATCTCTGTCTGCGTATGGCCAGCGGTTACAGGATCCTTGCCGCCCTGCTGGACCGGAAGAAGGACGCGGGTCCGCAAATGGCCACAGCAATACATCGCGCCATCCGTCATTACAGCGAGATCCTGATCAGCAATTACCAGACATATACCCGGCACCCCGCGGGCATCTGGGGTGACCTGAATGCACTCTATATCCTCGCGGAAAAACACGGCCTGGCAGCGCAGGTGATCGCCGACATAGTGACACCGCAGGCGGCGCCAGTGACCATCGAGGATGCCTTCAAACAAATCCTGTTGTTGTCACTCGCCTGCCCCTACCGAATGCGCCAGAACGAGATCCGCCAGGTGTATGACCTGCTCACCGGGTGGGCCCCCTACAGCAAGCTGCTGGACAGCGGCGACGAAGATGCGAGCGATTACTTTACCTGCCGGCTGGATTCCGATGAACCACCCGCCTACAAGGCATTGCAGCAGATGGACCGGACCGATTCATACTGCAGGTTTCTCAGTACCGCTGACATGGCGACCCCGGTCAACGCGACCCTGTCGGAACACCGTTCTTCGCGACAGCATATCGGTCTGCCCGAGGAAAAGACCCTGCAACGCCTGCTGATGTCCTGGGGCGTGATGCCCAAGCGCCGTTTCACCCGCCATCGCCGGGATGATGAGGTTCAGCTGTTACACGGCCTGGATAACATCCACGAGGCGATAGCCGGCGTCGCGAATCCCACCGAAACGGCCGATGACGGCGAAGTAACCACCATCCGGGACAGCGCCTACCTGAGTGATCCGACATTCGAACAAAGCACGGTGGTCAACATCGACTGGCTCACCGGCATCAGTGCCGGCGGCAACGGGCAGTCGGCGGATGAGGAACGCGCGAAGACCTTCCCGGGCTCGACTATCAGGACGCCCGAGAAGTCGTCGGTTGAAACCTGGAAGGTGCAGGACATCAGCGCCGGGGGCTACAGCCTGCTACGCGACTCCGAAAATTCATCAAGCGCCCAGGTCGGTGAACTGGTTGCCATCAGCACAGATTCTGAAGAGGATGGAAACAGCTGGCACCTGGGTGTGATCCGCTGGATGAAATCCACCCGCCAGGGCGGACTGGAGCTGGGCATTGAGATGCTGGCGCCGGGAGCGAGGGCCATCCAGGCCGCCATCTGCAATGAGAAGTCCAGCATCGAAAACAGGATGAACGGGTTTTTGTTGCCCGAGATCAGGGCCATCGGTCAGCCGGCAACCCTGCTGCTGCCGTCACTGCCGTTCCGGGCCGGTTGCACCACCACACTGCAGCAGGATACAGGCGAAAAACGCATCAAGCTGACCCAGCAACTGGAAAATACCGGCTGCTTTGCCCAGTTCCTGTTTGCAGCGGAAAAAGACGCCTGAAGCGACCCGCTAGTAGAGTTCGATAAAGGCCTCCGGGTACTCGACATGCCCGCCACCGGCGAGGTTCCCCTCAACTATTTCTATCCCGGTCAGGGCATCAGCGGGCGCCGGCAGGTTGCAGGTCACCCCGATGTCTTTTGCGGGAAGGAAACCAAAACGCCGGTAATACTCTGGGTGCCCGACGACGATAATGGCGCCATAGCCCTTTTCCCGGGCCAGTTCCACGCTGGCCTTGATCAGCTCGGAGCCGATACCGCGGTGACTCTGTGACGGCACGACCGACATGGGGCCCAGGGCCAGCACGATCTTTTCCTCCCCGTCCTTGCGCAACGCAACCCGGGTCAGGAGCACGTGCCCGACGATACGATCGTTCAACTCGGCGACCAGTGACAGTTCACGGTTATAGGAACCCGATGCCCGCAGGGCACTGATCAGGCGTGCCTCTGCCTCCCCGCCGAAGGCGCTGATATGGACGACATCGATGGCACGTGCGTCCTCGGAGGTTTCGGGCCTGACAGTTATTGCATGCATGAGTCACTCCATTTCAACGAGATAGTAAAGAAATCAGCCGCCATTCCCGGGCAGCCCGGGTAACAGGCTAAAAATACCGCTTTTCAGATACTTGCATGCTATCAGGAAATTCCCACAGGGAAAACACCCCGGCCTGGCGGATGCCCTGTACAGGCCTCCGAAACCGGGAAAATGACACTCCCACAGCTTAAGACTTTCTCCCGGGTGCCGTAAATAGAATAGTCGGGGCTCGCGCCCGTGGATCTGTCCATCACCCGCGCGATACCACCTGTTTTGCGACTAGCGAGGGCATGCGGTGAGTGACAACGAGAATCTCCACCTGGTAATCGTAGAGGGATCCAGGAAAAGGGCCAACTCCTGCGTGGCCATGCTTGAAGCCGCAGGCTATGACGTCCAGCTCGTCCAGGTGCAGGACACCAGGGCACTCGAGGCAATGAGCGACCAACCGCTCGCGGACATTGTGCTCTATGGCGAGGGTGCACGGATTCCTGAAATCGAGGCCGTGGCCGCCTGTCTGGCGGAACATGCCGTCGATATCCCCCTGGTCGCCCTTGCCAGCGACCGCACCAGCCCTGATTCCATGCCATCGGGCACAAGTGCCGTGGTTTCGCTTGACCGGCCGGATGAGCTGGTCTCGACCATCCGCATGCTGCTGGGCGACGCCGCACTGGGCCGCAGGATCTGCCGGCTCGAGGAGGCAGTGGGAACCATCCAGCTGCAACAGCGAATCGACCAACTGGAGAAGGCCCTGCAGGAGAAGGAAAAGGACTGCCTGACCCTGGTGGATAATTCCCGCGATGCCATCGCCTATGTTTTTAACGGTGACTACCTGTATGCCAACCCTGCCTGCCTGGCCTACTACGGAATGGAAGAGCTTGCCGAACTGCAAGGCACGCCCCTGCTGGAACGGGTCGACGCGGACGATCACGCAGTGCTCGAGGAGCTACTCCACAACTGCCATCAGGCAGGTGACGCGATGGCAGTAAAAATCAGACTGACGGACAACCAGGGCCGCTCGCGCAGTACCGCCGTCGCGTTTGCGCCGGCCAGTTTCGAAAACAGACGCTGCACCCGGATGACCATCCGTGCGCCCCGAAAGGCCACAGTCGCGGGGATGATCACAGAAGCCAGCACACAGGAACAACTGTTTTCAGCGGCATTTAACCGTCAGTACTTCATGCAGGCCGTTGAGGACAGCCTGAAATTCCAGGACAGGACCGGTATGTTCCAGACAGTCACCTATGTCTTGCTGGACGACTTCCGCACTATTCGTGAGAACTTCGGCATCTACGCCGGTGACCAGGCCATCAAGAACATCTCTGCCCTGATTCAGGACAACTATGGAGAGGAAGACACGGTATCCCAGTTCGGAGACTATGTATTCGCCATCCTCAGCAGCTCACAGGATGAAGACCATGCCTACCTGCTGGCAGACTCGCTGCGCAAAAAAGTCAAGAAACATGTCACCGTTGTCGGTGGCCAGATCGTCCAGACCACCTGCAGCATCGGAATGTGCGTCATCAACGAGCACATGAAGAATTCCCAGGACGTGCTGTCACGAGCAGACCTCGCCTGCGAGGTTGCCCGTTCTTCCGGCGGCAACCTGGTGCATGTTCACAGCACGGCCATTGATGCGCAGATCGGCAGCGAAGTCGAACTGCAATGCGACAGCATGATACGCAAGACGATCGATGACGAACGCCTGTACCTTGTCTACCAGCCTATAGTCAGCCTGAACAGCAAGGCGGGCGGCTGCTACGAGGTCCTGCTCCGCGTGGTTGATGAAAATGGACATGTCATGCTGCCCGGCCAGTTCGTCTCGCTTGCTGGAAAGACCGGCATGAGCACAGAAATCGATCGCTGGGTTATCGGCTCCGCATTGAAGTCACTGCACGACAATCGTGATGAGGACGACAATATAGTGTTCTTTGTCAAGGTCTCGAGTTCCACCCTCTCGGATGGCAAGTTCCCGGCATGGCTGGAAAAGCAGCTGAAAAAAAACAAGCTGCAGGGCAGTTCACTCATCCTTGAAATACCGGAGGCCAATGCCGTGCGCAACACCGACGTTACATCCGGCTTCATCAATGCCGTGCACAAAATCGGTTGCCAGATAGCGATCGAGCATTTCGGCTACACCAGCCCACCCGAACTACTGCTCGATCTTGCCATGGATTACCTGAAGATCGACGGCTCCCTTGTCGACAACCTGGCCTACAGCAGCGAAAACCAGGCCCGGGTACGTTCGGTGGTCGATTTTGCACGAACCACAAAGACGCAATGCATTGCCGAGCGTGTCGATGACGCCAGCAGCCTGGTCACGCTGTGGCAGTACGACGTGGATTATATCCAGGGAAATTTCGTGCGCGAACCCGGCAGGGAAGCCAATTACGATTTTGAAGATGCCATTGCATTGCACAATCTGGCGGAGGCCTGAATCCTGCCGGACTGCGATGAAAGATTCACCGAAGCAATGCCAGGCAGCACACCAATAACCCGGCCCGTAACTGGATCGTCATCTCTGCAAGCTAATCGTACGCAGGACAGGGCCGGTTCAATCGAGCACGTGCGAGACCAGGCCATCGGCCAGCTTGGGCTCGAACCAGGTGGACTTGGGCGGCATCACTTCACCGGCATCGGCAACCGCCATCAGGTCTTCCATGCGCGTGGGATACAGGGAAAACGCCACCTGCATTTCACCACTGTCCACACGCCGTTCCAGCTCACCAAGCCCGCGGATACCACCGACAAAGTCGATGCGCTGATCGCGCCGTGGGTCGGAGATACCAAGCAGCGGAGCCAGCACATTATCGGCCAGCAGGCTGATATCAAGACGCGCCACCGGGTCTGCCGGGATCCGGTCGGCCTGGATGGTCAGGCGATACCATTGCCCGGCAAGATACATACCGAATTCGCCCGGCCCTGCCGGGTGACAGGCGTCGCTGACCGGGGACACGCTGAAATTCTCACTCAGCCCGGCCAGGAAGGTCTCCGGGCTCATGCCGTTCAGGTCCCTGACCACCCGGTTGTAGTCAAGAATCTTCATCTGGTCGTGAGGAAAAATCACCGTGAGGAAATAGGCAGCGCTGCCGTCGGCACCCTGCCCGGCTCGCCTGGCGGCTACCCGCGAGGCCGCCGCCGAGCGGTGGTGACCGTCGGCGATATACAGGGCCTGCATGACATCGAACGCGCCGGTGATCTGATCGATCAGGGTGACATCACTGACCACCCAGAAGCGGTGTCCAATGCCGTCATCGGCCACCAGGTCGACCACCGGCTGCGTGTGTGTCACCCCTTCAAGCAGGCTGTCCATGGCGGCCTGCGCGGGGTAGGCAAGCAGAACCGGTCCGGTCTGGGCATTGAGTGCCTCGATCTGCCTCACCCTGTCATCCTCCTTGTCAGGCCGGGTGAATTCGTGCCTGCGGATCCGGTTGCTGTCGTAATCACTGACGGAGGCCACCGCCACCAGGCCGGTCTGGCGGTGCTCGCCCATGACCAGCTGGTAGACGTAATAACAGGGAGTGGGGTCGCGGCGCAGGATTCCCTGGCTTTCCATATCGGCCAGGTTCGCGGCAGCCGTTTCATAGACCAGCGGGTCATAGGGACTGGTATCTTCCGGCAAGTCGATCTCCGCCTTGGAAATATGCAGGAAGCTCCACGGTCGCTCCTGTGCCCGGATACGCGCCTCGGCGCTGTTGAGCACATCGTAGGGGGGCGCGATGACGTCCGCGGCCCGATCATCAACGGGGCGCAGTCCGGCGAAAGGACGAATGAGTGTCATGATGAAAGCCTGGTGTCGTTCGGTTACGGAAGCCAGCTATTGTACACACCGGGAGAAAAGCCCGCGATTGGCATCAGCGGAAACCCGGCAGTGATCAGCGACCACGACTGGCGGAGCAAAGCGGCATGAAGGCCACCAGCGCCAGGATGGCAGCAAGGCTGGGGGGCTGGCTGGCAGCACGGCCCGGGTACCTGCGTGCCGTATTCCTCAGGATCTTCTCGAGCATCTACTACCCCGTCCATGACGGCCTGGCCAGGTTGGGCAGGGTCTTGATTTCCACCAGAGAGCGCCTGAACTGCCGGCTGCAGCAGATACCGCTGGTCTACAAGCTCTCGCTGCTGATCACCGTCCTGGTGGTCACCTGCATGACGCTGCTGGGATCGATCATCATCCAGCAGCAGACCCGCTTGTTCGAGGACCAGCTGCATAACCAGGGCACCGCCCTGGTGAAGCTGATGGCGCAGGCCGCCAGGGAACCGCTACTGGCAGACGACCAGCTTGCGCTGGATGTCATCACAACAGGATTCACGGACAACAGCAATGTCATGGCAAGTGCCCTGATTTCACTCGATGCCAGGACGCTCTCCCATGCCGGCAGCCACCACGACGGGAATAACAAGCGCCAGCTCGGGGTACTGTTCGAGTTGATCAATGAGGCGCCGGGTTCCCAGGAATGGTACTGGCCGACACCCTCGAAGTCGCCTGCACACAAGGTCACATCCTTCATTCATCCCGTCACCTTCCAGGATGTGACCGTGGGATATGCCCTGTCCACATTAAGCCTTTCAAGCATGCAACAGTCGCTGCGCCAGGCAATCCAGGCCATTGCCGGGGCGACGCTGCTTATCATCATGCTGGCGATTGCCATGGCAATCGCCCTGGGGCGGCGGATCTCCGCCCCCATCGACCAGCTGGTCGATGCCAGTCGCGCCATCGGCAAGGGCGAGTTCACCGGGAAATTCAGTTTCAAGGAGCGCCGCACAGACGAACTCGGGCAACTGATGGCCTCGTTTAACCGCATGGCTGAAGACATGCTCGAGAAATCACAGGTCAAGCAGGCATTGTCGCGCTACGTCTCGCCGGAGGTCGCCAAGCTGGTATTTGACAACCTGAATGACATCGAGCTCGGGGGGAAACAGGTCGAGGGTACGGTTGTGTTCGCCGACATCGTGGGTTTCACCCGGATTGCCGAGAACAGTAGGCCGGAAGACCTGGTGAACATACTGAACAGGTATTTCACACTCATAACTCGTGCCTGTGAGATCAACCGGGGGACGGTCGACAAATACATGGGGGACGGTGTCATGCTGATTTTCGGCGCACCGCAACCCGACGAGGAGCACCGCTATAACGCCATCAACTGCGCCGTATTGATACAAAGGTTGATCGATCACGAGAACCGGCAACGCGAGCAGCAGGGACTGTTTCCGGTCAAGTTCAGGATCGGCATCAATTCCGGTGCCATGCTGGCAGGTAATATGGGCTCGAAGGAACGCATGGAGTACACCGTTGTCGGAGACACGGTCAACCTCGCTTCCCGCCTGTGCGGTATCGCGAACAGCGGGCAAATCGTCATTTCACGTGTGCTCTATATGAACGCCGATGTACGGGAACGGGTACTCGCCGGTGAATACCAGGCCATCCGCCTGCGCGGCATCAAGGATCCCGTGAGTACCTACCTGGTCGATACGGTCGCCGCAGGCTGGCAACACCGGGTCGAGGAACAGTACCGGGCGGTGACCCGGTCTTTGGAAGACGAGAACAGTGATGCGCAAGTCAGCTAGGCTCCTGGTCATGCTGGCGCTCCTGCCGTTGCTCGCCGGCTGCCCGCGTATCGACAGTCTGCGGGTGGTCCAGGACCGACCGGAGGACATCGAGGCCCTGCTCACGCAGAACGAGTTCGCCCGTATCCAGCGACTGCTCGCACGCCACCCCTCCCTTGACACCACCGGACTGCAAACACGCGTGTACACCCGTACCGGCATCTATGAGAACAGCACCCTTGCAGATGCCCGCACCCTGGCATCGGAGGGTAACCTGCACGCCGCCGTCAAACACCTGGATGAAGCCCTCTACAAGCTGCCCGGCAGCGCCCGGCTGACTGACTATAAAGACACACTGGAGACCCGGCGCAGGGCGCGCCTTCAGGAAAACGAACGCCTCCAGCTGCTGTCCCGTGCGCGGCATATTGCCGAGCAACAGCTACTACAGCGGGAAAAACACCGCCTGGAGACACCCGACATCAGCCAGCGCTGGCAACTGGACCTCGGCCAGCAACAGGCCAGAACCATCACCAGTGAACTGCTGGCTTGCGCGCAGGACGCCCTGCAACAGGATGACCTGGAGGGTGCCGCCACCTGCCTGGACCTGGCAGAGAGGATCAACGACGGCCCGGAGGTGCAGACAGCACTGAGACAGCTGGAATCCAGGCGTGACAGCAGCCGGCAGGTTCGTGAAACGCCGCGAGCGGCAAGCCCGGTGAGGCAGGCAGAAAGCGAACGAACAAGCAGGCAGGGCACGCGCCAACAGCTGCTGGTAAAGACCGAACAGGCACTGAACAACAATGACCTGCTCACGGCCCGCAAGAGCTTTCACGAACTCCAGGAAACGAGCGGAGAAGGCGGTGAAACCGATGCGATCAAGCAACGCCTCGAAACCGCCATCACGGCCAGTGTTGAAGGACTGACGCGCCAGGGCGACAGGCTGTACCGCGCCGACAAGGTCAGCGCGGCCATCGAATCATGGCAGCATGCACTCGAGCTAGACCCGGACAACAGCCGCCTCCAGGAGCGCCTGGCACGTGCCCGCAAGGTACTGGCGCGTCTGGAAGAACTGAAAGCTATGCAGACAACAAGCCCCTGAGTGTGCGCCGTCAGGAGCCGACGACCTCGATGCCCTCCACCTTCTGATAGCCACGCGGCAGCTTGCGCCCGCGCCTGCCGCGTTCACCGGCAAACTCGTCCACCTCTGCGGCCTTCATGGTCTTGTGTTTCTTGCCGGCACGCACCAGCAGCTTCTCCCCGTCCTGTATACATTCCATGGCGGCGACATATTCATCCCGGGCCTTCAGTTTCGCTGCCGGAATGTTGATGATCTTGTTGCCCTTGCCGCGCGCCATCCGCGGCACTTCGGCGATCGGGATCACCAGCATGTACCCGGCCGTGGTTACCGCGACGATCCAGTCATCCTCCAGGCTCCTGACGGGTACCGGCTGCAAAACACCGCAGCCCCTGGGTACCGAGAGCACGGCCTTGCCGGACTTGTTGCGGGTATACAAATCACCCAGCCGCGCTACGAATCCGTAGCCCGAATCGGAGGCGAGCAGGTACAGCTGGTCCGGATCGCCGGCCATGACACCGACGAAACGCGCACCGTCAGCCGGCTTCAGGCGTCCGCTCAGTGGTTCACCCTGGCCGCGTGCCGCCGGCAGCGAATGGGTCGGTACGGCATAGCTGCGCCCCGTGGAATCGAGGAACACCGCCAGCTGGTTGCTGCGGCAGCGCGCGGCGGCAGCGTACCCATCCCCGGCCTTGTAGTTCATTTCCGCCGGCTCGATCTCGTGGCCCTTGGCCACCCGCACCCAGCCATTGTTCGACAGCACCACGGTGACCGGCTCGCTGGGGATCAGGGCCGTCTCGTCCATGGCCTGGGCGGCTGCACGCTCCACCAGCGAAGAGCGGCGCGCATCGCCGAAGTTTTCGACATCCGCCCTGATCTCCTTCTTGATCAGCGTCTTCAGGCGTTGCGCCGATCCCAGGACCTTCTGTAACTCGTCACGCTCCTCGGCCAGTTGCCGCTGTTCGTCCCGGATCTTCATCTCCTCCAGGCGGGCCAGCTG
>CAMYIX010000084.1 GCA_947258615.1 uncultured Ectothiorhodospiraceae bacterium | reverse complement strand
TAGGGTGACCTCCTTGTCTCCAATGGTAAGGATAGCTGTTGGCCGAATGAATTCGGCCCTACAACGGTAATCTACCCACTCGATTTGGGGAAGAGCCAAGGCATTTGGACTCATCACGGGTTTTTTCAACGAACTGCTCACACAAGCCCTTAAAGGTTCCGGGTTTGCCTTCGGCAACTTTAGAATAGGGCACGATCGAACAGCATTTGTCATGAGTTGCCATCAGTCCCTTCTCCTGTTTGTGTTGTCGCACTGATTGACTGCGCTGCCTGGAATGAAAGAGTGCTGCCACTATACACGTGAAATTCATGACCAGGTCGTGCATGGCAGTCCGGCGGTGGCGACACAATTCGCCGGATTTGTCAGCAGCAGGGGTTCCCGGCTATTCCCGAAAAAAGTATTGAATTCAGCTGACCACAAGCGACGATACTACACTGGAATCTTCTGTCGGAAATCCGCCTGCGTGACCCCGGCGTCAAATTCTTCCTTGAGGCGCGTGGCCAGCACGTCCATGGAACCGGGCTCGCCGTGCACCAGCACCACCGGGGGATGACCATCGATCTGGCCGTACCAGTGCAGCAGGCCCTGCTGGTCGGCATGGGCCGACAGGCCGCCCACCGTGTGTACCCGGGCCTGGACCTTCATGGTTTCGCCCCACAGTCTGATGTGGCTGGCGCCGTCGACCAGTGCCCGTCCCAGGGTACCGCGCGCCTGGAAGCCGACGATCATGACATGCGCATCCCTTCGCCAGATGTTGTGTTTCAAATGGTGCTTGATGCGCCCGCCGGTACACATGCCGCTGCCGGCGATGATGATGGCGCCTGAATGCACCGTGTTGATCGCCATGGACTCTTCTGCCCGCTGGGTCATGTGCAGGTTGGGCAAGTCGAACAGGGTACCGCGTTCGCGGGCGAATTCACTTGCGCGCTGGTCGTAGACACGCGAGTGCCGGTCGTAGATCTCGGTGGCCTCGATCCCCATCGGGCTGTCCAGGAAGATCCGCCAGTCACCGAGCCCCCATTCATCAAAGTGACGGTTGAAGATGTAGAGCAGCTCCTGGGTCCTGCCAACGGTAAAGGCGGGGATCAGGATATTGCCCTTGCCGGCATGCGCACTGGACAGCACCTGGCCCATTTCCTCGCAGGTGGCCTCCCAGCTGCGGTGCAGGCGGTCACCATAGGTACTCTCCATCACCACCAGGTCGGCCTGCGGCACCCGTTCCGGGTCACGCAGGATCGGTGCACCGTGGTGCCCGAGGTCGCCACTGAAAACGACCTTGCGCCTGTGTCCCGCCTCCTCCAGATCCAGTTCGGCTATGGCGGACCCGAGGATATGCCCGGCATCCCGCAGGGTCAGGCGCACACCGGGCAGGATCTGTTGTGACTCGCCGAACTCCAGTGGCTTGAAGTGCCGGTGCGAAGCGCGCGCCTCCTCGCGCGTGTAGAGGGGTTCGAGGAGTTCCAGACCCTTGCGCGCCCGCTTGCGGTTTTCCCATTCGACCTCCTTCTCGTTCAGGTAGCCGGCGTCTTCCAGCATGATTGCGCACAGGTCGACGGTGGCCGTGTGGGTGTACACCGGTCCCTGGTAACCACGCTTGACCAGCAGGGGCAGTCGACCCGAATGGTCGATATGGGCATGGGTGAGCACCACGGCGTCGATCTGTGCCGGGTCAAAGGCGAAGGCATCGCTGTTGTGGCGCTCATGCCGACGGCTGCCCTGAATCAGTCCGCAGTCGACCAGTAGCTGTCGATCATCGACCCGCAACAGAAAACAGGATCCGGTGACTTCGCGCGTGGCTCCCAGGAACTCGATGTCCATTATGTCTCCTTGTCTGACCGGGGTCGCTATCGGAACTTTGCGGGACGGTGGGCGTATTCCCGGACGCCCTGAAGGTCCATCCAAGCGCCATAGTCTCTTGTAATACTTTTATTATTTCAGTCTCTTACAGAGAACTTTTTATCCAATACCTCAAGTGTCTTCACGATCCCCGTATATTCGAGTTCGTCCATGGGCAGCATGGCCGCACCGAAGAAACCCTGGCGCCGCATGCCGATGGCCTTGTCCGAGACGGTATCGCGTACCTTGTCCCAGAAGGGATGGGCGAACACGTCCACCGCCTCGGTGAAACGGCCGCCGTGCATGGCAAATGCCGCGCAACTCACCACCGGTGGCCCGTCGAAATAACTGATCCCCGAATTCAGCTGCACCGGCATCAGCGGCATCTGGTGGGAACCGCGCATGGCACCGGCCACGTAGGGACCGATGGCATAGGGTGCAATGATCTCCCCGGTCGCCGGAAAGGTCTTCTGCACTCGCACCAGCAGGACCGGATCATCCTTGCCGGTGTATTTGCCGGCGATGTTGTGCAGGCGCGAGGTGGACAGGGAGACCGCCTGTTCGCCACTGGTCCGCGACCAGATGGACTCGATCACATAGCGCTCCGGGTTACGCAGCAGCGCGGCAATGTCATAGAGGTCCTCGGGCGCATTCAGCTCGATAATGCGGTCACCTTCCGTGTGACTGACATCCATGATCACGAAGCGGAAACCCTTTTTCATTGACGGCGACAACATCAGCCCCGGGGTATTCATGGGATCGGCAAAGGCCAGGTACAGCGCCAGGTTGTAACAGCCGGGATCGGTCTTGTCAGCAGCAAAGAACAGGAAGGGTTCATTGGGACGCTCGTCGAAATCCATCTCCGCCACGGCCGGCCCCATGCCGCGTACATTGCCGGAGAAGGCCTCCTTCAGCAGGTCCTGGCCGGCACCGTAGAGACCCTGTTCCCGGGCCGTTTCGGTACCTGCCATGAAGGCATCCCACGCCAGGGCGTGGATGTCTTCATCGGCCATGCCCCGGGTATGGCTCATGACAATGGCTACGTCATCGCCGGTATAGCTGATATAACTGTCGAGCAGCAGCTTAGTGCCGCCTTCCTTCACCTGCCTGTGCACGGTTTCCAGCAACCGTCGGGACGGGCAGATGTGGCCGCCGATCGAGCCGATATCCGCTTTAATGACACTGAGCGTGATCTGCATGGGCATCCCTCATACAACAAATCCGCCTGTCAAATGGCAATACGTATGCAATCCACCTGTTATAAAGGTAGCAGATTACCGCTGGCCCGGAGTTGCCGCGCGACCACGGAAACGGGTTGTACATGGCCGTAGCTGGATCCTGTGACTCCCCGTGAGGGCACCACCCGTATTCCTCTGCGACCGACACGCTGCTTATTGACGCAAATCAGAACAGTACATGGCTCTATGGTCCATAATCAGTATATAAATCCGGCAATCAAAAACTGCCACTGTCAACGGACCTGCCCCCGACGCCAGCATACGAGACCAATCCATGGAACCAGCCAAGCCACTGAGCCCTGACAAGCTCTACCAGGAATGCGACCCGGGGCTGTTTGATTTTGAAACCACCGAGGAACTGGAGGACCTGCTCGATGTCATGGGCCAGGACCGTGCCGTCGAGGCCATTCACTTCGGCACCGGGATGGTGCCTGACGGCTACAACCTGTACGTGCTCGGCACTCCGGGCAGCGGCCGCCACAGTGTGGTCAGGCGCATCCTCGAGCAAAAGAGCGCCCTACTGCCTGCGGCTGACGACTGGTGCTATGTAAACAACTTCTCCGATTCAACCAGGCCCCGTGCGCTCCACATGCCGGCCGGACAGGGAGCTGAACTGCGCAGTGACATCGCCCAGCTTATCGTCGAGGCCTACACGGCCATACCCACGGCCTTTGAAAGCGAGGACTACCAGACCCGCCAGCAGGCGATCGAGGAGGAGTTCAAGGAATACCAGGAAAAGACCTTCGAGGACGTACAGCAGTTTGCCAGGGAACGTGGCATCAAGATCATCCAGACGGCGACCGGTTTCGTGTTCGCCCCGTTGCACAAGGACAAGGCCATCAGCCCGCAGGAATACGAAAAGCTGCCGCAGGACAAAAAGGAGCACCTGGGACAGGTCACCGAGGAGGTCGGCAAGGAACTCCAGCGCGCCATGCAGGCGATACCCCAGGAGGCGCGCAAGGTACGTGCCAAGATACGTGAGCTCGATCGTGATGTGTCGATGTATGCCGTTGGCGGCCTGTTCGACCAGTTACTCGACAAGTACCACGCACTGGCGCAGGTCGTCGCCTATCTCCGGGAAATGCAGGCCGATATCGTCGACAACACCGATGTCTTTCTCAAGAGCCCGGAACAGGGCGAGGTCCCGGCCAAGCTCCTGCTCGGAGGCCGCACCCCGGGACCGGAGTCCGGTGAATCACCGGCGATGCGCCGCTATGCAGTCAACGTCATCATCGACCATGGGGGCGATTCAGGTGCCCCGCTGGTCTTCGAGGACCACCCGAGCTTCCCCAACCTGGTCGGCAGGATTGAGCACATGTCCGAAATGGGCACCCTGATCACCAACTTCACCCTGATCAGGGCCGGCGCCCTGCACCGCGCCAATGGCGGCTACCTGGTCCTGGATGCCGCCAAGCTACTGGTGCAGCCGTTCGCCTGGGAGGGCCTGAAGCGCGCCCTGAAATCGTCCCGGGTCCGCATCCGCTCGCTCGGCGAGGAACTCAGCCTGGTCAGCACGGTCTCGCTCGAACCGGAACCGATACCACTCGGCCTCAAAGTCATTCTGCTGGGCAATCGCCTGCTCTACTACCTGCTGCAGGCCTATGACCCCGAATTCATGGACCTGTTCAAGGTGGCGGCGGATTTCGATGACGTGATCGACCGCACGCCGGAGAACAGCCAGCTGTTCGCCCGGATGCTGGCCACCCACTGCAAACGCGAGCGCCTCAATCCGCTGGACCGCACAGGTACCGCCCGGGTGCTGGAGGAGTGCGTGCGCCATGCCGGAGATACGGAAAAGATCTCCGCACAGGTCCGCCACGCGGCCGACATCGTGCGCGAGGCGGATTTCTACGCGCGTAACAACGGCAGGCAGATCATCGACAGTGAAGCGGTCCAACATGCGATCGATGCCCGTATCCGTCGCGACAGCCGCATCCGCGACCGCCTGCAGGAGGAGATACTGCGCGACACTATCCTGATCGATACCGACGGCGAACGCACAGGCCAGGTCAACGGCCTGGCCGTCGCCCAGCTTGGCGAGTCGGCCTTTGCCCACCCCTGCCGTATCACCGCCCGCGTCGCCCTGGGGTCGGGTGAGGTGGTGGACATCGAACGCGAGGTGGAACTCGGCGGGCCAATACACTCCAAGGGCGTTTTGATTTTATCGGGCTTCCTGGCAGCCCGCTATGTCATCGACCAGCCCCTGTCCCTGTTCGCGAGCCTGGTGTTCGAGCAGACCTACGGTGGCATCGAGGGTGACAGTGCCTCGGCGGCCGAACTCTGCGCCCTGCTCTCCGCGCTCGCCCAGGTCCCGGTCCGGCAGAGCCTGGCGATCACCGGCTCGGTCAACCAGCTTGGTCAGATCCAGGCCATCGGCGGGGTCAACGAAAAGATCGAGGGATTTTTCGACATCTGCTCGAAACGCGGACTGGGCGGGATCCATGGTGTGCTGATCCCGTCCTCCAACGTCAAGCACCTGATGCTGCGCCGGGACGTAATCGAGGCGGTGGCGGCACAGCGTTTTCACATCTATCCGGTGGAGACCATCGACCAGTGCATGGAACTCCTGACCGGTATTGAAGCCGGCGAGTGCGACGCACAGGGCGATTTTCCCGCCGACTCGGCCAACCAGCGGATACGCGCACGGCTGATCGAATTCGCCGAAAAGCGGCATGCCTTCGGTGCGAGCGGTTCCGCACCAGAGGCCTGACGATGCCGGAGCATGCCAAACACCCACCCGCACGGATCGCGGTCATGCTGGTCAACCTCGAGTCTGACCGTGCCACCCTGGAAACGCTGAGCCTGCTCACCGGCGAAGCACCCGCCGAGATCCATGGCCTGTTCGTGGAGGATGTCGAGTTGCTGTCGCTGGCCGGACTGCCGCTGGCACGCGAAATCTGCCGCCTGACCCATGTGGAACGGCACCTGCAGTCAGCGGAACTTGAACGCCAGTTCAGGATCCAGGCACGTGCTGCCGAACAGGCGCTGACAGCACTCGCCAGTCGCAGCGGCCTGCACTGCTCTTTCCGTACGGTCCGCGGCGAACCGGCCACCCTGCTGCGGGAAATGCTCGAGGCAATGGACCTGATGCTGCTCGGTGCCACCCGCCACGCCCTGTCGGTTGCCGACCAGCGCATGTTTGCGACCCGGAAAAACGCCGCACGCCGGCCGATCGTCGTGATCTTCGATGGCTCGGCATCCGCGCAGCGTGCCCTCGGGGTTGGCGCGCGACTGGCCCGTGCCGGGGATTACGCCCTCACTGTGCTACTGGTGGCCGAATCACCTGAGGTACTCGATACACTGCGTGCCCAGGCAACAGACCGGCTGGGTCAGCAGTCGGCCGAAATCCGGGAAGCCGTCAAACCGGACATGACTGAACTCATCAGGCAGATACAACCCAGCCGTGCCCGCAGCCTGGTGATTGGCCGGAACGAGGACCTGCTTACCGCGGACAATATTGAACGCCTGCGCAGCCTGCCCGGTTGCCCCGTTGTGCTGGTCAGCTAGCCTCTGATTCATTACCGAGTGACGTCATTGCGTAAGTAGCGAAGCAATCTCTTGACAGTACCATGAACGAGATAGAGATGGCTTCGCCGCTACGCTTCTCGCAATCACGACTTAATCACACCTTCCCGGAGCGGCAGCTGTTACAGCGGGTTGTCTAACCCCTGCAGCCACCGGGCCGCCGTCACAGGGTGTGACCGTAGTGGCCGCGGCGCGCACTACTGAGCATCTGCGCGAACTGACCGCCATCGATACGGACCAGTTCCTCATGATCGCCGGCCTCGAAAAACACCTCGGGCTCATCGAGCAGGCATTCATCGAGATAGGTCTCCATCCCCCACGCGGGCCCGGCAGGTGGTATGGCACCCACAGCACAGTCGGGAAACAGTTGCGCCAGTTCATCCTCCGTTGCCAGTTCAACGCTGTGCCCGAACTGTGCACGCAAGGCCGCCAGATCAACATGTTCGACCGACGGCACAACAACCATCAGGTAGCGTTCCTCCTCCTTCAGTATGACCGCCTTGGCCAGCTGCTGTCCGCGGACATGGGCCTGTTCCGCCGTCTCCATGCTGCTACCCGTATGGGGGTGGGGAATCAGGGCATATTGCGCATGCTGGCGGCTGAGAAACTCCTCAAGGGTGACTGAAATAGCCATGGCTTGACCTCCTTATTCAGTATGCTCCGCAAGTCTTTTCTACACTAAATATAGACGCTAATTACTTGGTATAGTTTGACTTATATCAATCCGCCTCTACCCATGATGAATTAGACTTTATAAGTGAGTGTAAACTGAGTGTCGCTATACGCCCGATGAATGGCCTGCTTGAATTCGGTATTTCCAGGATACGCAACGCCTTGCGTCGCACCCGGCCCGGCCGCCGGAGTGCTGACGGGCAGGCCAGCAGCGTCGTCCAGGACACTATCGAACACGTCATCCAGAGTACCGATGAGCGCATACGCCTGGTAAATGGCTACCGGCACCGGTTGGTGGACCCCGTCACCACCGCCCTCACCTATATCGACTCGATCATCGAGCAGATTCCGGATGCCATCGAGATCAGCAGTAACACCTTTGTTTCCAATCCCAGCGTCAACGCCTTCTTTGCCAACGTCGAGGAGTTGCAATCGGTCTTCAGCCGGAGTTCGGAATTGAGGGACTTTATCGACGACTACCGGCATCACGATATCAAGGAGATCTGCGCGCTGCTGTGCATGCACAAGACGGAGAAGACGGCACTGGGCATGGAACTCACCGGCAACACCCTGAAAAAGGAGGTACGCCAGATTGCCGTCAACTTCTCCGACCACCACGTCTATGCACCCGCACCGACAGAAGCCGAAACACGCCAGGGGCTGAAGAACTGCATGCTCGAAGGACTGACCACCAAGGCCCTGGAAGGTGTTGTGCAACTGCGGCTTTCGCGACAAAGACTAGAAGACGAGCAGCGTATCCTGCAGGCCAGACTGAGATCCCGGCAGGCCAACCACTGGGACAGTCTCGACATGGAAAAAACCCGGGAACAGCTCAAGCAGATCGAAGCCAGTATGAAGGACACACCATTGGCCTCCCCCACGGAAACCCTGAACGAGGTGATAGGGGTATTCAGTCACCCGGAAAGCTTCGTCCGGATGGAGAAGACGTCATTGCGGGTAGACAGGATGGGGATCAAACGCAGCGAAGACGCAGCCGAGTCCAGCAACCGGCTGGATCTGGTCGAGGTCAGCATCGGCACGGACGCCCCTCGTGTCATCGCACTGGCCAGGTTCCCCAGGAACGAGGTCCTGCCCCGCATTGATATACATGAATGGACCCACCAGCGTATGCGGGTCTGAAAATAAAGGTGTCAGGAACCTTTTTTGAAAGATTAAAGGTTCCTGACACCTTTATTCCGTTCCGGCCGCGTGTCCCGCCGCATCCTGGAAGAAAGGCAGGTACTCGGTCCAGTCATGAACCGGGCCGGTGTGGGCAAACAGCACAATCCCGTTGCGGTCGAGCACGTAGCTGGACGGGAACACCCTGGCAAGGGTCCGGTCCGGAATCTGCTCGCCGGCGGCGGTCTCCAGGAAGCTGTCATCCTCACCGCTGGCACCGGAATCCGCCAGCGGCAGTCCGGCAAATCCCTGTCGCTGCGCCCACTCGCGCGAACTGCTGATCGGTTCGCGCAGCTGCAGCAGGACCAGGGCGACGTCTTCACCGGTCTTGTCCTGCAGGATGCGATGCAGGGTATCCAGGGTAGGCAGTTCGCGCAGACAGGGCGGGCACCAGGAGCCCCAGAAGTGCACCATCACGACCTTGCCGCGCAGGCCGGCTATCGACTGGCGCTCCCCGTCCGGGCCGGTGAAGGCGATATCCGGAAAGCGCTCACCCACCTGCGTGCCGGTCACGGCCGTCGCGGCCTGTTCGGCCGTTTGATAGGGTCCCCAGAGCCTGCCCCACTGCTCGCGCGAGAACACCAGCGCGTCATCCACGGCATAGGGCACACAGCGCTGGCTCGTGTGCTGCTGGCATGCCTTCACGGCGACCTGGCGCGCCTCCTCGGCACTGGCCTCGCCAGACGACCAGGCCCAGGCACCACCCGGTGCGATCGCAAAGGCACGGTGCCTGTCGGCCGACAGGAAGACCTGCTGGTAGGTCGCACGCGCCCGCTTACCCACATGCGGAATGGCATCCGCATCAGCAATGCCGGCGGCCCTGACGCCATGGCCCGGCAGCAGAAACAGGGTTGCCAGCAGGGCAAAAAAGAGAGCCCGGGTTGACGGGCTCTCAAGCTTCGCCATGTTTACCTGCCTTGTACCAGGCATTGCTGTTGTTATTCGCATTACCAAACGCTAGTCAATCTCTTCCCAGCCGGTGATCATCGCCTTGATGTGGGACATTGGCTTGTGACCGGTGGTCGCAAGATAGATGTGGGCGATGAAGAAGATCAGCATCATGAAGGCGCCGATGACGTGCGCGGTGGCGATCCATTCCAGGTTCATCCAGCCCAGGCCCCAGCTCTCCCACGAAGTGTAGAACAGATAAAGAAACCCGCTGGCCCAGATCAACGGATTGATCATCAGCTTCACGAACAGGTAGGCCAGGCGCTGCAGGGGATTGTGCTTGTGCAGCGTGGTCTGGCGAAACGGATGCTCTGCATGGGTGAAGATTCCCGTGAGATAGTAGCGCATCATCGCCTCCACCTTCTCGGTGGTGGGGATGTACTGCTTCCACTCACCGGTGGTGAAGTGCCAGAAGATAGCGAATACCCACAGGGTGATCAGCGCCCAGGCGGCAATGGTGTGCACCTCCACCGCTGTTTCAAAACCCAGATTGGTGTAGGTCCCGTGTATCTCGAAGCCCGTAATCATCATGGTGATAATGAGCAGGGCCTGGGTCCAGTGCCAAAAGCGTTCGAAACGTTTAAAGATGTAGATTCTCTCCATTGTCTTAACCCTCTCTCTTGGCAAGGATGACACGGATACCGCCGTGTATCAGGACGCCTATCAGCGCCAGCAAGGCCAGTCCGAAGCCTATCGTATCGATAAGCGGCATCCTGTCGCGTGCCGGCAGGTAGATTCCCTCTATACCGGCCAGCCGGCCGCCGTCGGTATGGCAGCTCTCGCAGCCCAGCGCATCTTCCTTCGGCGACACCATGTGGGTGATTGGCCAGCTCATCTCGGTGGACACGAAGCCGAGTTCTCCGCTGTACTCGGAACCGGCAGCCCGCATGCCCCATTCCATGGCCTTGTCCCAGTCGTAGTTACCCCAGAAGGCGGCATCATCCTCGCCCGCGGTGTGCATCACGGCCAGGGTCTGCAGACCCTTGTCGTACATCTGCTTGCCACGGAATACGCGCACCGGCCAGATACGGGCATCCGGGTCATCCGCATCACCCTGGAAGTCGTTGATCTTGACGACTTCATCGTCGCTGACCTTGTCACCGAACAGGGTGAATTTCACCTCGCCGTTAAACCACTGGTACTCGGGAACCACGTAACGGTCATAGGTGAAATTGCCCTTCTTGCTGTCGTAGACGACCTTGCCCGCACTGTTCTTGAGCTGGATGCGGTGACCCTGCTCGTCGAGTTTGCCCGCCGTGGACCAGTCCCAGCTCATCTTGGTCTGCAGCGTGCTGCGCGCATAGGCCGGGATGTGGCAGGTCTGGCAGGCCAGCTTGCGGGTATGATCGTTGAGTTTCGCCATCTTGTCGGGATGCGGTGTGTTGCCGTGGCAGGCCACGCAGGTCGTGGGATTGCGCGTATCCTGGCTGCCGGGTATCAGCACACCCTTCTCGTCGGCCGCGGTCACCGCGTAGCGGCTGCCGGAGACCTCGTGCTCATCGGTCACATGGCAACGCGAACAGCTGAAGTTCAGTCCCTCGCTGTCCATGTGCACATCGAGGTAGCGCCCGGGGTTCTCCAGCGAACTGTCGAGGTCGCCGTGCTTGACCGCATCACCGCCGCCGCCACGGAAGTGGCAGGTTCCGCAGGTCTTGCGGCTGGTCGGCCCGACATTCTGTGCGATCTTTTTCAGGTCGGTCGGCGGTCGGAATTTGCCCGAATGCGGCGGCCACTCCATGGTTTCGTAGTTGGGATGGCCCGACAGCCCCGGCAGCTTCTTGTAGTTCCCGGTGGTGTCGTGACAGACGATGCAGTCGACATTGGCCTCGGAGGTGAAATCGAAACTGTCATCCGCCCACCCGTAGCCGATGTGGCAGGCCGAACAGAATGAGTTGTTCGAGGTGACCGAGGTGCAGAAGTTGTTGATGACATTTTTCTTGCCCAGCTTCTGGCCGGTAACCGGATTGGTGTATTCCCAGCTCCAGTGCTTGGTCTTGTGGATCTGCTTGGCGGCCTCGGTATGACATTTCAGGCAGGCCTGGGTCACTTCCGGCCCCGACTTGAAATTGATATCGAGTTCCTCAAACTTGGAATGATCCGCAGTCGACTTGCTTTTCTCCGCTACCGGTTCCGCAACCGCGGGCGGTGCCGTTGCGCCGGCTGGTGTGGCCACCAGCAGCGCCATGGCAATGGCGATTCCCAGCACAGGCGCAATCAATTGATCTTTTGTAAACATGGCATCTCTCCGCAGGAGTGGATGAGCTAATAATAGGAATCCGTTGAAATAAAAGACAGGGCCCGCGCGCCGCAGCGGCCGAACACGGCCGCTGCCTTAGCGTATCAGGCGAGCTGACTGCTCAGCACCCGGCGGCTTCCGGACCACCGGCACTACCACCGCCCGGCTTGACCCGGATCAGCGGTGGCGCTGGCTCACTGTCATCGAACTTCAGGAACTCGGCCTGGTCTTTGGCAACCTCGTCCATGACGGCGGCCACCTTCTTGCCGAACAGCCTGCCCATCAGGCCTGAATTCATGGTACCGATGTAGGTCTTGCCGTCTTCCTTCTTGTAGATGGTGATGGTGCACGGCATCATGATGGACAGGATGCGTGCCTGGTCATCGGCGAGCAGCACACCCGAGTAATCGGTGCTGCAGGCCTCCACCAGCAGTACGGGGGGTACATTCCTGCCCGAGTTGGCCACGGCCTTGGACGGGTCGCGCAACCCGGAAAGCGTCCAGCCGCGGTGTGACATCTTCTGGATATTGGCCTGAATCCGGGCCGCCGTTTCCTCTATACCGTAGGGGCTTTCATGCTCAACCATCATGAAGCTGCCGGCCGTATTGAAACCTACAATCCCCAGCAGGGCGATACCTGCGATAAATCCAATAATTACTTTCAACATGGCGAATCCTCCGTAATAAGCGCCTGGAGGGCCAAATGGCCATACTCCGACGTTAGCTTATTATAACATTATTATTTGCTTATTTTTATTGATCTGGGACAAGAAAATTATCATATCCCGTGGAACCCGAGGTGGGAGTCGTACTCCGGCGATAGCGCCCTGCCTGGTTCCGGATGGCCGCGCCAGTGGCACGCTTGGAAATCGGTGCGGGGATTATATTCCAAGGCAGTACAGCCTGGCTGCCGGGGGTGGCCGGATAACGCTACATTATCAATCAGCCACAGGTTCGCCGGGTGTATGGTCCATGAAATCACGCTCACCAGGCAATGAATTGACAACGCACCTGATTTCAGTCAATTTCCTGTCGCAGGGTTTTCTGCAAACTTGGCACTCTCCGGGGAGGACCACACCTGATGCTTGACGATCTGCATGTCCGGGATTGCTATGTCCCCATCACAGACTACCCCCACGTACCGGCCAGTGCCTCCATCTGCGACGCCATCCAGTTGATGCACAGCAACCTGTCCGAGGGCCACAAGTACCGCACCATCCTAGTCACCGACGATGACCAGCACCTGCAGGGTTACCTCTCGCTACGGGACCTGACCCGGGCTGTCGGGCCGGCCTACCTCAGCAAAAAAACGCCCGACTACAAGGGGCACCAGCCCTTCCAGGGAATCAGTGATGACTTCACCGCCTTGTCACTCATCTGGCAGGAAGGTTTCACCCTGAAGGTAATGGAGGAAGCCAGGAAACCCGTGTCCGGTGTCATGACCCTGATAGAGAACACAGTCAGCCTCAACGACCCCTTCGCCAAGTGCGCCTACCTGCTGCTGGTCCAGGACATCCTGATCCTTCCAGTCGTGGAGGATGAAAAGGTCATCGGGGTGGTTCGTCTGGTCGATATCTTCGAGCGAATCGCCAATACGGTTTGTTCCCAGAAAAAATTGCATATGCTTCCCCGGACCGGCAAGGAGTAGGCCTTTCCATGATTGGCCCCATACATTTCCGGAAACCTGCCCTGGAACTGGACTTCAAGCGGCTTGCCTTTATTCTGCTGGGTCTGAGCGCTTTTCTGACGGTCTACCTTATGAGCCCGCCTCCCGATGCCATCGATCCCGCGGGCAAGCATTTCGAACTGACCCGCGAGGGCAAGGCCGCCATTGCCCTGTTCCTGCTGGCCGGCATCTGGTGGGTCTTCGAGGTCATTCCAATCGGCGTCACCAGCCTGGTCATCGGTGTAGTGCAGGCGCTGTTCTTCATCCGCCCCGCCGAGGTGGCCTTCAAGGACTTCATGGACCCCTCGGTGATGTTCATCTTCGGTTCGCTGGTCATCGGCATGGTGTTTACCAAGGTCGGCCTGACCAAGCGGCTGGCCTACAAGATGCTGACCGTGGTCGGCGACCGCACCAGCATGATCTACCTGGGTTGCTTCGTGGTGACCGCCGCGCTGACCCACATCATGGCGCACACGGCGGTGGCCGCGACCATGTTTCCTATCCTGATGGCGATCTATACCCTGTATGGGGAACAAGACAAGTCCACGCGCTTCGGCAAGGGCCTGTTCATCGGCATGGCCTTCGTGGCCGGTGCCGGCAGCATGATTACCCTGCTGGGCGCAGCCCGCGGCGCCGTGGCCATCGGCTTCTACAACGACATCGTCGGGCAGAAGGTCTCGTTTTTCGAACTGACCTATTTCATGTTTCCGATCGGCTGGTTGCTGGTCTTCCTGACCTGGGGTCTGATCATGGTGTTGTTCAGACCCGAAAAGGCCACCATCCCGGGACTGCGGGAAAAGGCCCGGCGCCTCTACGAGGAAACCGGCCCCCTTACCGGCCGGGAGATCTTCGTGGCACTGGTCGTGCTCGGCGTCATCGCCACCCTGTCACTCAAGTCGTTCGTCCCCGCCATGTCGGAAATCGACAAGACCTCCGTTGTGCTGGTTTCGACCATCCTGTTTTTCATGTTCCGCATTCTCTCGGTGCAAGATCTCGAACAGATACCCTGGAATATCATCCTGCTGTTTGCCGGGGCCATGAGCATCGGCTTCTGCCTCTGGGAAACGGGCGCGGCAAAATGGATGGCGGTCAACTGGCTGGTCATGTTCCAGCAGTCAAGCTGGTTCGTGTTCGTGATGGGCATTGCATTCTTCATCATGCTCATGACCAACTTCATCATGAACGTGGCCGCCATCGCGATATCCCTGCCGGTTGCACTGGTGATCGCACCCTACCTGGGTGTGGCGCAGGAGGTGGTCCTGTTCGCAGCACTGGCCGTGGCGGCCTGCCCTTACCTGCTGCTGGTCGGTGCCGCACCCAATGCCATTGCCTACGACTCCGGGCAGTTCACAGCGGCCCAGTTCTTCAAGGCGGGCATCCCCGCCAGCCTGCTGCTGATGGTCGTGGTGGCCTTCGCCGTTGGCATCGTGTGGCCGATCATGGGAATGCCGGTCAGCACGCTGTAAGGTCTGCTGCAGCCACCACACCATCCGGCAGGCGCCTGCCCGGAAACAAAAACGGCCGGCGCGGAATACCGCGCCGGCCGTCTTCTGAATACCTTAGCGAGCGATTACGAAGGAGTTGATGCTATTCCTTGTGCACGTCATCGTGCTTTCCATCACCCGGCCCCATCGCCTGCGGGTTGTCCAGGTTATGCTCGAAATCTTCACCGGGATGCTCCACCGGTATATCCTGAAACTCAGCCTTGCTCGCTTCAGATTCGAAGTAGATCTTGAGATCGCCATCAAGGATAAAAGGTGCATTCTCGAGATCAGTTACTTCATTTCCGGTGATCGGATCAGTTGTTTCAACAATCATTGCATGCCCTCCTTCCTCTTTAACCGTGGGTTGATATAAGCATAGATACTATATTGACGCTAGCAAATCGGAAATCCGGATTTATTGACATGGATCAAAGAAAATCCCTTTAGCAAGTCCCTCCTGACGACGGCAAAACCGCCGGGCAATTCCGGCGGCGCGGCCAGTATGCACCCGCCTCTCAGGACATTGCCCAGGACCGCCTTCTGGTATTATAGCCGGCGCACGCCAGCTCACGGGGACGATTCATGGGAACAACGGGCCTAGACCACTTCCAGCGCCAGCCAACCGGCTGCCGGGCACTGTACACCATGACCCTGCTGGTCCTGGGGAACGGCTACCTGTTCGCCATGATCCAGACCTTTCATGTGCATGGCAGCAGGGACGGACGACCGGGCCTGTCACACACCGATATCCAGCTGGCCTACAGCGGCTCCCAGAAGGACACCCGGCTGGAGGCCGCCCTCAAGGGCCCCATGTCTGGAATGATCAAGCCGGAAGATGCCGCCGTGATCACCGGCTGGGTCCGTAGTGGCGCGGGAATGGAGCCGTTCCGGGAAGAGGTGCTGCCGCTGATGCAGTCGCACTGCCTCAGCTGTCATGGCGGGGATACGGAAATTCGCATGTCAAATCCCCATATCCCGAACCTGGACTCCTATGAAAATGTGATCAAGATGGTGCAACTCGATACCGGGCAGGACATCTACACCATGGTACCTGTCTCGCACATCCACCTGTTCGGGATGACCTTCATCTTCTTCATCATGGGCACGATTTTCCTGCATGCGCAGGTCAGGCCAAAATGGCTGAAATGCCTGATTATCATCACCCCCTTTATTGCCATCTTTGTGGATATCATGTCCTGGTACCTGACCAAGCTCTACCAGCCATTTTCGTGGGTGGTCTATATCAGCGGGATCTTCATGGGTGTGGCATTCGTCATCCAGTGGTTCACGTCGATGTACCAACTGTGGTTCTACAGGCTTCCGGCAGAGGTTGCGGAGAACGGCTCCTAGCCTGCGCACAACCCGGCCGGCAAGGCTTGATTGAACAGAGACAGCAACTCTGATATATGGTTATCCGCATCGAGTTGGTGTAACGTAAACACGCAGAGAGACACTTATCAGGGAGAATGAAATGCGTTCCAGTGTATTGATTATCGGTCTTGCCATCGCCGCACCTCTCATCGGCACCGGCTGCAGCAAACAGGTCAGTTATTCGGCGGACGTACAGCCGGTACTTAACGAGTACTGCATCAAGTGCCACGACGGCAAAGGTGAGGGTTCCGAGAAGAGCGGCTTCGTCATGACAAGTTACGCCAACGTGATGACGGGCACCCGGTTTGGCCAGGTAATCGTCCCCGGGGACAGCGAGTCCAGCACCCTGTACCGGATCATCAGCGGCAAGGTCAGCCCCAAGATCGACATGCCGCCGACGGGTCCGGAATCCGTGGCCATCGGGCGGGGGCATGAACTCAAGCCCGGCCACATCGCAACCATCCAGCAATGGATCGATCAGGGCGCGCTCAACAACTAGCTTCACCAGACCGGCCGCTGCGCGCATGGGCCAGCCAGGGCCACGCCGCAGCGGCCGGGCGGTCTTCGCACCACGACACCCGCAACCGGCGTTCACGGCAGGCCCCTCACACTGTCGTTATGCGACTGATTCTGAAGATTTTATCCTCGACGAATACGGCCAGTGTGATATAAGATTGCAATATCCCACTACCTGCAAAGGCGTTCACCACAATGATCATAGAAGACTGGATACTCGCCACGCTCATCGTCCTGTTCATCCTGGCATGCGGCTGGCTCTATGTGATTTGGCAGAATACCCAGCGCTCGGAGCACCAGATACGCCAGGTTGTTTCGCAGCAGACCCTGATCGGCTCCGATGTCAGTGCCCGCTCACTCTGCCATGCTGTGCATTACCTGTACCCCAGCATGCACGCAGGTGTCGACTTCGTGATCAAGCACGATGACCCCGGCCAGCCGCCCTATATTGCGGAATGGAACTCAACCAGCAGCAAGCCAAGCGAGCAGCAACTCAGGCGGGCACTCGCCAAGATTTCAGAACATGGCCTGCTGGAAAATTACGCCATACGCCGCCAGGCCGAGTATCCCAGCATCGGCGACCAGCTGGACGCGGCCTTCAAGGCCCGGCATGGCGACAAGACCGAGCAGATGGAACAGGACAAGAAGATCCAGGAGATCAAGGACAAGTACCCCAAGACCAGCGGGGAATGCGGCGACTAGCAAGGGTCAGTCGCAGCAGCAGGATCCGCCCGCACCACTCCCCGTCCGGGACATGCCCGCCCCGGGCAACCGGCCCCATCGCGATAGCGGCCTCCCTCTGGAGGCGGTCAGTCAGGCTTCGAATGGATGCCTGATTATGATGGTGTCGGCACGGTCAGGGCCAGTGGAGATGATATCGACCGGGGTGGCGCAGAGTTCCTCGATCTTGCGCAGGTAGTCCTGCGCGGCAGCAGGTAACTCCCCGAAACTGCTCGCGTCCAGCGTGGACTCGGACCAGCCGGGCATTTCGATATACTCCGGCTCACACTTTTCGATCCTGTCGGCGCCCGCTGGCGGGGTGTCTACGATCTTGCCGTCCAGCCGGTAGGCAACGCAGATCTTGATGGTATCCATGCCATCCAGCACGTCGAGCTTGGTAATGCACATGCCGGTCACGCTGTTGATGGCAAGCGAACGACGCAGCGCAACGGTATCCAGCCAGCCGCAGCGCCGTTGACGTCCGGTGGTCGCCCCGAATTCGTGGCCCTTCTCCCCCAGGTGCTTGCCGTCAGCGTCGAACAACTCGGTCGGAAACGGGCCGGCGCCGACACGGGTGGTGTAGGCCTTGACGATACCCAGCACATAGTCGAGATCGCACGGCCCGACACCGCTGCCGCTGGCTGCCCCACCGGCGGTCGTCGTCGAGGAGGTCACGTACGGATAGGTACCGTGATCGATATCCAGCAAGGCACCCTGCGCACCTTCGAACATGATGCTTTTGCCCTCGGCGCGCATGCGGTGCAACAGACCGGGTACATCGTCCACCAGCGATGCTATCTGCTCTCCCTGTGCCAGGGCCTCGTCAAGTACCTGCTCGTAGTCCACCGGGTCAGCCTTGAAATAATGCTGCAGGGCGTGGTTGTGGTATTCCATGACCTCGCGCAGGCGTTCCCTGAAATGATCCGGGTCGAGCAGTTCGCCCAACCGCAGGCCGCGACGCGATACCTTGTCTTCATAGGCCGGACCGATGCCGCGGCCGGTGGTGCCGATCGCCTTTTTGCCGCGTGCCACTTCACGCGCCTGGTCCAGCGCTATATGGTAGGGGAGAATCAGGGGGCAGGACTCGCTGATCCGGAGCCGGTCACGTGCCGGGATACCGTTCTTCTCCAGCATCCCGAGTTCCTCCAGCAACGCGCTGGGTGACAGCACGACACCGTTACCGATCAGGCAGAGCACGTCCTCGCGCAGGATCCCGGACGGGATCAGATGCAGTATGGTCTGATCGCCATCGATCACCAGTGTATGACCGGCGTTATGACCGCCCTGGAAACGCACCACGGCCGAGGCCTTGTCGGTCAGCAGATCGACGACCTTTCCCTTGCCCTCGTCACCCCACTGGGTGCCGATGACGACAACATTCTTAGCCATGAAAATTCTCTCTGTAGTTATCAATAATCGATTGCCCAGGCCGGTAGACGCACACGGCAGCCGTCCTGCACTTGTCTGCTAACGAGACCTTGAAAATATTATGAAACGGGCTGGACTACCCAGGTCCCGCCTTCACGGACGATGACCCGGTCACAGCCCATGGCAGCCGCATCGCCCGGCTGGCCGGGCAAGTCAAAGATCACCCGCTCACCCGCCGCGCGCAATGCCCTGACGATATCAATCAGCTCGGGGTCACTTTCCGCCGGTGAGGATATGGCACCGGCCGGCAGCTGGTACCCGCGGGTATCCAGATCGACCAGCGTCTTGAGGTCCATACTGAAACCCGTCGCCGGACGCGCTCCACCGAAGACCTTGCCGATATCGTTGTAGCGCCCACCGCGGGCGATTTCCTGGCCGCGTCCGGGGACAAAGACCGCGAACACCATCCCGGTGTGAAAATTGTAACCGCGCAACTCCGCCAGGTCGAAGAACAGGGCCGTGTCTGCGCTGTCCTGCTGCATGGCGTCAGCAATGGCACAGAGATTGTCCAGGGCTGCAAACACCTCGTCGCCGGCACCCGCCAGGGCAGTGCGTGCAGTTGCCAGAATCCCGTGGTCGCCGTTGAGCTCCGCCAGGCAGGCCAGCCGCCTGGCCTGGTCTGCACTGGCACTGCTTGCGGCCACTATTTCGTCAATCTCGGTGCTGGCCTTGCGCTGCAGGGCATCGAACAGGGCTGCCTCCTGCCGGGTGTCCAGGCCCGCCTCTGCAGCCAGTGCACGAAATATTCCGACGTGACCAAGATCCATGTGCACCTCGGTTATGCCCATGACAGAGAGCGACTCCAGGACCAGCCTGAGTATTTCGACATCGCTTTCAATGCCGGCGTGCCCGAACAGTTCGGCGCCCACCTGCAGCGGGCTGCGGGTCCCGGCAAAACCCTCCGGACGGGTACGCAGGACCGTTCCCAGGTAGCACAGACGCGAAGGTACATCGCGCTTCAGCGGGTGCGCATCGATGCGCGCCGCCTGCGGAGTCATGTCGGCGCGCACGCCCATCATGCGCCCGGTCAACTGGTCTGTCAGCTTGAATGTCTGCAGGTCCAGATCGTTGCCGGTCCCGGTGAGCAGGGATTCAAGGTACTCGATGAATGGCGGCATAATGAGGTCATAACCCCAGCCCGAAAACAGGTCGAGGATTTCGCGCCGGGCGCACTCCAGACGCCAGGCCTCGGGGGGCAGGACCTCTTCAATGCCTTCCGGCAACAGCCATTGGTCTTTATTGCTCATCTTTCCGGTAACCGTGATTTTTTTAGCGCACCAGGTACAGCAGGACAACACCGCAGACCATGCTGACCAGCCCCGTGATTCTCAGGGTCCTGTCGTCGATCTGTGAAACTGTTTCCAGCATCCTGCGCATCGATGCCGGACTGACAAAGGGGATGATCCCCTCGATCACCAGCACCAGGGCCAGGGCTGCAAGCAAGTCATCCCACACCGGCATCATTCATCCGCAAAAAAATCCGGGCACAGGCCCGGGAGTATGCATCCGGCAGTCATCCTGCTTGTGAACTAGCGATCTGCGCCCTTGTTGGAGTTAAAGAACCTGAAGAACTCCGAATCCGGCTGCAGCAGCAGTATGTCCTGCTTGCTGCTGAGTGCACCGCGGTAGGCATTCTGCATAGGTCTCGGTCGCCACGGCATCACCCTCACCGCGGATGACCTCGGCATCACGCTGTGCCTCGGCCAGCAATACGGTGCGCTCCCTTTCAGCCACCGCCCGTATGCCCTTTGCGGTCTCCTCACCCTGGGCCCGGTGTTCACGCGCCACCCGCTCGCGTTCCGCGCGCATGCGCTGGAATACCGAAGCCCGCACATCCTCCGGCAGCTCGATCTGCTTGATGCGCACGTCGACGATCTCGATGCCGAATTTTTGCACTTCCTCGTTGCCCTTGGCCGTGAGGTTAGCCATCATCTCGGCACGCTCGGTCGCCACGACCTCCTTGATGGTACGGTGATCGAACTCGAGTTGCAGGCCATTATTGATGATCTGCAGCAGGCGCAGTGAGGCCTGGCGCTCATCACCGCCAAAGGAGGTGTAGAAGATCGCCGGTTCCTTGATCCGCCACTTGATGAAGAAGTCCACGTTGACATTCTTTTTCTCACCGGTCAGGAAGCGTTCCGGACGGGTATCCAGGGTCAGGATGCGCTTGTCGAACTTGCGGACATTATTGATGAACAGCGGTTTCATGAAATGCAGGCCCGGCTCATATTCCGAATCGACAATCTCGCCGAGTTGGAACTTGATGGCAAGCTGGCGCTCGTCGACGATAAAAAACGACGTCACGAGGACCAGCAGGCCGGCCGCTATCAACACCATGAATATTCTACTGGCAGCCATTAGCGTGTACCTCCTTCTCTCAGCGGACTGCGCCGGCGCTGGCTCTCCTGTGCCATATCACCGGAGTCGGAGCTGATCGGCGTCCCTTCAGTCGCAGGCAGCGAGTAGTCGGTGCGTCTATCCATCAGCTTGTCCAGTGGCAGGTACATCAGACTGTTGCCGTCCTGCGCCTGCATCACGACCTTGCTGGTGTTGGCGAGAACCTCCTCCATGGTTTCCAGGTAAAGCCGCGTGCGGGTGACCTCGGGGGCCTTCTCGTATTCCTTGAGGGTCTGCAGGAAACGGCTGGTCTCACCCGTGGCCTGCGCGATGACCCGTTCCTTGTAACCGATAGCCTCCTCGCGCATACGGGCAGCCTCACCGCGGGCCCGTGGCACGATGTCACGTGCATAGGCCTCCGCCTGGTTTTTGAACTTGACCTCGTCCTCCTGGGCCTTGATGGCATCCTGGAACGCGCCCTGCACCTCTTCCGGCGGCTGCGGGTCCTGCAGGTTCACACTGGTCAGGATCAGGCCGGTCTGGTAACGCTCCAGGATGGTCTGAATCAGCTCCTTGGTCTGGCGCACGATCTCGCCGCGGCCCCCGCTGAGGAATTCATCCATGGGGATGCCGCCGATGACCTCACGCAAGGCGCTTTCCGTGGCCTCCTGCAGGGTATAGTCGGGATCGCGCACCTGGAACAGGTAGTCCTGTGCGTCCTTGACCTGGTACTGCACGGCCAGCTCCACCTGGATGATGTTTTCATCCCGGGTCAGTATCTTTGCGCGGTGACTGACGGTACGCACGTTGTCAACGTCGACCTTTTCCACGCTCTCGATAAAGCGCATATTCTTTGCGCGGTGACTGACGGTACGCACGTTGTCAACGTCGACCTTTTCCACGCTCTCGATAAAGCGCATATACCAGTGGGGACCCGGACCGGTAAGGGCCTTGAATGTCCCCAGGCGCAACACCACACCACGCTCGGCCGGCTGGATCAGGTAGATACCGGACAGGGCCCAGACCACCAGCAGCAGGACGGCAATAAAACCCAGGCTGATTGACGGTACAGTGCCCTTGCCCTTGCCCTTGCCACCGCCGCGACCTCCGAACAGGCGGTTCATCCTGTCACGCAGCTTGCGGACGACTTCATCCAGATCGGGGGGACCCTCACTGCCACCACGCCCACCCCAGGGATCGCGGTTATTACCACCCGGTTCATTCCAGGCCATAGTTGACTCCAGTTCAGATTATGCGTACCCGGTCGGGGGTAGCGTTTTGTCGATACGAAAGGCTAATTCTAAAGAAGGCTAGGCAGTTCCCGCAAGGAGATCGTGGGCGTCGGCAAGGTGAAAGCGAACGCCCTGCTCCGAATCGCCGGTCAACCTGTCGACATCACGGCGCGCCATGCGGACTTCAAGCCACCAGTCACCCTGTTCATCCACGTGCTCCGACAGGACGCATCCCAGCTCGAACAGGTTGGAACGGATAGCGCCCGCCCGGGGCGGCAGCTGCAGCCATCCATGCACCTGGGCACCCTGAAAAAACTCTGTCAATGCAATCGTCAGCAGGTCGAGGCCTGCTCCACTCATGGCCGACAGCCAGATCCTGCTGATCCTGCCCTCGGCGTCACGCTCCACCCGCGGCTCCATGCCGATGAGGTCGATCTTGTTGTAGATGTAAAGCTGCGGCACCTTGTCCGCCCTGATTTCGCGCAACACCTCGTTGACCTGGGCAATTCGCGCCGCACGATCCGCATCCTGCGCGTCAACGATATGCAACAGCAGATCGGCCTTGCGGGTCTCCTCCAGAGTGGCACGGAAGGCCGCGACCAGATCATGCGGCAGGTGACGTATGAATCCGACGGTGTCGGCCATCACCAAGGGCCCCACAGCGGGTATTTCGATACGCCGCAGAGTAGGATCCAGGGTCGCGAACAATTGGTCCGCGGCGTAGGCATGGGCACCGGTAGTCGCATTGAACAGTGTGGACTTGCCGGCATTGGTGTAGCCGACCAGTGAGACCGTGGACACATCGGCCCGGCTGCGTGCCCGGCGCCCCTGGTCACGCTGACGCTCGACCTTCTCAAGGCGCTTGTTGATCATTTTGATGCGCGCATTGATCATGCGGCGGTCGGATTCCAGCTGGGTCTCACCCGGCCCACGCAGGCCGATACCGCCCTTCTGCCGTTCCAGGTGGGTCCAGCCGCGCACCAGCCGGGTTGACAGATGTCGCAGCTGCGCCAGCTCGACCTGCAGCTTGCCCTCGAAGGAACGCGCACGCTGGGCGAAGATATCCAGTATCAGGCCCGTCCGCGCCAGCACCCGGCAGGACAGCAGCCGCTCCAGATTGCGTTCCTGACTGGGGCTGAGGGCGTGGTTGAAAATAACGATATCAGCCTGCTGCTGCTGGACGGTGTCGCGGATCTCTTCAGCCTTCCCATGCCCGACATACAGGCGCGAGTCCGGCGCACTGCGTGTCGCCGTAACGGTCGCAACCGGGGTCGCGCCCGCAGAGCGAACAAGTTCGGTGAATTCCTGGAGATCCTCCCGGTCACTGCCGGCGGGAAAGTTCACATGGACCAGAACGGCCCGTTCACCACTTTCAGGGCGTTCGAACAAACAGCCGCCCTTGTAGTGCGGTGGTCATGGCGTCAGGCATTGCCCGGCTCATTAGCACCGTTGTTATCGGAACCGGCGTCCGACCCCATGAAGCGGACATTGCGTGCAGGCACGACAGTCGAAATCGCATGCTTGTAAACCATCTGGCTGACGGCATTCTTGAGAAGCACCACAAACTGGTCGAATGACTCAATCTGACCCTGCAGCTTGATACCATTGACCAGATAAATCGACACCGGGACTCGCTCCTTGCGAAGGGCATTCAAAAACGGGTCTTGCAAAGATTGTCCTCTGTTCATGTCATTTCTCCTTTTTCTTGTCCCATATACCAAAGATCTGTCTCCCTTCGAATTCTTCTTCTGCCATCATAGCTGCCGCACCCTTTTGGGATAATACTGGAAATTCCAGCACAATCACATACTTGTTATCACTTTCCCGAGCCACGCCCGGAGGTGGCGCGCCACCTCACGACTGACATCCGGGCCCCCGGAGTCAAACCACCAAGTATCCTCCTCGCTGCGCAGCCAGGTCAACTGGCGCTTGGCGTACTGGCGTGTGGCTACTATAGCCTGATTCACCATTTCTTCATAGCTGACCCGGCCGTCCAGCCAGGCCCACGCCTGCCGGTAGCCGACCGCGCGCAGGGCCGGAAGCCCGGGGTCAAGATCGGCACGCCGGAACAGTCGCCGGACCTCATCAGCGAATCCCGCTGCGAGCATGGCATTGAAGCGCTGCTCGATGCGGTCCTGCAACAGCACGCGATCCGCCGGGGCCAGGACCAGCTTGATCAGTCGATAGGGCAATGCCGCAGACCGCCCGCCTGCATGAAAACTGCTCAGTGGCCGGCCAGTGAGCTCAAAGACCTCCAGTGCCCGTTGTATGCGTTGCGGGTCATTCGCATGAATGCGCGCCGCCGACACGGGGTCGATCTGCTGCAGGCGCGCATGCATGGCAGTCCAGCCGAGCTGCTGCGCCTGCTGTTCCAGCCTGGCGCGCACCCCGGGGTCGGCCGGCGGCATATCCGAAAGGCCCAGCTCCAGGGCGCGGAAGTAAAGCATGGTGCCGCCCACCAGCAGCGGGACCCGTCCCCGTGCCGTCATGTCCGCCATCGCGTCCAGGGCATCGGCGCGAAACTCCGCTGCCGAATAGGGTTCCGAGGGATCACGGATATCGATGAGGTGGTGCGGCGCGGCCCGCAGGGTCCCGGCGTCCGGCTTGGCAGTGCCGATATCCATGCCCCGGTAGACCAGCGCGGAGTCCACGCTGATGATCTCGAAGGGGAAGTCCTTGACCAGCTCGACGGCCACGGCGGTCTTGCCGGAGGCCGTGGGCCCCATCAGGAATACCGCGGGCGGCAGGTCACCCGCACGAGATAACTCATTCATGGTGCGACGGTTGTGCAGCTAGCGCCCCCGCAGGAACAGCTTGTCCAGCTCATCCAGCCCGATCTGCACCCAGGTCGGCCTGCCGTGGTTGCATTGGCCGCTGCGCTCCGTCACTTCCATTTCCCTGAGCAGGGCATTTATTTCATCGATCGTCATGCGGCGGTTGGCACGTATCGAGCCGTGACAGGCCATGGTGGAGAATATCTCGTTCACCACGGTTTCGATGCGCTGACTGCTGCCATGCTCGAGCAGATCGGAGAGCACATCCCGCACCAGGGCCTCGATATCCGTGTCGTGCAGCAGGACCGGTACCTGGCGCACGACCAGCTGCTCCGGGCCCATGCGATCGATCTCGAATCCCAGTTCACTGAACCAGGCCTGACGGGATTCGCCGAGTTCCGCCTCGCGCTGGCTGACGCTCAGCTTGACCGGCACCAGCAGTGGTTGGCTGCGGATCCCGTCGCCCGCCCGGGATGCCTTCAGGCCCTCGTAGGTGATGCGTTCATGGGCGGCATGCATGTCGACCAGCACCAGGCCCTGCGCATTCTGCGCCAGGATATAGACCCCGTGCAGCTGGGCCAGCGCGAAGCCCAGGGGGCAGTCGCCGGCCGGTTCCCCGGCAGCGGGGGCGGACCTGGCAACCGGTGCAGGCCTCGGGTGCAGGGCCGCATAGCCGGCGAGCTGCTCACCGACGCCCAGCGACATCCCCGCCTGCCGGGGGGCCTGTCCCGGTCCCGTCCCGATATCCAGTGCGTGTAACGGCTGGGCCGGTCGCGGTGCGGGCTGCACCCCGTCGGGGCGGACCTGCGCCAGCGCCTCATGCAGGGTCCGGAACAGGAAATCGTGCACCAGACGGCTGTCACGGAAGCGCACCTCGTACTTGGTGGGGTGGGCATTGACATCGACGCCGGCGGGGTCCATGTCCAGGAACAGCACGTAGGCCGGATGACGCCCGTGGAACAGGACATCCTGGTAGGCCTGGCGGATGGCATGCGTCACCAGCTTGTCGCGCACCATGCGCCGATTGACATAAAAGAACTGCAGGTCGGGCTGGCTGCGCGAAAAGGTCGGCTGGGCGATCCAGCCGCGCAGCGACAGGCCGGCCCCCGCATGCTCGACATGGACGGCGGCCTCCATGAAGGCCTGCCCGCACACCCTGGCGATGCGCCGCTCCTGTTGTTCTCGGGATTCGGCAGACGGCAGGTGCAGGACCGGGCGCTGGTTATGCTGCAAGCGGACCTCCACCGGGAAGCAGCCCAGGGCGATGCGCCGCACCACCTGCTCGATGTGCTTGAACTCGGTGTTTTCCGTGCGCAGGAACTTGCGCCGCGCCGGGGTGTTGTAGAACAGGTCGCGCACATCTACGGTGGTGCCGACGGGGTGCGCAACGGGCGCGGCCCGGGGATCATGTTCGCTGCCGTTGCTTTGCACGGACCAGCCGGCGTCCGAACCGCGCAGACGTGAACTCAGGTTGAGGCGTGAGACCGAGGCGATACTGGGCAGCGCCTCGCCGCGAAAGCCCAGGCTGCCGATGCGCTCCAGGTCCTCCAGCGAGGCGATCTTGCTGGTGGCGTGGCGTGACAGGGCCAGTGGAATTTCCTCCTGCGCCATGCCGCCGCCGTTATCGCGCACCCGGATGCGGCGGGTACCACCGGCCTCGACATCCACCTC
>CAMYIX010000083.1 GCA_947258615.1 uncultured Ectothiorhodospiraceae bacterium | reverse complement strand
CAGGACGATAATCGGCAGCACCAGTACGCGGGTGATATTGAAGATTTCCGCCACCTTCAGGGTTTCGATACCGTCGGGCTGATAGGCCAGCGCTGCACCAGCGACCTGCGCGGAGTTGAGGATGCCGGTTCCGGCCCAGGCGCCGAACTGAACATGTGACATGCCCAGCAGGTTGCCGATGATCGGGAAGATAAACATGCAGCCCACGCCCCAGATCAGGATGGTGCCGATGGTATAGGCGATTTCAACTGACTTGGCCTGTACCACGGGTGCAGCGGCAACCGTCGCCGATACTCCGCAGACCCCCATACCGGCAGAGAGCACGCCACCCATGGAGTTGGGAATGTGACGGCGCGCGCCGATCCACAGCACCAGTCCGACCGAACCCAGCACGAAGAATCCGATCATGACGATCGAAAGTCCGCCCAGGTTTTTCAACTCGGCTGCGCTGTACAGTGTGCCCAGCAGGATGACACCGGTCTTGAGGCCGAGACGCGAAAGGCGAACACCGTTCTCGGCCCAGGAGGGTATCTTGAACACGTTTACGATGATGATACCGGTCAAGATGCCGAGCACGACGTAGTTGAGACCCAGCAGTTTGTGGATATAGGCGCCGGTGTCACCGACTTTACCCATGCTTGTACTGATCACGGCAACTTCCGGAGCGACGAACCAGCGCACCAGCATCGCGATGAGAAGAATAAACATGCCACCCGCGATTGACGAGGAATAATAGTCCCAGTGATTTTCCTTGTGTTTGCCAAACCATTGCCAGAGACCGATAACCGCCGCGACGATACCGAAATACAGGGGCAGGCTGGTGAGTTCCGAGAGATATTTATACTTCTTGCCGTTGGCGAGATGCTCAATATAGGGTGCCATGGTGCCGCTGTCGGCGAGCCACCAGATGGCGAGCATGATGATTCCAATAATGAATAATGCCGGTGATTTCTGTGTATAGACCATAACTTTACTCCCCCCAAGGTTCTTGTATTGAGTATTGCGATTCCAAGTCTTTTTGGTGCATTACCTCTGTTAGTTATACCGTTACAGCCTTGCTTTCTATTTCATCACCACACCTAAACCTCATAATTATTGTTGCAATTGAACCCTTCTATAAGAAAAATATCAATACATTTATACAAATAATTTATGAAGATGGGTGATCCAGAATCATTCAATAATATTATTAATTTATTAATAAATTTTCTATATAAGCGAGTAGATGGATCCGCCAGGAGTGAGCTAGTCATTTGGGCTGAGATTATTTCACGACGGCGAGAAACAGGGATTCTCAACAGGACTGGCCGATCCCTGTTCTTCGGGTATGCGCCGGACAGGAAGCCAAACCGGCATGCGTTTACCTTCTCGTCTCGCCATTACCCACCCAGGCCGATACCATCAATGTGCTGTTTGGCGATATCGACGGGTTCGGGTTCACAATTGTTCGTTCTCTTGTCGATGTATCGGTAGCAGCCGCGGACAGAAACGGCAATGGCATCCTGGATGACGGTGATTCCTTGCCCAGCCTCGGTACTGTAACCGGCATTGGACCGGGCAGTGACGATATTTTTGATAACCGGGTCAGTGATCCAGACATGACGGATTACGGGTTAACAGCCAGTTGTATCCTCAGCATTGACTTTTCTTTCCCGCTGCCTGTGCTCCATATTGTCACTACGGGCGTGATCTTTTCCTTTCCAGACGGTGACCTCAGCGTTGCAAATCAGGGCGTTCAAGCCATTTCAGTAGACGGCCAGTTAACGGGCGCGGTACTGACTAATTCATATCCGGATTCTGGTCCACCCCCTGATGACGGCTGTGTGTCGCTTGTGGAAGTCAGTATCGGTTCCGGCCTGGTCGGCCTGGTCGCGGTGGTCCGGCGCAGAAGGGTGTAAGCGCCGAATAAGCTGAATATCGCGGCGACCACCGGGTCGCCGTTTTTTTTGACCGGGTGCGCGCTGTCGTTAGTCCGGGTCGGGTTCTTCACCGGGCGCCGCTTTCTTGCCCAGCAGCTCTTCGATGATCTGGACCCCTTTCTTGCACTGCGCCTGGCAAACCGCGAGCTTCATCTCGAGCCGTTCCCGTTTATCGGGGTCGGGTTCGGCTTTAAGTTTTGAGAGGAGTTTCTGCTCTTTCTCCTCCAGCTTGTCCAGTACCTCTTCGATGGAATCTACCTGTGCCAGCTGGGCGCGCCGGTCGGCATCCAGAAATTCGGTCAGTTTCTCTAGCAGGTGTTTGGTCTTCATCGCGCGTGTCTTCCCGTTACTTGCGGCAACGCTGTCAGCCAGCTAGCCGCGGTCCTCTCGGAGTACATCCTCGATATCGGTTTCATCCAGGGCAAGTTGCTGTTCTGCATTCTTAAGGTCCGGTTCACGTGCGGCCAGCAGGGTCCGGGCCATGTCGACCAGGTTCTTGCCTATGGTGTAGGCGTAGGTGCTGTCATTCATGATCGAGGTCGCTATCTGCGCGGTAATGCGCTTGCTGCGAATGAATTCGTCGAGGGTGGCGTCCAGCTTTCTACTGGCCTCATCCAGGCCGAGCCGGGCCGCATCGAGTGACAGGATGGTCTCGGCATCCGGGCCCTGTTCCCTGATCTGCTCGATCTCGCGCAGTACCGTGGCGATCTCTATCCGTATCTCGTTATAGAGTTCACGTATATAGGGGTCGCGCGACAGGGCATAGCGGCACAGGTTCTTGTGCAGATGTTTCATGGCCTTGACCGCCTCGACGATGTTGAGACTGGCCTGGCGCAGCGCATACAGCTCGTTGGACAAGTGTTCGGAACTCTGCTGGGCCTGGGCCTTGCTGATGAACTCGATAATAGCGCTGTGCAGCCCCTTGATGTAGTGCTCGTAGTAATCATCGATATCCAGCGGCATCACCCGGTGGGTGTCCGCCGCGGCCTCGGCCAGGTCGCGTTCGGAGGCGATGGTGCCGCGGTGCAGCGACAGGCCGTGTGATATCAGGCGGTAGGCATTCTCATACAGGTGAACCAGTTCGTTGCGCACGGATTGCACCGCCGTTGCCGGTATCTCGCTCGATGCCTTGCTGATATAGCGTGGCTGGTCGAGGGCGGCGGCGGGGATGATCACGAAGCGCTGTAGCAGTCCCACCAGCACCTTGATGAAGGGTGCCATGAGGATCAGGCCGATCAGGTTGAACAGGGTGTGGAAGACGGCGAGCTTCAGGGTGTAGTCATCCGCGGAAATACCGATCGCGGCACTGATCGCGTCAACGCTCCACAGCAGCGGCTGCAGAAAGGCGATGGCCACCAGGGCGGTGATGGTATTGAAGACCAGGTGGGCGACGGCCAGGCGTTTGCCCTCGACATTCGCGCTGATGGCACCCAGCATCGCCGTCACCGTGGTGCCAATGTTGGCGCCGATGGCCAGGGCCAGGGCATTCTCGTAGGTGATCTGGTGGGCCGCCAGGGCGGTAATGATCAGCACCAGGGTGGCATGACTTGACTGCAGGATCAGCGTAGCGGCGGCGCCGATGAACGCAAACAGGAATATCCCGGCATAACCGGACACGGCGTACTCGGCAAGATTGATCGTGTCTCTGAAGGCCTCGAAACCCTCCTTCATGTAATGGATACCGAGAAACAGCAGACCGAGACCGGTGAGGCCATAGCCGATGCCCTTGAGCAGCTTTGATTTCTGCAGTATCAGCAGTACGCCGAACACCAACAGGGGCATGGCATAGGCCGAGATCTTCACCTTCAGCCCCAGTCCGGCGACCAGCCAGGCACCGGTCGTGGTACCCAGGTTGGAGCCGAAGATGACGCCGATGCCGGCAGCGAGGTTGATCAGGCCGGCACTCAGGAAGGAGATGGTGATCAGCGAGACCAGGGAGCTGGACTGTACCAGGGTGGTGGAGGCAATGCCGAAGCCGATACTTTTCCAGTGCCTGTCGGTCGCCTTGCCCAGCAGGGTCTCCAGCGTGCCACCGGTGAAGGCCCTGAATCCCTCCTCGAGGGCGAGCATGCCGAACAGGAAGATGGCAAGCCCCGCCGCAATGACCTTGAACTCCGGGCTGATCCAGAAACCATAGGCGAGGACCACGAAGATGCCTGGCAGGAGGATCCTGTTCAGCATGGGCAACCGTCAGCAGGGGTGGGGCGATTCGCGATCATACGCAGTTGCATCGACATCACGCTACAGGGACTTTCCATGATACCAAGGAGGTGAAGTGCTTGACCATGCACGCTCCCGGGTCAATCGGTCGGCAGGCCGATGGTGCTGGTACTGCCGCCAAGGTGTTCGGTGAGAAACCGCTCCAGGCCGTCGCTGTAACCCTGGCCCGTCACCAGGAAGCCGTCATTGTGCCCCCCGCGCAGTTCCAGGAACTGCTTCGGCTCGCGGGCGTGTTCGTACAGCCGCTGGCCGTGAATGAACGGGATGATTTCATCATCGCGGCTGTGAACGACCAGCAGCGGGGAGCTGACGCGAGCAAGTTGTGCGACTGCATCGTAGCGGTAGCGACTCAACAGTCGCACCGGCAGCCAGGGGTAGAGGCTTGCCGCCATGTCCGGCACCGAGGTGAACGCCGACTCCATGATCAGTGCGGCCGGGCGAGTCCGCGCTGCGAGTTCGGCCGCGATACCGGCGCCCAGCGAGCGACCGAAGACCACGATCTCGCGTGGCGCGATCCGGCGCTGCTCGGTCAGGTGGCGCCAGGCCGCCGTGGCATCAAGGTAGGTACCGGCCTCCGAGGGGCTGCCCTGGCTATCGCCGAAGCCGCGGTAGTCGAGGATGAACACCGCGAGTCCGAGTTGATGAAACAGGCGAATCGAGTCCAGCCGGTGCGAGATATTGCCGGCATTACCATGCAGGAAGAGCAGGGTGCCGCGGCCCGAGGCATGCGGGATGAACCAGGCACTCAGGCTGACACCGTCCCCGGTCAGCAGGGTGACGGGTTCATATTCCAGCCCGATTGCAGCGGGCGTGGCCACGAGTTCGCGTCCCGGCAGGTCCGGGTAGTACAGCAGGCGCGCCTGGATGAGATAGACGTACAGGGCGAAGGTGCAGTACACCAGCAGGACCAGGAACAGAATGGTGAATAGACTGTTGAATGACATGGTTTGGCTTGCCTGCGCGTCACGCCTTGGCTATGTTTGGGGCCGGTCTGACAATCTCATCATACAATAGAGCCACGGCGACCACTCGCTAATCCCATACCCTGCGTCATGCTGACCTTTATCACCCATCGCCTGGCCGGTGCCCTCCTGGTGGTCTTCGGGGTGGTCAGCATCGTGTTTCTGCTGATCCACCTGATACCCGGGGACCCGGTTGAAATCATGCTGGGCGAGGCCGCGTCCGTTACCGACCGCGCGGCCCTGCGTACCGCGCTCGGACTGGACCAGCCGCTTGCACGGCAGTTCACGGCCTATATCGAGGGCCTGTTACGACTGGACCTCGGCAGCTCGTATCACTCGCAGCGTCCGGTCGTCGAGCTGTTGCTGGAGCGCCTGCCGGCCACCCTGGTGCTGGCCGGCGTGTCACTGCTTGTCACCCTGGTGCTGGCGCTGCCGCTCGGCATCGTGGCGGCGGTGCGCCGTGACAGCCTGTGGGACAGAGGCGCCATGGGTTTTTCCATGCTGGGTGTCTCGGTGCCCAACTTCTGGCTGGGCCCGCTGTTGATCCTGGTGTTCTCGCTCTGGCTGGGCTGGTTCCCGGTGAGCGGACGCGAGAGCCCCGGCGCGGTGGTGTTGCCGGCGCTCACCCTGGGCACCGGGCTGGCGGCCGTGCTGTCGCGCATGGTACGCAGCAGCATGCTGGAAGTGCTCGGCGAGGACTACATACGTACCGCCCGGGCGAAGGGCCTGGCACCGATCCGGGTGATTTTTCATCACGGCCTGCGCAATGCCCTGCTGCCGGTCATCACCCTGCTGGGACTCCAGCTCGGTGCGCTGCTGGCCGGTGCGGTGATTACGGAAACAGTGTTCTCGTGGCCGGGTGTCGGGCTGCTGACCATCGAGGCCATCCAGTCGCGCGACTACCCTGTGGTCCAGGCCTGCGTGCTGCTGATCAGCATCAGCTACGTACTGATCAACCTGTTGACGGACATCGCCTATGCCTGGGTCGATCCACGCATCCGGCAGGGTGGCGGTCACTGATGCGGGTCTGGATTCCAGGTGTTGTCCTGGGCGTATGGGCGCTGCTGGCGCTGAGTGTGTCCATGCTGCCGCTGTCACCGAACCTGATCCAGCTGGAGCACATCCTGGTACCACCGGGGGAGGGGGCCCTGCTGGGCTATGACGACCTCGGACGTGATATCGCCCAACGCCTGCTGGTCGGTGCGCGCACCTCTTTCCTGGTGGCCTTCTGGGTGGTGGGCTTGTCGGCATTACTGGGCACCCTGATCGGCGTCGTCAGCGCCTACCAGGGTGGCTGGTGGGATCGTGCCATCGTCCAGGTGATCGATATCTTCCTGGCCTTCCCGGGCATCCTGCTGGCCATTGCCCTCGCCGGTCTGCTGGGGCCGGGCATCGGGAATGTGGTCGTGGCACTCGCCGCCGTCGGTTGGGTGGGTTATGCTCGCCTGTCGCGCGCCCAGGTGCTGTCGCTGAAGCACCGGGAACATGTCAGGGCGGCCGAGGCACTGGGCAGTCGCAGACTGCGCATTATGACCCGGCACCTGCTGCCGTTGATGACGGCGCCGCTGATCGTCGAGGCCACCTTCGGGGTGGCCGCCGTGGTGATCGCCGAGGCCGGCCTGTCATTCCTGGGGCTGGGTGTACAGCCGCCGGATGCCTCCTGGGGCGCCATGATCCGTGACGGGACCCGCTACATGCTGGTGGCGCCGCACATGGTGCTGGCACCGGGAATAGCGATTTTCGCCGTGGTACTCGCAGTCAACCTGCTCGGTGACCGGCTGCGCGACATTATGGATAAACGCCTGTCAACCGCTATGAGAAAAGAATAATGACACTTGGTCCGTTGATGCTCGATGTCGCCGGACTGGAGCTCACCCAGGAGGATCGTGAGCTGCTGACACACCCCGCCGTGGGTGGCGTCATCCTGTTTGCACGCAATTACGAATCGCCCGAGCAGCTCAGCGCACTGACCAGTGAAATCCATGGCCTGCGCAATCCGCAACTCCTGATTGCCGTCGACCAGGAAGGCGGACGGGTACAGCGCTTCCGCGATGGCTTCACCCGCCTGCCACCGCTGTCCTGCCTCGGGGAGTTGTATGACAAGGACCGCGCGCGCGCACGGCACCTGGCGCACACCATGGGCTGGCTGATGGCGGCCGAGGTGCGTGCCGTCGGTGTCGACATCAGCTTTGCGCCGGTACTCGACCTGGACTACGGGGTCTCTACCGTGATCGGCGACCGCGCCCTGCACAGGCGTCCCGAGATCGTGGCCGAGCTGGCGCATGCCTACCAGTCCGGTATGCACGAGGCCGGCATGGCCGCTACCGGAAAACACTTTCCCGGCCACGGTGCCGTCGAGGCCGACTCACACCATGTCCTGCCGGTCGACCCGCGGCCCTACGAGGACATTGCACAGTGGGACCTGGTCCCGTTTGAACGCATGATCCACTACGGCCTGGCGGCCGTCATGATGGCCCACGTGGTGTATGCCGAAGTGGACGCCCACCCGGCCGGTTTTTCACGTTTCTGGATCAAGGCCATCCTGCGCGACCAGCTCGGGTTCCAGGGCCTGGTATTCAGCGATGACCTGAGCATGGAGGCGGCAGCCGGTGTCGGCAGCTACACGGACCGGGCACGCCTGTCCCTGGAGGCCGGTTGTGACATGGTGCTGGTCTGCAATGCCCGCGAACAGGCGGGGCAGGTGGCCCGGGCGCTGGCGGACTATTCCAATCCCGTTACCCATTCGCGCCTGGCCCGGCTGCATGGCCGCCACGCCCCGGATATGGGCCAGTTGCGCGCTAGCCCGCGCTGGGGCCAGGCCGTGGCCGCCGTGGGTGGATGCGAACCCGAGCCCGAACTTGATCTGGATTTTTAATGTTATATATTACAAAAGTATATATTGTAATTATCACCTTGTTTATAGGAAATCCTCATGGCGGATAGCCAACTCTATCAGTTCCTACTCAAGTGGTCCGGGGACAATGCCTGGATTGTGCAGGTATTCGTTGTGGTGTTCCTGGTCCTGCTGTTCAACCTGGTCCTGCGCCTGGTCCTGAAACGCCTGCAGCACAAGCTCAAGGACACCGACAACCCCTGGGATGATGCCGTCATCGGTGCCCTGCGGCGGCCGCTGAATCTGCTGGTCTGGATCGTGGGTATCGCGTTTGCGGCCGATATTGTCGGGGCCGAGACCGATGCCACGATCTTCAGCGCGGTCGACCCGCTGCGCGACGTCGGCGTCATCGCCACCATCACCTGGTTCCTGCTGCGCCTCGCAAAGCGCCTCCAGCACAATATCCTGGAACGCAGCCAGCACAAGGAAACCCCGCTGGACCCGACGACGGTGGACGCCATCGGCAAACTGGTCAGGGCATCGGTCCTGATCACGGCCGGGCTGGTCATATTGCAGACCCTGGGATTCAGCATCTCCGGTGTACTTGCCTTCGGCGGCATCGGCGGTATCGCCATCGGCTTCGCCGCCAAGGACCTGCTGGCGAATTTCTTCGGCGGACTGATGATCTACCTAGACCGTCCCTTTGCGGTCGGTGACTGGATCAAGTCTCCGGACAGGGAGATCGAGGGTACGGTCGAACACATCGGCTGGCGACTGACGCGTATCCGCACCTTCGACAAGCGGCCCATCTACGTGCCCAACGGCATTTTCTCGAATATCGCGGTGGTCAATCCCTCGCGGATGAGCCACCGGCGCATTCATGAGACCATCGGCATTCGTTACGATGACATCGACAGGATGCCGGGCATAGTCGAGGATGTTAAGGCCATGCTGGAGCAGCACCCCGAGATCGACACCAGCCAGACCCTGATGGTCAACTTCAACACCTTTTCCGCTTCATCCATCGATTTCTTCGTCTACACCTTCACCAAAACCACGGTGTGGACCCGGTTCCACGAGATCAAGCAGGATGTCCTGCTGCGCATCAGCGAAATCATCAGCCGTCACGGGGCGGAGATCGCATTCCCCACGTCAACGGTGATTGTGCCGCAGGCGCAGACACCGCCGGAGGCCGCGGCGGCGGGTCAGGGCGTGCAGCAGGCCTGAGCGTCGCAGGCAACCATTATGAAAGATCAGGCGCTCGATCTGCACCGGCTGCGGCAGGAAGCCGTCATGCTGTTCGGACCGGATGAGGTTCACCGGGCACTGGACCGGCTGGCGGTGGGCATCGAGGAGGAACTCGGCGGGAGCGTACCAGTCATCCTGTGCGTGCTGACCGGCGGCATCATCCCGGCCGGTCACCTGCTGACGCGCCTGTCGTTTCCCCTGGAGATCGATTATCTGCACGCCTCGCGCTACCGTGGCAATACCACCGGCAGTGATGAGGTTAGCTGGCTGTGCAAGTCACAGATCCCCCTGCAGGAGCGTACGGTGCTGGTTATCGACGATATCCTCGATGAGGGCCACACCCTGAGTGCAGTCATGGACTACTGCCGGCAACAGGGTGCCGCACGTACCTACAGCTGCGTGTTGATAGAAAAGCAGCACGACCGGCGTAAACCGGGCGTCAGTGCGGATTATGTCGGCCTGCAGGTGGAGGACAAGTATGTGTTCGGTTTTGGCATGGACTACAAGGGCTACATGCGAAATCTCAATGGCATCTATGCACTCGGACCCCGGCATGAATAGCATCCACGGGAATCCAGGCACTCATTAATCACATCAACACGGGACAGGAACGGGTATGGCAGATCTGGCAATCATCGGTGGCACCGGGTTGACCTCGCTGAAGAACCTGGAGATCTCGCGTCGCGAGGTTGTGCACACGCCCTATGGCGAGCCCTCGGGTGCACTTACCTTCGGCCGTCTCTGCGACAGGGAGGTCGTGTTCCTCGCGCGCCATGGCTACGGCCATACCATCCCGCCGCACATGGTCAACTACCGGGCCAACCTCTGGGCGCTGAAATATGCCGGCGTGAGCCGGGTCATCGCGGTATGTGCCGTAGGCGGTATCCGACCGGACCTGCTGCCGGGCTCGCTGGTCATTCCCGACCAGGTCATCGACTACACCTGGTCACGCGACCATACCTTCTTCGAGAAGGACCTCACCCAGGTAACCCATATCGATTTCACCGAGCCATACTGCACCGAGATGCGCTCGGCACTGATCGAGGCCGCGCAAGCGGCGCAGATTTCTGTCGCCAGCGACGGCACCTACGGCGCCACCCAGGGACCACGGCTCGAGTCCGCGGCGGAGATCAACCGGATGGAGCGGGATGGCTGCGACATGGTCGGCATGACCGGCATGCCCGAGGCGGCACTCGCGAAGGAAATGGAATTCTGCTATGCCGTGTGCGCGGTGTGCGCCAACTGGGCCGCAGGCCGGGGGGAGGGGGATATCAACATGACGGAGATCAAGGCGAACCTGTCACGCTCGATGGCACAGGTCAGGTTGCTGCTGGAACAGGCGATCGAGCACTGCTGAGGGCCTGGTTTGCCAGGTGCGCCAGACCACCGGGCGGGCGGACTAGCGGCTACGCGGGGCCGACTCGTCCAGCCAGGCAAAGATTCCCCCTTCCGGCAGCCAGCCGCTGGCGGATGTAGGGGTATCCGGTGTTTCCGCCGGTGAGCCCGCCGGACGATAGGGAGTGACCCTGGCGATCATACCGAAGCGGGGGTGATCGAAGTAGTGAAGTTCACCGCTGCGGATGCGGCGTTTCTCATTGAGCTGGAACTGCGGAATACGGTTGTCCGGGGACGCGGACGCCTGGCCCTGTAGTGCCATCAGGAAGAGATCGACGTCGAGATGGAGAAAACGTTCGCGGATCAGCCTGACCCGGCCCCGGACGCTTTTCTGTTTGCCGTTTTCTATCTCGGTCTCGACCGGGTAGGCGACGGAATTCCGCTTGTCATAGGCCAGCTGGCGCCAGGCGCGGTGATAGAGGACCTCGTAATCCCTGGAATTCTCCAGCGCACGGGTAATGCCCTTCATCTGGTAAAGCCGGTAGGCCAGTTCGGTGAACTCATCCTCAGGAAAGGCGCGCTGGCTGGCATACGTGTTTATGACCGGCGTATTCCAGCGTTCCCCGCCGTCACTGGGTGCGAGGTGACGAAACACGATAATCTCGACATCGTAGATCGGTGGGAATTCAGCCAGCGCCGGCCCCCCTGACAGGCAGAGCAGGAAGAGCAGACTGCCGAGTAGGGGTGAGCAGCTGAATTTCGGTTGACGGGCATCGTGGCAGCTTGGTAGCTGCGCTCTAGTTATATGCATCCTGAATCCTCCCAATGCTGAGAATGTCGAGCAGGTCAGCCACTGCCTGGAACCGGTCTTCATCCAGTTCGAAATTCCCGGTGAACCTGAGCCGATTGCCCCCCTCGAAGCGGTAACTGTCTGGCTGGCCCTGAATTAATTCTACCAGTTTTTGTGTGTTAATGTCAGCCCCCGCCCCGAAGAGGATCCGGCCGTCCTCCCTGCCCACCTCGATTTTACCGACCCCCATGGGTTCGGCCAGCAGCTTCAGAGCGGTGATCCTGAACAGATGCTTCACCGCGTCCGGCAGCAGGCCAAAGCGGTCGATCAGCTCGACCTGCAGGTCACGCAGCTCCTGTTCCGTGGCGGCGCTGGCGATGCGCTTGTACATCACCAGCCGGGTGTGGACATCGTAGATATAGTCATCCGGTATGAGGGCAGCGACCTGGAGGTCGATCTCGGGACCCTGGTGCAGGGGCTTGTCGAGTTCCGGCTGTCGTCCTTCCTTCAATGCCCTGACAGCGCGTTCCAGCAGGTCACTGTAAAGGGTAAAGCCGATTTCATGGATCTGTCCGCTCTGGTCTGCACCTAGCAGTTCACCGGCACCGCGGATCTCGAGATCATGCGTCGCCAGGGTGAAACCGGCACCCAGGTCCTCCATGGACTCGATGGCGGCCAGGCGCTTGGCGGCATCGGCCGTGATCGCCCGGCGCGAGGGGATGAGCAAGTAGGCGTAGGCCCGGTGGTGCGAGCGCCCGACACGTCCGCGCAACTGGTGGAGCTGGGCCAGGCCGAGCTTGTCGGCCCGGTTCATGATAATGGTATTGGCCGTGGGGATGTCGATGCCGCTCTCGATGATGGTGGTGCACAGCAGCAGATTGAAGCGGCGGTGATAGAAGTCCAGCATCACGTGCTCGAGTTCGGATTCACGCATCTGCCCATGGGCGATACCGATAATGGCCTCGGGTACGATCCTTGCCAGGTCGCCGGCAACCCGCTCGATCGACTCGATCTCGTTGTGCAGGAAATACACCTGGCCACCGCGCTTGATCTCGCGCAGGCAGGCCTCGCGGATGGTGGCATCGTTCCACTCGGATACAAAGGTCTTGACGGCCAACCGGTGTGCCGGCGGGGTGCTGATGATTGACAGGTCACGCAGACCGGAAAGTGACATGTTGAGGGTGCGCGGGATCGGTGTTGCGGTAAGTGTCAGGATGTCGATTTCCGCGCGCAATTTCTTCAGCTTCTCCTTCTGGCGTACACCGAAACGGTGTTCCTCGTCGATGATCAGCAGGCCAAGCCGTTTGAACCGGATTTTGTCCTGCAGCAGCTTGTGGGTGCCGATGACGATGTCGACCGAGCCGTCGGCGATGCCCGCGAGTACGGCCTCCTGGTGTTTGCCGCTACGGAAGCGTGACAGGACCTCGATGCGCAGCGGCCAGTCGGAAAAGCGGTCCAGAAAATTCTGGTAGTGCTGCTGGGCAAGCAGCGTGGTCGGAACCAGCAGGGCCACCTGCTTGCCATCCTGTGCGGCGACAAACGCGGCCCGCATGGCCACCTCGGTCTTGCCGAAGCCGACGTCGCCGCAGACCACCCGGTCCATCGGCATCTCCGCCTGCATGTCGGTGACCACGCTGGCAATGGTGCTCTCCTGGTCAGCGGTTTCCTCGAACGGGAACGAGGCGGCAAAGGCCGCATATTCATCCTGTGGTGCCGCATAGGCATGGCCCTTGCGCGCCGCGCGCCGGGCGTGGATATCAAGCAGCTCTGCGGCGACATCGTGCACACGCCTGGCCGCTTTCTGCCGCGCCCTTTGCCACTGGTCGCCACCGAGTTTGTGCAGCGGGGCATTCTCCGGCGCGGCACCGGTATAGCGACTGATCAGCTGCAGCGATGCGACCGGGACGTACAGCTTGTCGCCACCACTGTATTCCAGCGTCAGGTACTCGGCAGGGATGTCGTGTACCGTGAGCGTCTCCAGTCCGAGATAACGTCCGACACCGTGGTGTTCGTGCACCACCGGTGCACCGATATTCAGGTTGGTCAGGTTGCTGATAATCGTGGCGGGGTCGCGTGCCGGTTTGCGGCGACGTGTCTGGCGGGCATGTTCGCCGAACAGGCTGGTTTCCGTGATAACGGCAAGCGCAGGTGAGTCCAGGCGCATGCCCGCCTCCAGCGGCGCCACCGTCAGGCACAGCGGGCTGTCAGACTCGATAAAGCCCTTCCAGCCGTCAACCACCACTGGCCGGATGCCCAGGCCATGCAGCTGGTCAATCAGGGTCTCGCGACGCCCGGCCGATTCTGAGGTCAGCAGGACCCGCCCCGCGAAATTGTCGAGAAAACCCTTGATAGCTGCCGCCGGCTGCTCACTGCGCGCCCTGATCCTTACATCAACCAGCGGGTGGTCGTTGTAATGAATGTGCCCGCCAGAGCGTTCAGTCCCCCTGAATGTCCCGATGCGAACCAGCGCATGGCGGGCGAGATGTTCCTGCAGCCCGGCTTCATCCAGGAACAGCATCCCGGGCGGCAGCACGGGCCTTTCACGATCATGCCGGCGTGCCTCGTAGCGTTCGGCGGTCTGTGCCTGGAACGCGTCGCAGGCGGCCTCGGCCCCGTCCAGCAGCAAGATGCAGGTATTTTCCGGCAGGTAGTCGAACAGGGTCTCGGTCTGCTCGAAGAACAGCGGCATGAAGTATTCAAGACCGCCGGGGGTTATGCCCCGGCTGATCTCCCTGTAGACCGGGCTGGCCTGTGGGTCACCCTCGAAATGGGCGCGAAAGCGCTGTCGAAAGTGCCGGATGCCCTCGCGATCAAGGGGGAACTCTCTGGCTGGCAGCAACTTGATGGCGTCCCGGTTTTCCGCCGAACGCTGGGTCTCCGGGTCAAAGGTCCTGATCGACTCGATTTCCTCGTCAAGCAGGTCGATACGAAACGGCAGCGGGCTGCCCATCGGGTAGAGGTCCAGCAGTGAACCGCGGATGGCGAACTCACCGTGTTCGATGACCTGGGAAACACAACGGTAGCCGCTGCTGTCCAGGCGGGCACGCATGGCATTGAGGTCCAGGCGTTCGCCCACCTCCATCACCAGACTGTTCTGGTACAGGAAGGAACGGGGTGCCAGGCGCTGCATCAGGGTACCCATTGAAATGATCAGTATCCCCTCGCGCCTCTCGGACAGCTGATACAGCGTGGCAAGGCGTTCGGAGATGATGTCCTGGTGCGGTGAAAAGCTGTCGTAGGGCAGGGTTTCCCAGTCCGGGAAGGTGCTGATGGACACGCCACTGCTTGCCAGGAAGAATTCCAGCTGGTCTCGCAGCAAATCCGCGGCCTGCATGTCCGGCACGATCACCAGCAGGCGCCCCGGGTAGCGGCCGGCCGCGGCTGCGATGGCCAGCGGCAGGCTGTCGCCGCCCAGTCCAGTCCAGTTGAACTCCTGGCCCTGGGGAGGCAATACCGGTTCGAGGGGAGTGGACAGGTCCTTGTTCGAGAGTGGTTCTGCAGATCGGGGCATCAAAACACTAGACACGAGGGTCTGACGACATTAAGGGGCCGTTATTATCACACATCAGGGATCCTGGACGGCGAATCGAGCGCTTTTAGCGTTTCCAAACGCAGCGCTCCTGTCTATCAGGCAAATAGACAGGAGCGCCTCAGGTAATGACACGACCAGATCAGATCTTGCTACCTGCCTGCTGTTCCTTGAAACCCAGTTTACGGAACAGCATGTAACCCGGGCAGATCCCGGTGACGCCGGCGAAAAGCAGTGCGGCAACCGGCAGGTAGAGGACCCAGTGAACCACATTGAAACCGGTCAACCAGATGCCCAGCATTATGAACGCGGCCATGGTGAAAAATAACATTCGTATTGCTGACATGATGATGCCTCCTCGCATTGGGGACCCTGATATTGCAGTGGACATTGCCGCTGCGTAGAATACCGACCAGGCGGTTTGTTAGTCAATAAGCAACTGATCATAAATCAATATTCATCAAGTCCAGGCCCACTGGCGAACACCGGAGCCGTGCCGTGCCAGAGTCGCAGAGAATCCGAGGCCCAGTTGATCGCGATCCCGCTGCGACCCGATTGCGAATAATCGAGGCCGCCTTCCGGGAGATCCACCGCAACGGTTTTCAGGGCATGCGCCTCGAGCAGGTGCTGCAGGCTGCCGGCACAACCAAGGGCGGGCTGTATCACCACTTCGATAGCAAGAAGGAACTTGCCTTTGCCGTGATCGACACGGTAATCCTTGACACCATCAACGAGTACTGGCTGCAGCCGCTGGAATCGGCGGAAAGACCCTTGCAGACCCTCATCGGGATCATCGAAGCACACGGCAGCAAGGTGACGCAGGATGTCATTGCCTACGGTTGTCCACTCAATAATCTGGCGCAGGAAATGTCGCCCCTGGACGAGGGCTTCCGGCAGCGGCTGAATGCAATCTACCGGCATTGGCAGGATGCTGTTGTCGCTGCACTCGAGCGTGGTAAAGTCCGCGGTCAGGTTCGCCCTTCGGTCAATTCCAGGGAGGCCGCCCTGTTTACACTCGCCGCCCTGGAAGGCTGCATCGGTATGGCGAAGAGCGCCCAGGCTGCGGGGGTGCTGAGTTCGTGTACGACGGAATTGCTGGTATACCTTCGCTCACTGGCGCAATAGCCGCCACCAGGCTCCGGAAACAACAAGAACGGTAAAGGAAATGCGATGGGAAAAACCTATGGAGAATGGCTGGTACGCTGGCGCTACCCGGTCCTGATCTTTTTTACCCTGGCCGCCATCCTGGCCGCCAGCGGTGGACGTTTCCTGACCTTCAAGACCGATTACCGCGTCTTTTTCAGCGATGACAACCCGCAGTTGCAGGCCTTCGAGGAGTTGCAGAACACCTACACAAAGACGGACAACGTGCTGTTCGTGCTGGCGCCCAGGGACGGCAATGTCTTCACCCGCGATACTCTCGCCAGCGTTGTGCGCCTGACCGAAGCGGCCTGGCAGATCCCGTACTCGATTCGTGTCGATTCCATCAGTAACTACCAGCATACCGAGGCCGAGGAGGACGACCTGATCGTCGATGACCTGGTGGCAGATGTCGACCAGCTGGATGCCGACAGACTGCGGCGCATCCGTGATGTCGCACTCAAGGAGCCGCTGATCCTCAAACGCCTGGTATCGGGTAGCGGTCATGTCACCGGGGTCAATGTCACCATCCAGCTGCCGGATGACGGGACCGGCAAGGAGGTTCCGGAGGTCACCGCATTTGCGCGCCAGCTGGCAGACGAGGTACGCGCCGAAAATCCGGATCTGGATGTGTACCTGACCGGCATGGTGGTGATGAACAACTCCTTCCCCGAGGTCATGCAGCGCGATCAGAGGACGCTGGTGCCGGCGATGTTCGCCGTGGTGCTGGTCACGCTGGTTCTGATGCTGCGCTCAGTCAGCGCGACCCTGTCCACCTTCCTGGTCATTGTCTTCAGCATCGTCACCGGCATGGGTCTGGCTGGCTGGATGGGTGTCGCCCTGACACCGCCGTCCTCCGCGGCGCCGACCATCATCCTGACCCTCGCCGTCGCGGATTGTGTGCACGTCCTGATCAGCTTTCTGCACGCGATGCGGCGCGGGCTCGACAAGACCAGTGCCATGGTGGACAGTCTGCGCATAAACCTGCAGCCGATTTTCCTCACCTCCGTGACCACCGTGATCGGCTTCATGAGTATGAATTTCAGTGACGCGCCGCCATTCCGGGACCTGGGCAACATCGTGGCCATGGGGGTAAGCGCGGCATTCGTGTTTTCGGTGACCATACTCCCGGCGCTGATGCTGATCCTGCCGGTACATGTCAAAGCCGGCCCGACCCGCCGTACCCTGTTGATGGATACATTCGCAGACTTTGTCGTGCAGAGGCGCGGTGTCCTGTTCTGGGTGATGGGTCTGATAATTGTCACCCTGGTGACCTTTATTCCCCGCAATGAACTCAATGACGAATTCATCAAGTATTTTGACAAGACCATCGACTTCCGTAACGCCACGGAGTTCACCACCGAGAACCTCACCGGGATCTATACCATCGACTATTCGCTGGGTACGGGTGAGAACGGCGGCATCAGTGATCCCGGGTTCCTGGCCGATGTCGAGGAGTTTGCCAACTGGTACCGGGAACAACCTGACGTTCTGCATGTCAACTCCCTTACCGACACCATGAAACGCCTCAACAAGAACATGCACGGCGATTCGGCGGACTGGTACCGGCTGCCTGACAAGCGCGACCTGTCGGCCCAGTACCTGCTGCTCTACGAGATGTCGCTACCCTACGGGCTCGATCTCAACAACCAGATCGATGTCAGCAAGTCGGCCACCCGCTTGTCGGTCGCGCTCGAGAACATATCCAGCAACGAGCTGCTGGCACTGGAAGACGCTGCCCAGGAATGGATGAAAGAGAATGCCCCGGAGATGCAGACCAACGGCGCCAGTCCATCGGTGATGTTTGCGCACATAGGCCAGCGCAATATCCGCAGCATGTTGACCGGTGTCACGATTGCCCTGGTACTCATCTCACTGATCCTGACCTTCGCACTGCGCTCGATCAAGATAGGCCTGGTCAGCCTGATACCCAATCTGGCGCCAGCTGCCATGGGCTTCGGGCTCTGGGGCCTGCTGGTAGGTGAAGTCGGGCTGGCACTGTCGGTGGTCGCCGGCATGACGCTGGGTATCGTGGTCGATGACACCGTGCATTTTCTCAGCAAGTACCTGCGCGCACGCCGTGAGCAGCAGCTGGGTTCAGAGGATGCCGTGCGCTATGCCTTCTCGACCGTCGGCATGGCGCTCACGGTGACCACGCTGGTGCTGATCGCCGGTTTCATGGTGTTGGCCCAGTCGTCGTTCAAGCTGAACTCGGATATGGGCCTGCTGACGGCCATTACCATCGCCTTTGCACTCGCCGCCGATTTCCTGTTCCTGCCCCCCCTACTGATGAAGGTGGAAAAATGAAACTATCGAAGATATTGATGCTGTCCCTGCTGCTCCTGCCGTCGACTGCTGCGCTGGCCGGGGCCGCCGAGGAACAGGGCCTGGCGATCGCCACAGAGGCCGACCGGCGTGACAAGGGCTTTGGCGATTCCAGTGCCACGCTCAAGATGATCCTGCGCAACAAGCAGGGTGACCAGAGTGTCCGCGAGGTACGCGTACGGACCTTCGAAATCGAGGGTGACGGTGACAAGGGCCTGTCGGTGTTCGACTCGCCCCCCGACGTCAAGGGAACCGCCTTCCTGACCTTCTCACACGTGACCGGGCCAGACGATCAGTGGCTATACCTGCCTGCACTCAAACGGGTTAAGCGGATTTCATCCAAGAACAAGTCCGGTCCGTTCATGGGCAGCGAGTTCGCCTACGAGGACATTTCCTCCGACGAGGTGGACAAATACACCTACAGGTACCTGCGAGATGAACCCTGCGGAGAACTCGACTGCTTCGTCATCGAGCGCTATCCGGTGGACAAGAACTCCGGTTACACGCGTCAGCTGGTATGGATCGACAAGACGGAGTACCGTCCGCAGAAGATCGACTACTATGACCGCAAGAACGCCCATCTGAAGACCCTGACCTTTCATGAATACAGCCGTTACCTCGACAAATTCTGGCGTGCCATGCGCTATGAAATGGCCAATCACCAGACCGGGAAAAGCACTACGCTGTTATGGCAGGAGTACCGCTTCCGCACCGGGCTCACCGAGCGCGACTTCGACAAAAACAGCCTGAAAAGGGCTAAATAATGACGTCCGGTTTCAGCGAATCTCCTCGATGGAGAAGTGCTTCTCCATGACCTGCGGGGTAATCAGGGCATAACCCTGTAGTTGCCAGTGTGCCAGTTCGGTGATAGCGGACGGCACGACATCAATAAACTCATGGAAGGCATCGATGTCGTAGTCGTAGTCCTGTGCAGCCATGCCGCACACCTTGAACTCGACACCGAGACTTGCATAGTAACGCATGCGTTCAACGGCATCTTTGTATTTGGCATAGTTCCGGCGGGCAACGGTCACGATCTCCGTGCCGTGAATAACGACTTTGATGTCCAGGAACTCGGGTGCCATTTCGTAGGGTGCATCCATCAGGGGGTTGATCAATGCGCGCAGCCAGTAGAGCGCCGAGTTCACCTTCGCGGGATCGTCAAAGTAGAAATCGAACACCACCTTCTGTTCGGTATAGGGGGTCTCGACTATCTTCGAGGTTTCGCCTGCGACAGCCGGACCGGGGTTGATGGCAACAGCTAGTGTAAAGACCAGCACTATAAATCGTTTCATGTCCGGGTTCCTCCAGGTCGTGTCTGGTCACAGTATAGTTTATCGGCACCGGGCTTTTCGCGCACAAAAACAGCGCGATTACTGGCCATTGACAGTCGTCAGGCCGAGTATCTCCCAGTCCTGCATGCCGCCGCGGTACCACTTGAGCTTGTGGGCCGGGTAACCGACCCTGTTTATTGAGGGAAACACGTCATTGCGAGCGCGATGTACGTGGCCCAGGCCAGCCTCTCGACCGGTTCCCGGTCTCACCTTCTCTATATACATCGTCCATGCAGTCGTCGCAATGACGGATTAATCAGGGCTTCCTTAAATCACTCCCCCTGATAATCGTGTTATTGCTGTGACCATCGCGGACTCCGGTTCAGGTAGCCGATTCCCGGTCTTTCCGGTACGTCTGTGCCAGGGCGACGCGTTTTTCATAGGCCTCGCGGGCAATACGGACATCCTCCAGGAAGAAGTCCAGTTCGTCCATGCGCAGCGCCTGCGGCCCATCCACCAGTGCCTTGCCGGGCACGGGGTGGAAATCAACCAGTATCATGTTGGCACCCGCGATAACGCCCTGGGCCGTCACGTGGAAGACATCCATGATCCCCTCCGGCGAGGCCTCCCGGGTGCCCACGGAATGGGACGGGTCGACACACACCGGCATGCGCGTCAGGCGCTTGACTACCGGCACGTGGGAAAAGTCGACAAAATTACGGTGCGGGTCGCCCATGTTGGTCTTCATTCCCCGCAGCCCGAAGACCACGCGCCGGTTACCCTCACTGGCCAGATATTCAGCGGCATTGAGTGACTCCTCCAGGGTAATCCCGAAACCGCGCTTCAGCAGCACGGGAAACTTGGGCTCCCGGCCGACCGACTTGAGCAGTTCGAAGTTCTGGGTGTTGCGGGTGCCGATCTGCAGCATCACGCCGGTAGGATGTCCGGTCTGCTCCAGCGCCTCGTGGATCTCGCGCACGTGGGAATCATGCGTGACCTCCATGGCGATGACCTTGATGTCGTACTTGCCTGCCAGTTCGAACACATACGGCAGGCAGCTCTTGCCGTGACCCTGGAA
>CAMYIX010000082.1 GCA_947258615.1 uncultured Ectothiorhodospiraceae bacterium | reverse complement strand
CTCCCGGGTCAGGTGCAGCATTTTCGCCGCCACGATGCGCAGGCCGCCCTTTTCGAAGCGGCTGTAGATCTCACCGATGATGTTTTTCGCAACCGCATCCGGCTTGATAATGGAAAAGGTCTGTTCGATGGCCATGCAGTACTCCGTCTGTCTCTCTTGTCTATCAGGAAACCCGCCAGAAAACGGGAGCTTAGTGAAATTTGTTAAGGCGCGTAGTGTAACGCCGAAGGGGCGGGGCAGGCAATGATGCCGTCAGCATCCGGGGAGCCGGCGGGAACCAGCGCGGCATGATCCAGCGGCGGCGCGCCCCCGCGGCTGTCGGGTCACGGCCGCAGCCCTGACCCGACCCACTGCAGTGCGGCAATCCACAGCGCCGGTCAGGAAAAGACCCGGTGGGCAGTCTCGCCGATGAGGGCCGGGTTGCGTACCACGTGTACGCCCAGCTCTTCCATTGTGTCCATCTTGGCATTGGCGGTATCGGACTCCCCGGAGATGATGGCCCCGGCGTGGCCCATGCGCCGCCCGGGCGGTGCAGATACGCCGGCAACGAAGCCAACCACCGGCTTGCTCATGTTCGCTTTGGCCCAGCGGGCCGCCTCGACCTCCTGGGGTCCGCCGATCTCGCCGATCATGATGACGGCGTCGGTTTCCGGGTCCTCCTCGAAGGCGCGCAGCACGGTGACAAAATCGGTACCGTTGACGGGGTCGCCGCCGATGCCGACCGAGGTCGACTGCCCCATCCCCAGGGCGCTCATCTGCTGCACCGCTTCGTAGTTCAACGTGCCCGAACGGGACACAACGCCGATGCGCCCGGGCTTGTAGATGTGTGACGGCATGATGCCGACCTTGCAGGCCGCCGGCGTAATGATGCCCGGCGTGTTGGGACCGATGATGATGGCATTGCGGTCCCTGGCATAGCGTTTCACCCGCACCATGTCCTGCACCGGAATGCCGTCGGCGATCACCACAATCACGCCGATCCCGGCTTCCAGTGCCTCCATGATGGCATCCGCGGCAAACGGTGGCGGCACGAAAATGCCGCTGACATCGGCACCGGTTTCCTCGACGGCCTGCGACACGGTATCGAATACCGGACGCTCGAGGTGGGTCTGGCCACCCTTGCCCGGCGTCACGCCACCGACCACGTTAGTACCGTTGGCCATCGACTCCTCGGCGTGGAAGGTCGCGTGCTGGCCGGTGAAGCCCTGGATGATGACCCTGGAATGCTTGTGTACGAATACACTCATGAGCCCTGCCCCCCGAGTGTTGCCATGACCTTGGTAGCGGCATCATCCAGGTTGTCGGCCATAATGAAATCCAGACCGGAGGCGGCCAGCATCTGTGCGCCCTTTTCCACGTTGGTACCGGCGAGGCGCACCACGATCGGCACCCCGATCTGCTGGTCCTGCATCGCCTTAATCAGGCCCTCGGCGATCCAGTCGCAGCGGTTGATGCCGGCAAAGATGTTAACCAGGATGATTTTCACATTCGGATCGGCGAGCACGATGCGGAAGGCGTTGCCGACCTTCTCAGGCGAGGCACCGCCGCCGACATCCAGGAAGTTGGCCGGCTTGCCCTGGTGGAAGCTGATCGCGTCCATGGTCGCCATGGCCAGCCCGGCCCCGTTGACGATGCAGCCGACATTGCCGTCGAGGGCGATATAGTTGAGGCCGTGACCGGTGGCCTCGACCTCCTTCGGGTCTTCCTCATCGAAATCGCGCAGCTCGGTGATCGCCGGCAGGCGGTAGAGGGCATTGCCGTCGAAGGACATCTTGGCATCCAGTGCCATCAGCTGGCCGCCGTTCACCTCCGCCAGCGGGTTGATCTCCGCCATCAGGGCATCCTGGTCACGGAAACAGCGGTACAGGGCACGCATCAGCTTGGTGGCTGCGTGGATCTGCTTGCCCTTGAGACCGATATTGGCCGCAATCTTGCGGCACTGGAATGCCATCAGGCCGACGGCCGGATCCACCGTCTCGCGCACGACCTTCTCGGGTGTGGCCCTGGCGACCTCCTCGATATCCATACCACCGGATGCCGAGGCAATGACAGTAACGCGTTGTGAACCGCGGTCGATAACCAGGCCGAGGTAATATTCCTTGTTGATGTCGCAGGCCTGTTCCACCAGCACCCGCTGCACCAGCCTGCCGCCGGCGCCGGTTTGCGGCGTCACCAGGTGACTGCCGATGAGCTGATCGGTGAACTGCCGGACCTCGTCCAGCGAGGACGCGACCTTGACGCCGCCGCCCTTGCCACGGCCACCGGCGTGAATCTGCGCCTTGACCACCCAGCGCTCGCCACCGAGTTCCTCTGCCACCGTGGCGGCATTATCGACATTGTGTGCCACGCGCCCGCCGGGAACCGGCACGCCATAGCCCTTGAGCAGTTCTTTTGTCTGATATTCGTGAATATTCACAGCCAGTAACTCCGTTTAGTGTGCCGCCAGCGATTTCTCGATCTGGGCGGCCTTGTCGACCATGACCTGCGCCTGGCGAATGGAGGCGGCATCGATCAGCCGGCCATCCAGCGCCACGGCACCACGCCCCTCTTTCGCCGCCTCGTCCATGGCAACCAGGATGCGCCGGGCGCGGTCCACTTCGGTCTCCGGCGGGGTAAACACCTCGTTGGCCAGCGCGATCTGCGAGGGGTGGATGGCCCATTTGCCTTCGACGCCCAGCGCGGCCACGCTGCGGGCCACGGCCTTGTAGCCTTCCGGGTCCTGGATGTCCCCGAACGGGCCATCGATGGGACGCAGACCGTAGGCACGGCAGGCCACCACCATGCGCGAGATCGCGAAGTGCCACTGGTCACCCCAGTGGCGCTCGCGCGCACCCTCGTTATCAGGGTGGGTAAGCATGAAGTAGTCCGGGTTGGCGCCGCCCATCTGGGTGGTGCGCGCCTGCGTGGAGGCCGCATAGTCGGCCACGCCGAACACCATGGCTTCCAGTCGCTCCGGGCAGGTCTGGGCGATGCTCTCCACATTGGCCATGCCCAGCGCGGTTTCGATCAGGATGTGGATGTTGATGGGTTTGATCTTTTTGGACGCTTCAATCTGCTCGAGCAGGGTGGAGACGAACAGGATATCGGCGGGGGTACCGACCTTGGGGATCAGGATGGTATCGAGCTTGTCGCCGGCCTGCTCGACCACATCGACGATGTCGCGGTAGCAGTAGTGGGTATCCAGCCCGTTGATGCGCACCGATACCGCACAGCCTGACCAGTCCATGTCATTCAGTGCCTGGATGACATTCTTGCGCGCCTGCGCCTTGTCATCCGGCGCCACGGCGTCCTCGAGGTCGAGGAACACGACATCGGCACCGGAATTCGGGGCCTTTTCAAGCATGCGGGTATTGCTGCCGGGTACGGCCAGCTCACTTCGGTGCAGACGATTTCTAACAGCCATGGATTACCTCTAAATTTTTGTCGATATGAACGTTTTCGGTCCCCGCCCCGGCCCGAATACAGCGGTATTCCGGGACCGTAGGGTCGAGCGGGCTGCCCGGACACCCGGTCAGGCCATCCAGGCTTGGGGTAAACGGGCGAAAATCAAGGCCGCGTAATATACAAGGTTGGCGGGATTAATGGAATCTGGACGGCTTGCTCATCGTCCGTCCCTGCCAGCGGTGGCCGTGCCCCGAACCGCCGGAAAGACCCTATATCATTTCTAATAACAGAAAGTTACATCGCATACATAAGGCGCCACAGGACCGCCGGCGCGGCGTCCTACTGGCGTTCCTCGATCCAGGCCATCTGGATGGCCTCGAGGATGCGCTCGCCGCTGTGCTCCGGCTCGTCGTCGAAGTCATCCAGCGCCAGCACCCAGGCACGCAGGTCCACGAAATTCACGTGCAGGGGGTCCACGCCGGGATGCGCATCATCCAGCTCAATAGCGATATCCAGTGAATCCGTCCATTTAAGTCCCATTGTCGGTCTCCGGCAGTTGACTTGGCAGCGTGCAGTGCACCCATGTCAGATAGAGGATGGTCTGATCAAGCCATTTTTTCCACCTTCCGGAGCAGGCCGTAATCCGGATGGATTGAACAAGGTTACCGGATGCGGGGTCTGCGCTATGCGGCACCCGGAATGACGGCCTGATCAGACATTTCCTAGTGATTCTCGCTCACCATGTTGATGGTGTACTTGGGTATCTCGATGACCAGGTCCTGGTCGGCAATGATCGCCTGGCAGCTCAGGCGTGAATCCGGATCCAGTCCCCAGGCCTTGTCCAGCAGGTCGTCCTCGTCCTCGTCGGATTCGTTGAGGGAATCGCCCCCCTCGCGGATATAGACATGGCAGGTCGTGCAGGCGCAGGATTTCTCGCAGGCGTGTTCGATCTCGATGCCATGGCCTAGTGCGGCATCGCAGATACTGGTACCGGCCTCGGCCTCGACGACGGCACCTTCCGGGCATATTTCCTCATGCGGTAAAAAGATTAGCTGCGGCATAACGGTTACGGGTCCCTGAAAAATTATTGCGTGCGATGGTCACGTCGACTTGAATTCATCGACCTTATGTCCGGCCATCGCCTCGCGGATACTGGTGTCCATGCGGCGTGATACGTAGTCACTGCTGGCCGCCTCCACGGCTTCGATGGCCTGCTTGATGGCCTGCGGGTCGCTGCCCGTGCGCGCCACGCCAAGCAGCCGGGCCGCGTCGTCGATCACGGCACGCTCCTGCGGGTCCAGGAGCCTGTCGCCGTCGTCGGCGAGTGCGGCCTGCAGCGCCTCCAGCACCCGGTCCGCCTCGACCTGCTGTTCGCGCAGGCGGCGCGTCTCCATGTCGTCCTGTGCGTGCGCCATGGAATCCTTGAGCATGTGCTCGATCTCGCTGTCATTGAGCCCGTAGGACGGCTTGACCTCGATACTGCTCTTCACACCCCTGACCTGTTCCTCGGCACTGACACTGAGCAGCCCGTCGGCATCGACCTGGAAGGTGACCCGGATGCGTGCCGCGCCCGCCGTCATCGGCGGAATCCCGCGCAGCTCGAATTTCGCCAGGGAACGGCAGTCGCTCACCAGTTCGCGTTCACCCTGGACCACGTGCAGGGACATGGCGGTCTGGCCGTCCTTGAAGGTGGTGAATTCCTGTGCACGTGCGGTCGGTATGGTGGTATTACGCGGGATGACCTTTTCCGCCAGTCCGCCCATGGTTTCCAGACCCAGGGACAAGGGGATCACGTCCAGCAACAGCATTTCGTCCTCCGGCTTGTTGCCGGCGAGGATATCCGCCTGGATCGCCGCGCCGATCGCGACCACCTTGTCCGGATCGATGTCTGCCAGGGGCTCACGCTCGAAGAAACCGGCGACCCGGCTGCGCACCAGCGGCACGCGGGTGGAGCCGCCCACCAGCACCACGGCCTGGATATCCGCGGGACGGATACCGGCATCGCGCAGGGCACGCCGGCAGGGACTCAGGGTCTTCTGCACCAGGGATGCGCACAACGCATCCAGAGTCGCGCGCGTCAGTTCACCACGCCAGCAGGAGCCATCGTTGCGCTCGACCTTCACTTCGACTGAAGCGGCATCCGTCAGGGCCTCCTTTGCGCTGCGCGCCTCCTGCATCAGGCGCCGCATCTGGAAATGACCCGCGTCATCCGGGATCTCTGCCTGCTGCATGAGCCACAGTGCCACGGCACGGTCGAAGTCGTCGCCGCCGAGGGCGCTGTCACCCGCCGTGGACATGACCTCGAAGACGCCCTTGTTGAGGCGCAGGATGGAAATATCGAAGGTACCGCCACCCAGGTCATAGATGGCGGTGACACCCTCGGAGGCCTGATCCAGTCCATAGGCCACGGCAGCGGCAGTGGGTTCATTGAGCAGGCGCAGCACATGCAGGCCGGCCAGCCGCCCGGCATCCTTGGTGGCCTGGCGCTGGGCGTCGTCGAAATAGGCCGGCACGGTGATGACCACGCCCTTCAACTCGCCGCCGAGGGCGGCCTCGGCGCGTGCCTTGAGGACCTTGAGGATCTCTGCCGAGACCTCCACCGGGCTGACATCGCCCCCCGCCGTGCGCAGCAGCGGCATGCCGCTGGCAGCGGGCACGAACTCATACGGCAGATGGGTACCCAGCCCCTTGACGTCCTCCACCCCGCGCCCCATCAGGCGCTTGACCGAGGCAATGGTATTCAGGGGATCCCGGGTAGCGGCAGCCAGGGCCTCGCGTCCGACCAGCGGTGCCTCCCCTGCCCGGTAGCGCACCACGGAGGGCAGCAGGTGCTCGCCCTGCTCATCCGCCAGGGTCGCCGCCTGCCCGCTGCGCACGCTCGCCACCAGCGAATTGGTGGTACCGAGGTCGATCCCCGCCGCCAGCCGGTGTTCATGCGGCGCCGTTGACTCACCGGGTTCGGATATCTGTAATAGAGCCATAAATTAATATCTTTACCGCAGAGACGCAGAGGACGCAGAGTCAATGATTACTAAATCCCGGATTAATCAGCGCCACGTGATCAGCTGATTCAGTGGATAAATTCCGGGCCTTTGAATAATAGATATTCTCTGCGTCCTCTGCGTCTCTGCGGTGAATGATGTTTTCAATCCGCCTCAGTCCAGTTCGTCCTCGAGGGCCGCTTCCAGTTCGTGTGCCTCTTCGTTGAGGCGTCGGAAGAACTGCATCTTCATCAGGGTTTCCGCCGCCGCGCCCTCGTCGGTACTGTCCAGTTGCGCCTGCAGCTCGCCGGTCAGGCCATCGAAATCCGCGTCAATCCTGTCCATGATCCCGGCCAGTGTGCTGAACGGGTCGTCCGCCGCGCGCACCTCCGCCAGCGCCTCGCGCAATTCCACCTGTTCCATCAGAAAACCGCCATCACTGGTGGTGCGCTGCTCGTCATCAAAGCGATGGCCGCCCAGTTCCATCAGGTAGCGCCCGCGCCTCAGGGGGTCCTTCAGGGTCCGGTAGCCCTCGTTGATGCGAGTCGCCAGTTGCATGGACAGCCGCCGCTCCTGGTCCGTCCCGTTCACGTAGCGGTCCGGGTGCACCGTGCGCTGCAACTCGCGGTAGCGCTCGTCCAGCTGACCGAGGTCCACCCTGAACGACTGCGGCAGGGAGAACAGCTCGAAATAGGTTGAGGATAAATCCACAGCCATGGCTTAAAAAAAGGACCTCGGAAACAGGGCCAGCCGGACGCCGACCTCAGACGTTGAAGCTCTCCCCGCAGCCACACATGTCCTTGACATTGGGATTGTTGAACTTGAAGCCTTCATTCAGCCCTTCCTTGGCATAGTCCAGCTCGGTGCCATCAAGGTACACCAGACTCTTCGGATTGATGATCACCTTAATGCCGTGGTCCTCGAAAACCACGTCATCCGCTTCGAGTGTGTCGGCAAACTCGACGACATAGGCCATGCCGGAGCAGCCCGTGGTCTTCACGCCCAGACGCAGGCCGATACCTTTGCCGCGGTTATCAAGAAACTCTTTCACGCGGCCCGCCGCCGCCTCTGTCAGGGTAATTGCCATGCTGTGCTACCTGATGAATATCTTCCCTGGAAACTAGTGTGCCGCCCACTGCACCGAGTCGAGGTCGATGCCATCCTTGTACATCTCCCAAAGGGGTGACAACTCGCGCAGCTTGGTCACCTTTTCAGTGACACGTTCGATGATGTAGTCGATCTCGTCCTGCGTGGTATAGCGGCCAATGGAGAAACGGATCGAACTGTGCGCCAGCTCGTCGTTGCGGCCCAGGGCACGTAGCACGTAGGACGGCTCCAGGCTGGCGCTGGTGCAGGCGGAGCCGGAAGACACCGCCATGTCCTTGAGCGCCATGATCAGGCTTTCTCCCTCGACGAAGTTGAAACTCACGTTCAGGTTGCCGGGGATCCGATGGTCCAGGTCACCGTTGAGGTAGACCTCTTCCATTTCCTTGAGACCGTTCCAGAGGCGGTCACGCAACATCCTGAAGCGCTCGTTCTCCGCGGCCATCTCCTCCCTGGCGATACGGAAGGCCTCGCCCATGCCGACAATCTGGTGGGTGGCCAGGGTACCGGAGCGCATGCCGCGCTCGTGGCCGCCGCCGTGCATCTGTGCCTCGATGCGCACCCGTGGCTTGCGCCGCACGTAGAGGGCGCCGATGCCCTTGGGCCCGTAGATCTTGTGGGCCGAAAAGGACATCAGGTCGACCTTCAGGGTCTGCAGGTCAATGGGGATCTTGCCGGCACTCTGGGCGGCATCGACGTGGAAGATGATTTTGCGTTCGCGACACAATTCGCCGATTGCGGCGATGTCCTGGATGACGCCAATCTCATTGTTGACATGCATCACCGATACCACGGTGGTGTCGTCGCGCATGGCCGCCTCAAGTTTCTCCAGGTCCAGCAGCCCGCTGGGCTCGGGATCCAGGTAGGTCACCTCGTAGCCTTCACGCTCCAGCTGCCGACAGGTGTCCAGGACGGCCTTGTGTTCCGTCTTCACGGTGATGATGTGATTGCCCTGCTTCTTGTAAAAGTGTGCGGCACCCTTGATGGCCAGGTTGTCCGACTCGGTTGCCCCCGAGGTCCAGACGATCTCCCTGGGGTCTGCGTTGATCAGCGCCGCGACGTTGCTGCGCGCCTCGGTAACGGCCGTGTCCGCATCCCAGCCGAACTGGTGCGAGCGTGATGCCGGGTTACCGAACTTGCCCTGGCGGGTCAGGTAGGTACACATCTTCTCGGCTACCCGCTCATCCACAGGGGTGGTTGCCGAGTAGTCCATGTAAATCGGAATACTAATGTTCATAACGTCAGTTCCTGCCTAAACAATCATAACCGGTAGTAGTCATGCGACAGTCTTGTCCAAACCCGGCACCGTAACATCAAGCCCCTGTTGCTGCCGACGGATCACCTGGTTGACATCATCGCGTTCGATAAAACTGGCCAGCGTAATATCATTCAGAAATTCGTAGATCTCCTTGCCTAGCCGGGTCCAGAGCACATGGGTCAGGCAACGCTCACCGTCCTGGCAATCCTCCCTGCCCTCACACTGGGTGGCATCAATGCCCTCACCGATAGCGGTGATCACCTCGGCCACCGAGATATCCCGGGGATGGCGCGACAGGCGATAACCGCCGCCGGGGCCGCGCAGGCCTTCCACCAGGCCGCACTTTCTCAACCGGGCAAACAACTGCTCCAGGTAGGAAAGGGAAATGCCCTGGTTCTCGGAGATATCCGCCAGCGTCACCGGCCCCTGCCCATGATGAATGGCAAGATCCAGCATGGCGGTCACTGCGTAGCGCCCCTTTGTCGATAACCGCATGAATTTTTCCCGTTGGCTGCCCGCACCGTGGACGGGGGGCAACGACTAATAACCTACTAAAACGCTCAGGTACTAGTATGCGGTATCCGGGTATGACTATCAAGTAGTTGGCACGAGGCCGGAGAGCCCGGGCGGTGGCCCGGAAAACACTTCAGGATTCAGCGATAAGCAGTGAATTCTCAACTGCTTGTGTGGTTTTACCCGCGACCGGGGTAGTGATTTTCGGGTTAAAACGGTGCCCCTGCATCAGGCAGTATCCCAGCCACTTCTGCAGAAATCGGTTCATGCGCCACTTCTCGTCCAGGCTGTAGTTGTGATGCATACGGTTGTACTCGGCGTGGCGCCGGCCCCGGCGGCGCCCGCAGGCAATCACCTCGCCCACCTGGGCATCGTGGTAGATGCGCACCTGCAGATCGGGGGCCGGAAACTCACCCTCCCCGTCCCGGAAGTAATAGGTCAGGTTCAGGGTGGTGGTGAACTTGCAGCGTTCGATGATACGCAGGCGCAGGTCAAGGGCACCCGGCACCCGCGAGATCAGGGCAGCCGGGATGGCATCGAGATCGGGCACCAGGTTTCTGAGCCTGATGTAATTGCACTCGTACAACTCCATCAAACCGGCAAAGGTGCGCGGCGGGATGCCACAATAATCGACCTGTCGCAAACTGCATTTCATTTTTCAATCATACCATGATGTGTAATTAAACTGCCTGCAGGCAGTACTTATGTTTTATAGTATGGGTAAATCTATCGGCGCAGAACGTCAATTCTTGATCGTGCCTTGCATGAGGATATGGCATGGTTATTGATACACATGGCAAACTTCAGCGCTGACTGTTATCGGGCAAGACTCCTGCATGTCTGACACGAATATCATCGATCTCCTGCGTCAAAGGCTGCCGTCGGAATGCGTGCTTTCCGAGGCCGAGGACCTGCGTCCCTACGAATGTGACGGCCTGTCAGCCTACCGCAGGCTGCCCATGGTGGTGGTCATTCCGCAAACCCTTGAGCAGGTGCAGACGACACTGAAACTCTGCGCACAAAAGGCTGTGGCAGTCGTGGCGCGCGGGGCAGGCACCGGCCTGTCCGGTGGCGCACTGCCCTTGTCGGACGGGGTATTGCTGAGCATGGCGCGGTTCAACCGCATCCTCGAGATCGATACCGCCAATCGTTGCGCACGGGTACAGCCGGGTGTGACCAACCTGTCGATCTCGAAGGCCGCCGCGCCCCATGGCCTCTACTACGCACCCGACCCTTCTTCGCAGATCGCCTGCTCCATCGGTGGCAATGTGGCGGAAAATGCCGGTGGCGTTCACTGCCTCAAGTACGGGCTCACCGTGCACAACATCCAGAAGATCGAGGTGCTGACCATCGATGGCGAGCACCTGACCATTGGCAGCCAGGCCCTGGACAGCCCGGGTTACGACCTGCTGGCATTGATGACGGGGTCGGAAGGCCTGCTCGGGGTGATCACCGAGATCACCGTGAAACTGCTGCCCCTTCCGGAAACCGCCCAGGTAGTGCTGGCCGCCTTCACATCGGTCGAGGCTGCAGGGGCAGCGGTCACTGCCACCATCGCGGGCGGCATTATTCCGGCTGGCCTCGAACTGCTGGACAACCCGGCGATACGCGCCGTGGAACAGTTCGTACACGCCGGCTACCCGGAAGACGCCGCCGCCATCCTGCTGTGCGAACTCGACGGCACCGACGCCGATGTCGCCACCCAGATCGAGCGGGTCAGCGCAGTATTCAGGGCGGCCGGTGCAACCGAACTGCGCGTCTCACGCGACGAGCAGGAACGCCAGCGATTCTGGGCCGGGCGCAAGGCGGCGTTCCCTGCCATGGGCCGGCTGTCACCTGACTACTACTGCATGGACGGCACCATCCCGCGCAAGCACCTGGCCCGGGTGCTCGCTGAGATCGACCGCCTGTCGACTGAATACGGCCTGCCCATCTGCAATGTCTTCCATGCCGGCGATGGCAACCTGCATCCCCTGATCCTTTACGATGCCAACCAGCCGGGCGAGCTGGAACGCACCGAGGAACTGGGCGGCAAGATACTCGAACTGTGCGTCGCCGTGGGCGGCACCATCACCGGGGAACACGGCGTGGGCCTGGAGAAGATCAACCAGATGTGCGTCCAGTTCAATACCGAGGAACTGACCCAGCTGCACGCCGTCAAGCACGCCTTCGATCCGCAGGGACTGCTGAATCCCGGCAAGGCGATTCCGACACTGCACCGCTGTGCCGAGTTCGGGGCCATGCATGTCCATCGCGGCCAGCTGCCGCACCCGGAACTGGAACGCTTCTGAGCGTCGGGCCAGCCACCATGTCACTGGTCGAATCCTTCCGGGACACCCTGCGCGCGGCACATGCCAAGGGCACGCCGCTCTCGATCCGTGGCGGCGGCAGCAAGTCTTTCTATGGCCGACCCGCCACGGGCAGCGAATTCAGTGTCGCTGAATATACCGGCATCATCGACTATTCCCCCACGGAACTGGTGATCTCGGCGCATGCCGGGACCCCGCTGTCCGAACTGGAGGCCGCGCTGGCGAATGAAAACCAGATGCTGCCGTTCGAACCGCCGCACTTCGGCCCGGGCGCCACCCTCGGCGGGACCATCGCCTGCGGATTCTCCGGGCCGCGCCGGCCCTACGCCGGTGCCGCCCGCGATCATGTACTGGGGATCACCTGCCTGAACGGCCGGGGTGAAGCCCTGCGCTTCGGTGGCCAGGTCATGAAAAACGTGGCGGGGTATGACATCTCGCGCACCCTCACCGGCTCCCTGGGCACCCTGGCCGTTATGCTGGACATCACTATCAAGGTCCTGCCGCGCCCGGAAACCGAGCGCACCCTGTCACGGGAGATGACCTCCGAACAGGCCCTGCAACTGCTGAACCGCTGGGCGGGACAGCCGCTGCCGCTGAGTGCGGGCTGCTACTTCGACGGCCGGCTTATGGTCCGCCTGTCCGGGTTCGAACAGGGGGTCAGGGCGGCAGCCGAACAGCTGGGCGGTGATGAACCCGACGCGGCGGGGGGCTTCTGGGAAGACCTGCGCGAACACCGCCTCCCGTTCTTCCAGGACGACCGCCCCCTGTGGCGGCTGTCGGTCCCGCCCGCGGCCGCACTACCCGCTCTAGAGGGAGAAGAACTGATCGACTGGGGCGGCGCCCAGCGCTGGCTCAGGACCGAACAGCCGGCAACGACCCTGCGCGAGGCGACTGCAGGCGCCGGCGGACATGCCACCCGCTTCCGCGGCGGTGACCGCGATGATGTGTTCCATCCCCTGGATCCGGCACTCAAGGCACTGCACCAGCGCCTGAAGGCAAGTTTCGACCCGGCCGGTATCCTCAACCCCGGCCGCATGTACAGCGAGTTCTAGATCCGTGCAAACCGAGTTGCCTGAATCGCTGCTGCAGACACCGACTGGCAGGACCGCCGATAAGATCCTGCGTAATTGCGTCCACTGCGGCTTTTGCAACGCGACCTGCCCGACCTACCAGCTGACCGGCGACGAACTCGACGGCCCGCGCGGGCGCATCTATCTCATGAAACAGGCACTGGAGGGCCGGCAACCATCCGCCCGCACCCTGTTGCATCTAGACCGCTGCCTGACCTGCCGGGCCTGCGAGACCACCTGCCCCTCCGGGGTCGATTACCACACCCTGCTGGATACCGGCCGCGAATACATCGAGCAGCGCGTCAGGCGGCCACTGCATCAGCGTCTGCTGCGGCGCCTGCTGCGCCTGGTCCTGAGCAGCCCGCGGCGATTCACCCCCCTGCTGCGTGTGGCCCAGGGCCTGCGTCCCCTGCTGCCGGCCGGTCTCGGGAAATCTGTCCCCGCCCGCGTCCCTGGCGGACATGCCGCAACCGGTGGACAACTCTCCCGGACCATGCTGCTGCTGGACGGCTGTGTGCAACCGGCACTGGCACCGCAAATCAACCGGGCAACACGCCAGGTCCTGGCAGCGCTCGGTATCGATGCCGTGACCCCGCAAGGCAGCGGCTGCTGCGGTGCACTCAGTCACCACCTGACGGCCATGCAGGAAGCACGGGGGTTCATGAAAACCAATATCGATGCCTGGTGGCCCGCCATCGAGGCCGGCGCCGAAGCGATCGTAGTCAGCGCCAGTGGCTGCGCCCCCATGGTCAAGGATTACGGTCGCCTGCTGGGAGATGACCCCGCCTATGCGGACAAGGCCAGGCGCGTCAGCGAGCTGGCCCGAGATCTCAGCGAGGTCATCACTGCGGAACAGCCGGCGGCATCCCTGAAGCGCCGTGCCGGTGGCGACAGCATCGCATTCCATTCACCCTGCTCACTGCAGCATGGGCAACAGATAACGGGTGTCGTCGAAGACCTGCTGATCGAATCGGGCTATACCCTGGTGCCGGTGGCCGATGCCCACCTGTGTTGCGGCTCGGCCGGCACCTACTCCATACTGCAACCGGCACTGGCCGGGCAACTGCGCAGCAACAAACTCCAGGCACTGCAGGCGGAGCTACCCTCCGCTATCGCCACCGCGAACATCGGTTGCCTGACGCACATGGCCGGCCACGCCCGGGTCCCCGTCAGACACTGGATCGAACTACTGGAACCATTACTCACCGAGGCACCATGACCGAACTCCAGCTCCCCCTGCTGATCGAACCTGATACTCTCGAAGTAACAATGGGTTACGATAACGTACTGATTGTCGACCTGGGCAAGGCCGATACCTACCGGAAACTGCACGTCCCGGGCGCCGTGTTTCTCGATTACGCCCGGATCGTGGCCAGCAGCCGGCCCGTCATGGGCCTGCTGCCGGACGATGACACCCTGCAACGGGTGTTCTCCTCGCTGGGCATCAATGCCGATACCCACGTGGTCGCCTACGATGACGAGGGTGGCGGCCGGGCCGCGCGTCTCCTGTGGACCCTCGAGGTCGCCGGGCACCGGCGCTATTCACTGGTAAACGGCGGACTGCACGCCTGGGCCAATGAAGGCAACCCCTGTGACGCCACACCGGTCACCCCAACCCCGGCTGAATTCCGGGTGGTACACAACGACGGGCCCTGCGCCAGCAGCGACTACATCCTGGAACGGCTGGACTCGGCGGACACCCGCCTGCTGGACGTGCGCAGTCCGGACGAATACCACGGCAACCGGAAATTCGCCGAGCGCGCCGGCCATATCCCGGGTGCTGTCAATTTCGAATGGACCAACGCCATGGCGCAGAACCTCAACCTGCGCTTCAAGCCCGATGTCGAGCTGAAGCAACTGCTCGCGGACATCGGCATCATGCCCGACAAGGAAATCATCGTTTACTGCCAGAGTCATCACCGCTCCGCTCACACCTACATGGTACTGAAGCACCTGGGTTTCCAGCGCGTCAGAGGCTATGCCGGGTCCTGGTCGGACTGGGGCAACAACCCCGACTTGCCCATCGAGTAACCGTCGGGGCAGCCCGGTACCGGGCCGAACTGGATCGGCGTTTTTAACACACAATAACTCACCGCGGAGTCGCGGAGGACGCAGAGAGAAATATTAAAAAACATGTTCACCGCAAAGGCGCAAAGAGCGCAAAGAAAATATAATTATTGTGAAAAACCCCGATACGGGGAATAGCAAGCCTGCATGCGGTTTTCATGCCCCACATCATTGCGAACGAATGGAAGCAATCTCTTTCAGCCAATCAACCAGTTGCTGGATTCCGGCCTTCGCCGGAATGACGAAATATGAGTCTAAAAAAGGAATTCTTGGTAAATATCAATTTCCCATGTTGCTACATAGCCAGATTCATGGAGATTTTGAAATAGTTATTTCTTTCTTTGCGCCCTTCGCGTCTTTGCGGTGAATTATTGTTTTTTGACTTTGCGCCCTTCCGGTAACTGCTCCATGCGTAACTCTACCTCCTGCCGTCGCTTTGGGCATCCTGCCCTCTCGCGACACTTGTACGTCCATATACATCGTCCATGCAGTCGTGCGGTGAATCTGTTTTTTGAATTATTGAGTCTTTGCGCTCTTTGCGCCTTTGCGGTGAATCTTTATTTGCTGTTTTTCTCTGCGTCCTCCGCGACTCCGCAGTGAGAAATGCGGGTTACAACCTGAACAGTTTTTCCCGGTAGTACTGCAGCTCGCGGATTGAATCCTTCACGTCGTCCATGGCGAGGTGGGTGCCGCCCTTGGTGAAACCCCTGGCCACGTCCGGCGACCAGCGGCCCGCGAGCTCCTTGATGGTGCTGACGTCGAGGTTGCGGTAATGAAAGAAGCGTTCCAGCTCGGGCATGCAGCGCGCCAGGAAGCGCCGGTCCTGGCAAATACTGTTGCCGCACATCGGCGAGGTATTGGATGGGACATGCTGCGCCAGGAATTCCAGCGTCTGGCGCTCGGCCATACCCTCGTCCAGGCTGCTGGTGCGGACCCGCTCGGTCAGGCCGGACTTACCGTGCTGCCGGGTGTTCCACTCGTCCATGCCGTTCATAATCTCGTCCGCCTGGTGTATCGCCAGAACCGGACCCTCCGCCACGATGTTCAGCTTGCCGTCGGTGACGACGGTCGCGATCTCGATGATGTAATCCTTCATGGTGTCGAGGCCGGTCATCTCCAGATCGATCCAGATAAGGTTGTTTGCATCTTGCGTCATGCGCTGTCTTCCCTTCCAATTAGTATGGTTGTCTCGCATTGTACCAGAGGCTAATCTCCCACAATCCCCATGTGACAAACGGATGAAATCGATGAACCTGTTTACCGCCGTGTTTCTCGCCGCCCTGGCCGGATCCCTGCTCCTGCAGCTCTGGCTGGCCAACCGGCAGCGCTCGCATGTACGCGCCAACCGTGGGGCCGTGCCCAACGAGTTTGCCGAACGCATCGCGCTCGATGAGCACCACAAGGCCGCCGACTATACCGTCACCAGGACCGGCCTCGGCATGATCGAACTGCTGTATGGCAGCCTGCTGCTGATCGCCTGGACACTCGGTGGCGGTCTGGAGTGGCTCGACACCCTCTGGCGCAGCATCGGTCTCGGCTCGATAACGACCGGTGTCGGATTCATGCTGAGCGCGATGATCATAATGTCCCTGCTGGACCTCCCGTTCAGTCTCTACAATACCTTCGTCATCGAGGAGCGCTTCGGATTCAACCGTTCCAGCCTGGGTGTCTTTCTCAGCGACCTGGTCAAGCAGGGCATCCTGCTGATTGCCATCGGCGCACCGATGATCGCCCTGGCCCTGTGGATCATGAACTCCTCCGGCGGCCTCTGGTGGCTGTATGTCTGGCTGGTGTGGATGAGCTTCTCGCTGATCATGTTCTGGGCCTACCCGGCGATCATTGCGCCCCTGTTCAACAAGTTTACCCCGCTGGAGAACGAGTCTCTCAAGACCCGCATCCAGTCGCTGCTCGACAAATGCGGCTTCAGGAGTCAGGGCATCTATGTCATGGATGGCTCACGGCGCTCCGGTCACGGCAACGCCTATTTCACCGGCTTCGGGCGCAACAAGCGGATTGTCTTCTTCGACACCCTGCTGGAAAGCCTCGACCCGCAGGAGGTCGAAGCGGTACTCGCCCATGAACTGGGCCATTTCAAGCTCAGGCATATCCAGAAACGCCTGCTGACGACCGCCGCACTCAGTCTCGCCGGTCTCGCCGTGCTCGGCTGGCTGGAAGGCCAGCCCTGGTTCTATAACGGCCTGGGTGTCAGCCAGCCCTCTTCCTACATGGCCCTGATGCTGTTCATGATGATCACCCCGGCGTTCACCTTTTTCCTGCAGCCGCTGATGGCGCGGCTCTCGCGCAAGCATGAATTCGAGGCCGATGCCTACGCGGTGCAGCAATCAAGCGGCAGCGACCTGGTGCAGGCCCTGGTCAAGATGTACAAGGAGAATGCCAGCACCCTGACACCGGACCCGCTGTACTCGGCATTCCATGACTCGCATCCACCCGCCCCACTGCGGATCTCACAGATTTCCGGTAATATGAAACAGTTATCTTCAGGAGGCTATGCATGAAACGTTTTTTCAAGACTGTCGCCCTGGTCCCGCTGCTGGCGACAACACCGCCACTGCAGGCGGCCGACACCGGCAAGGCGCTGGTCGACAGCAACTGCACAAGTTGTCACGGTGACGCGGTGTACACCCGGGAGAACCGCCGGGTCAAAACCATAGAGGCCCTGAACAAACAGGTCAGGCGCTGTGAACTGTCACTGGGCCTGAAGTGGTTCGATGCCGATATCGATGCCGTGACCACTTACCTGAACGATAACTACTACCATTTCAAGTAAGCCGGCATGACGACAGCGGATCTGGGTAACAGACACTGTGTGCCCTGCAAACAGGGCGATCCTCCCCTGGGCCCGGAACAGGCCGCTGAAACCCTGACCGGCGTGCACCCCGACTGGACCCTGGATGACGGCGGCACCGGCATCAGCCGCAGCTTCCGGTTCGATAACTATTACCAGACCATCGCCTTCGTCAATGCCCTGGCCTGGGTGGCGCATGTGCAAGACCATCACCCGGACCTCGAAGTCGGTTATAACCGCTGCCGGGTGCGCTATAGCACGCACTCGGTCGGCGGCCTTTCGATGAATGACTTCATCTGTGCCGCCAGGATCGATGCACTGGTTGCGGAGTCCGGCTAGACACGTCCCGCGGCCTACCCCGACACCACGGCATGCCAGCATGGCACTCGCCACCTGACCCGGCTCCCATCGACACCTCACACAACAACCCGCCAGCACAGCAAACAAACGGGCTGGTGATCGTCAATTACGGCAAGGCGCTACTGGTCGAAGACAACCAGGGTGACCTGCATCGCTGCGTGGCACGCCGTAACCTGGGCCGGGTCGTCAGCGGCGACCGTGTCCGCTGGGAGCCCACCGGCAGCGGGGAAGGCGTCGTCAGCGCGGTCGCGCCCCGCAGCACTGTCCTCAGGCGCATGGACATCACCCGCAAGCCACGGCCCCTGGCCGCCAATATCGACCAGATCGTTGTGGTCAGTGCGCCGCAACCCGCACTCGACGAGACGCTAATCGACAAGTACCTGGTCGCCGCCGAACTCATCGGCACGAACCCGGTGCTGGTGGTCAACAAGTCCGACCTGCTCGATACTGACGAACGCGCGGCACTCGCTGACCGGGTCAGCGGCTATGCCGGCATCGGCTACCAGGTCCTTTTCACCAGCGCATTCAGCGATGACGGTATCGACCCGCTGGCGGAGGCACTGGCCGGCAGGACCAGCATACTGGTCGGGCAATCGGGCGTGGGCAAGTCATCACTGATTATGCGGCTGTTACCGGACCTGGATATCGAGATCGGCAAGCTCTCTGATGCCTCGGGCCAGGGCCGCCACACCACTACCGCCACCACGCTCTACCACCTGCCGCACGGTGGCAAGCTCATCGATTCACCGGGGGTGCGCGATTTCAGGCTGGAGCCGACCGCGGCCGCCGAGCTGGCGCGAGGCTTCCGTGAATTTCGCCCTTTCCTTGGACAGTGCAGGTTCCATAATTGCCGTCATGCGAATGAACCGGATTGCGCCCTGGCTGCGGCAGCAAGCCGCGGGGAGATCAGCGCGCGGCGCCTGGAAAGCTACCGCAGCCTGCTGCAGTGGATGACTGATACGGTGTCCTGATAGGCGCCACTAGCCGGGCGGCCAGTTCATCGACCGACCGCCGAGCACGTGCAGGTGAATATGGTAGACCGACTGGCCGGCCTCGGGGTTGCAGTTCATCACCATGCGGTAGCCGCGCTCGGCGACACCTTCCTCGGCGGCCACCTGGCGGGCCACCAGGTACAGCTTGCCCACCAGCCCGGCATCGCCGGCCTCCAGTTCGTTGGTAGTGGCGATGTGGCGCCTGGGGATCACCAGAAAATGCGTCGGCGCCTGGGGGTTCATGTCCCTGAAGGCAAGCACCTCATCGTCCTCGTAGACAATATCCGGCTGGATTTCCCCCCGGGCCATCTTGCAGAAGATACAGTCCGCCATCGGTCACTCCTGTGTCTGAGAAAAATCGTTCACCGCAAAGACGCCAAGGGCGCAAAGAATATAAATTCAAAAATATTCACCGCAGAGACGCAGAGAACGCGGAGTAAATACTTCAAAATAATGTTACATAAACAACAATTTTCCGTGTAATTGCTTATAAACAGGTTCGGAGTTTTTTGAAATAATTATTTTTTCTCCGTTTTCTCTGCGTCTCTCGGTAACTGCTCCATGCGTTACTCTACCTCCTGCATCCCTGCAGTCGTGCGGTGAGATTATTTTTTTGAATAATTTCGGTTCTTTGCGCCCTTTGCGCACTTTGCGCCTTTGCGGTGAGATGTTTGTCGTTCAACAGACCACTACAGCTCGGTGCGGCCGGCAAAGGCGTGTGACAGGGTATTGCCGTCGATATATTCCAGCTCGCCGCCCATGGGGACGCCGTGCGCAATCCGGGTGACGCGGACACCCAGGGCATGGGCCATTTCGCTTACATAGTGCGCTGTTGCCTCCCCTTCCACAGTGGGGTTGGTGGCCAGGATCAGTTCCCGGACTTCGCCGTCCCGCAGGCGCGACTCCAGGCGGTCCAGTCCGAGTTCCTCCGGTCCGATACCGTCCAGTGGTGACAGGTGTCCCATCAGCACGAAATACAGACCCTGGTACCCGATGGACTGCTCCAGTGCCAGCACATCCGCCGGTGTCTCCACCACGCACAGCTGACTGCGGTCGCGGCGATCGCTGGAACACAGGGCGCAGCAGTCGTCCTCGCTGAGGGTGCGGCAGTCACGGCAATGACCGACATGCTCCATCGACTCGTTCAGCGCCTCGGCGAGCCGCCGGCCACCCTCGCGGTCGTGTTCCAGCAGGTGATAGGCCATGCGTTGCGCGGATTTCGGTCCCACACCCGGCAGGCAGCGCAATGACTCAATCAACTGCCCGATCAGGCGGGAGCTGCTCATGGCTGTCAGAAAGGCAGCTTCATACCGGGCGGGAGATTGAGGCCGCCGGCGACACCGGCAAGGCGCTCCTGGGTAGTTGATTCAACCTTGTGCACCGCGTCGTTGATGGCCGCGGCCACCAGGTCCTCGAGCATGTCCTTATCGTCACCCAGGAGACTGTCGTCGATGGCGACGCGCCGGACCTCGTGTTTGCCGGTCATCACCACACTGACCAGCCCGCCCCCGGATTCCCCGCTGACTTCCAGCCTGGCAAGCTCCTCCTGGGCCTTTTGCATATTGGCCTGCATCTCCTGGGCCTGCTTCATCAAGTTACCTAGTCCGCCTTTCATTGTCCTTACCTCAATATCCTGAATGTTTGAATCGTGACGTTGTTTCAGTTGACCTAGAGAAGGTCTGATCAATTCGTCATTGCGTGGAGCAAAGCGACGAAGCAATCTGTAACTGATTGATCATACTGTCCTGAGATTGCTTCGCTACGCTCCCAATGACGTGACTCATCAATCAACCGGAGGATTCCTAGTCTCGCGGGCGAATGGAATCGTAATTGACCGTCGCCCCGAAGGTGTCCTGGAATGCCTTTATGTTCTCATCGTTCTCGATCGACTCGACGGCCTGTTGCTGGCGATTCTGCTGTTCCCGCACCTGCCTGCGTGCCGGTGTCTCATCTTGCAACGCTCCGACCTCGAGGATCTTCAACTTGACGTTGCGGTCATAAAACTTGCACAGGGCCTTCTGGATCTGCTCGCTGCGCACCTTGCTGAGCAGGCGTATGTGCGACGGATCCACCGTCAGGGTCAGCGCGGTGTCGCTGACCTCCTGCAAGGCACAGTTGACGGCCAGTTGGTGAGTCATTCCCTTGAGGGCAAGCCTGTCGACGATCTGCGCCCATTCCCCCGATCCGGCCACGCCCGCCCGCGCACTATCCACGGGCGCCGCAGGGGCCGCCTTCTGCTCGGGGCTGGCACGATCCGCCTGCCCGACTGTTTCTGCCGGACTGCGCGTGACACTGCGTTCCGAACCGGCGGCATCGCCGGGACGGAAGGCCAGCATGCGCAGCATCACCATCTCGAAGCCGCTGCGCGGCTCGGGTGAGAGGGAAAGGTCGCGCCGGCCGATCAGGCCGATCTGGTAGTAAAGCTGCACATCCTCGGGGGAAAATCGTTCGCCCAGTCCGAGCACGGCATCCCTGTCCCCGAAGGTATCGTCGATGGCATCGGGAAGGACCTGGGCCAGGGCGACTCGCTGCAGAATCGACAGCATGTCCGCCAACAGGGCCTCGTAATCCGGAGCGTATTCGTCCGCGGCGCTGATTTCATCCAGCAGGCCGGCGGCGTCATTCCCTGCCAGCTGGTCCAGGATGCGATAGACGGCATCCCGGTCGATGGTGCCGAGCATGGCACGCACCTCGTCCTCCGCGAGCGCCCCGCTGCCGTAGGCGATGGCCTGGTCCAGCAGGCTCAGGGCATCGCGCAGGCTGCCATCGGCGGCAAAGGCCAGCTGACGGATGGCCGCCTCATCGGCCTTTATCTTCTCCTGCTGGAGGATGGTCTCGAGTTGCCCGGTAATCTGCGGTACGCTCAGGCTCTTGAGATTGAATTGCAGGCAGCGCGACAGGATGGTGACCGGCAGTTTCTGCGGATCGGTCGTTGCCAGCAGGAATTTCACATGCGGCGGGGGCTCTTCCAGGGTCTTCAACAGCGCATTGAAGCTGTGGCCCGAAAGCATGTGCACCTCGTCGATGAGGTAGACCTTGTAGCGCCCCCGGGTCGGCGCATACTGCACGTTCTCGAGCAGTTCGCGGGTGTCCTCGACCTTGGTACGGGAGGCCGCGTCCACCTCCACCAGGTCGACAAAACGGCCGTTGTCGATTTCCTCGCAGGCGCTGCATTTACCGCAGGGCGTGGAACCGACACCTTCCTCGCAGTTGAGGGACTTGGCAAATATCCTGGCGATGGTGGTCTTGCCGACACCGCGGGTGCCGGTGAACAGGTAGGCATGGTGCAGTCGGTCGTGGTCCAGGGCATTGACCAGTGCCCGACGGACATGCTCCTGCCCGACCAGCTCGCTGAAATTGCGCGGGCGCCACTTGCGCGCGAGGACCTGATAACTCATTGACGGATACCGGCGCCCGAGTCCACTGCTGCCGCTGCTCCCTTCCGGGCCTGACGGGGTTCACAGCTTATCGTCGCGAGGGGACCGGCACAAGCCGCCATAAACAGTCACAATACACCAAACATCATGTTGACCGACGGATTGGCTTGCACTTCTCTCAGGAATAACCGGCGTCTTGTCTGCCAGCGGGCCTCATCTGCAGGTACACACCGGGGCCGGCGCACGACGGTCTACTCTTACACACCGCTGCGGACTATCACCCGTGGCGGTGTTCAACGTGGAATATTAGCACAAGAGATTGCCCGGTGGGGCGCATGGGCCGGCACCTGCGGGCCATGCAAGCGAGGGAGCCGGGGGGAGGGGGAGCAAGCTGTGCCAGGCGCGGCAACGCGGATTCAATAGGCGCCATCCCTGGCGGTTACTGCTCCACAGGTGATCACGGATCCATGCCGGGAATTTCCGGCACCGTGGCTCCGGCACCACTTGCCTCGTGGGACCGCTGCAATAATGCCTCTGGTCCGCTCCCGGATTGTCGGAAATCCAGGCGCGCCTCAACGGCATAACTGCGGCCTGCGGCCTCGGCAAGGATGCAGTCCTCCAGCTGCGGCATGGGCAGCGAGGTCAGGCATTCAGCCTTCAGCGCAGCCGTCAGGCCAAGGCAGACGAGGCAAAGGATGAAACGCGTTCCCACTCCGGCTGGACCTCTAATTGACAAGTGAACCTGTGCAGAGGATGGCATCTCGTCGATGCTGCGTAAATCATGCACATGGGCTAATACAGATGTACTAGTACCGGCCTGGCGTGACGAAGTGGTCAGCGGTCCGGTGCAAACCCAGGGACATGGCTGGACGGCAGGCGGTTATTCCCCCGACACAGCCCGGCTGTTCACGATGTCATTCGCCATGGCTTCAAGCTCCCCGAGCACGGCAGCACCCTGTGCGTGCTCTCCGGCAGAAACCGCCCGCTGAAACAGACCGATCTTTTCGTGGAGCCCGCTCAACCCGAAATAACCCGTCAGCCCCTTGAGTTGATGCGTATGGTCACGCATTCCCTCGACATCCTTGTCACCCAGGGCAGTGCGCAGGCCCTGCAGCTGCACGCTCAACTCTTCATGCAGCAGACGGACCAGCTCATCCGGTATTGCGCCATTCCGGTGTTCACGGCTAAAACCAGCCTCCTCCGGCTGGTCAGAGCCGGCCGAACCACGGAGTCGGGTCACACTCCGGCGCCTGTTGACCCACTTGTAAAGAACCTCGATCAGCTTGTTATCGGTGATCGGCTTGTATATGCAGTCATCGATACCGATTGCATCCAGGCTCTGGTTGCGATCTGCAAACACATCTGCTGTCAGGGCGACAATCGGTGTCTGTTTGTTCAGTCCCTCGCGAATAAGCTGTGCCGCATGCACACCTCCCATTTCCGGCATATGGATATCCATCAGGACAAGGTCAAACATCTCCTGCATGGCACAATGCGCGGCTTCCCGGCCATCAACTGCCATCTGTACAGAGACGCCCAGATCATTCAGCAGCCGTATGATCAACTCGCGGTTGAAGCGGTTATCCTCCGCGACCAGCAGCCGCATTCCCTCAAAATCGCCACCGGCGACCACGCCGCTGGATGCAGGCGATCTCAGGTCATTTTCTGACAGGCCCTGAGGCATCCCGAGCAGCCCGCGCACGGACCTCAACAGGGCATTACTCAACGCAGGCTTGGGTGCCACCTGGACGATGCGGTCACCCGGGACTGCGGCTCCTAACTTACCGGAATCTCCCCCAACCAGGATCAAAACCGGAAGCGCGGGCCATGCGGCAGTGGCATCCAGCAGGTCGCCGATGACAGCCTCACTGATATCCTGAGGTGACAGTCCGATCACCAGCAAATGGCAGGGTTCCTCACCGGCTTGCGCTGAATGCAGAAAACCGAGTGATTTGTCCCATTCGCCCATATTGAAGACACTGGCACCCCAGGTGATGAAACGGTTCCGCAAGGCCCTGCGCGAGTAGTCGTTTTTGTCGTAAACGAGCACCTTGGCGCCTGCCAGGTAGTGCCGGGTTTGCCGATCAGCCGCCTCAGACATCCTGGCCGGAACCGTGAACCAGAACGTAGAGCCCTGCCCCGGGATACTCTTGAGTCCCATTTCACCACCGAGCAGTCCAACCATCTCCTTGCAGATTGAGAGCCCGAGACCCGTCCCGCCATACTGACGGCTGGTTGCGGAACTTGCCTGCCGAAATGGTTGAAACACAAATTTCGCTTCCTCTGCACTCAGGCCAATTCCCGTATCAGTTACTTCGATACGGGTGGTTATGTGTGGCTCATCGACCTCCGCCACCGACACCTCCAGAACCACAAACCCGCTTTCGGTGAACTTGATCGCATTGTTCAACAGATTGCTGACAATCTGATTGATGCGGTTACCGTCGGTAAATATCTTCGCGGGCACATCAGAATGCAGGTTCAACACCAGTTCGAGGCCTTTTTCATGGGCAGCAGCACTCAGCATAGTGACAACATTCTCGAGAGAATCACGCAAGTCGAAAAGCGTCGGTTCGATGACCAGCGAACCGGACTCCAGCCTGGAAATATTGAGAATGTCGTCAATCACAGAGAGCAATGCAGACGCAGCCTGTGACACGGTAGTGGTATATTCCCTCTGCTGTTCCGTTTGCTGCGTTTTCTCGAGCAGGCTGGAGAATCCGATAACGGCATTCAGGGGGGTGCGGATTTCATGGCTCATCTTGGCCAGAAATTCTGCTTTCGCCTCACCCGCCTGCAAGGCCTCTTTGCGCGCTTCATCAAGTTCCCGGTTCCTGTTTTCAAGGCTCTTCACCGTACTTCTCAGGTCAGAGGTGGCCTGACTGACTTCGGCAGCGAGTCTGTCCTGCGCCTGGCCGATCGTCGAGGCCATAGCATTAATGCCTTCGCCCAGGGTCGCAAGTTCGCCACCGAACTCGACCGGGGCCCTTTCCTCGAGACGCCCTCTACGCAACTGGCTGACAGTGTCGATGATATTCCCCAACGGTCGGGTTACGCTGCGCCCGATCATCAACGCCAGCAGGATGCTGAGCAAGATTCCGGCTAGCACCATCAGGGTACTGTTACGCAGTATCTGGAGTCGGCGCGTCTGGGTTGATTCCCTCGAAATATGGACTTCAATCCAGCCTAGTGTATTCACGTCTGACTTGCCAACTTCCTTCGAATCACTCAGTGGGAAATCCGATATCTCTACCTGGCTTGATTGGATCGGCGCCGTAAAGACCAGCAACGCCTCCCGCGACTTCAGTTGTTCTGCAGCCGTTTCAGCTTTTGACGTACCGCTTCCCCCCTGCAGGATTACATTCTTCTCAGCATCGAGAATAACAACAGCCTGCACATCGGGTTCATCAAGCGCACGCTGCAATACCGGATAGAGCATTTCCCGGTTTTTAGCAAACAGCCCGAACTCACTCAAGGGTGCAAGGGAATTGACCAGTGCGGTCCCGCGCTGAACCAGTTGCTGATCGATATCACGCAAATGGGACACTGTCATGTAATACCCCAATGTCACGGTGACGACAACCAGTGGAACGAGTGCGCTGATCAGTACACGGGTCCTGATACTCCGGCTATTGAACCAGCCAATCATTGCACAGGCCCGCTTGGCTCGAGCTGCTTCAATTGCCGCTGAAGACTCTCTTCATCGGGCAAGGACAGGCCTATTGAACGGGCAACAGAGCTGTTTAGCCCGATACTGTAGTATTTCGGATAGACCTGCAGCGGGAGACTTCCTGACTTGCCATTCACAAAGTCATAGACCACCTCCGCCGCCTGGCGACCGATCTGTTCAGGGGTCGAATAGACAGCAGCCAGGGCGCCGGCGTCGACATAGGCCCTGGAGAAACCGATAACCGGTATGCGATTCTGATAGGAAAGGTATAACAACCACTTGGCGGTACTCGGATTAAGCGCCACACTGTCGTACACCGCCAGCAAGGCATCATTTCCCTTTAACAGCGCTTCAATGGCCGGTATCGGGTTCGTGTCGCTACCCACCGCCGAGATATTCAGCTGGACATCGGCCTGTTTGGCCGCCGATACGTATTCATCGGCTTCCAGTTGCGAGGTCGGCCCAAGCAGTAGGCCGATCCTTGATAAGTCAGGCAGCAGGATCCTGGCCAGACGCATCCTGCGCAAGGGCGGCTGGTCGAGTACGATACCGGAAAACTTGCCGGCCTCGTGACGCTTCTTTACCGATACCGAGGAATCCATCAGGCCATTAAATGTGATCTTCGGCACCACAATGCTCAGCATCGGGATACCGACGTCAGCCTCTGCCGCCATGCGTGTAGCACGCGTGCCAATGGCGAGTACCAGGTCACTGCCCGGATTGGAAAGACTGATTTCATCAGCCCGCTCAGCGTCGCCCAGTTTTTTTACATCCAGGATGGCCGTGATGCTTCCGTATTCATCAAGACGCTCCTTGAAACCACGCATGGTTTTCAGATGCACCTCGGTGTCGCCGCTGAGAAGCAGGAGAATCCGTGGCGTGAACTCGGCCGCCATGGCAGGATGCAATACCGCCCATACGCCGCATAACAGCAGCGCAAGCAATCCTGCCTTTATTTCCCACTTCATCTTCTTATCATGAAGGAGTTCGTGCCTGATGCCTCATTCGATACCAGCAGGCTTATGGAAGTGACAGGCCAAACTGGAGATAGGCCCGGGTCTCGAAGACATTATCGTCACGAAACTCCAGATAATCACCGCCCAGGTTTTGTCCGATCAGTGCGACATGGGCAGTCGAGCTTCCAAGCTTTAATTGCTTAGCCAGTCTTACGTCGACGCGTGTGTGGCTCGGCAAGTTGTCACCGTCACCGAACCAGTTAAAGGCGCTTGTTCCGGATACAGATACACTCGATTCCCAGCCGGATGCGAAACGGTAACCGGCAAGCAGGCTATACGAATGCTCTGGCGCACGATCCGAAAATGTCCTGCAGGTTGCGTAATACTCTCTTTGCTCCTCAGGCGAAACGACGATAATATCTGGCGCTGCCGGACAGAAAGTCAGGAATTCCAGCCCCCCGGAATCCAACTCTTGCTGTGTAAATACGCTGTATTCGTCAAGAAATATCCCCTCGGGATTGGCATAGGAATAGGTCAGCATCAGGAAAGCTGATTGCCTGGGCCTGTATACAAGTCGCGCCTCAAAACCGTCGATATCGATTGAACCCACATCGTTGTTCTGAATTTGTACCCAGCTTGCGATATCATAGGGATCAAGCGTCAAGTCACGCTTGTCATCGACGTTATTGATAATTGGATCAATGCGTTCACGGTATAATTTCATATCCAGCGTCAGCGCCTGTTCCGGCCATTTCGCGATATACCCGATCTCGTAAGAGGTGATTTCCTCGGGATCGTCCAGCCCATAACTGATATGCCGGGCCAACGGCGGGCCGCCGTCGAAATCAAAATAACTCGACCAGTGGTTTTCCAGGAGCGAAGGCGTGCGATAGGCGCGTGCTGCGCCAAGGCGCAGGGTGTGCCTGTCCGATATATGATAATTAAAAGCAACCCGGGGCGATATTTCCGTCCCGACAATATTATTGTCCTCGAGATTCGCGCCCAGATTCAGAACAAGGCGGTCCGTGAACCTCTTCTCTCCGTTTGCATACAGGCGTAATACGAGATCTTCTTCTTCGCCATCAAGCCAGTATTCACCCTCGATGGTTTCGTAACGCAGGCCGGCGCCCCACGCCATACGAAAGTCATCAATCGGTTGAAGTACGTGCTGAAACTCGAGATCGTAGCGATCGGTCTCGATATCATCCAGGCCGTAGCGGATGGTTTGGTCCTCCAGCGTGAACTGATTGGGCGGGAATCCCCAGGGTATCGTTTCAAATACCTCTGGCGAGATCGGAACCCCCAGTTCTTCGGAAACGACTTCAGACAGTGGGCCAATGGTAAAATCATCATCCATCCGGTACCGGTTGTGATAGAACTGAACGTAGACCGAGTCCGTCGGATTCAGGGTGCGCGTCCAGCGCAGGTATTCATGGTGGGAGGTTCTTTCTCCAGTGCGCTCCGGTGTAAACCGGTCATTCGGCAGGCCGATGCCGTAATCGCCCCGGGCCAGGCCCAGCTGGATATCCCACTGGTCACGCAGGTCTTTCTGATAGATGCCTCGAAAAGAAAGCCTGGCCTGCTCGGTGTCGTCGTTTACATCGTCAAAGCCGTCATCCTCCCGATAACTGCCGCTGACACGATAATCAAAGTTCGAGGTGCGACCGCCATACCGAAACTTACCGATGCCGGTATCCTGGCTGCCACCGGTCATACCGATATAGGTACCCTGATCCTGGAAGGGCTGCCGGGTGGTGATATAGACGACACCGTTGAAGGCATTGGCACCGTAGCTGGCCACATTTGGCCCGCTGATAACCTCGATGCGCTCGATGTCTTCGATCTCCAGCGGCGTGTTGGCCCAGTCGACCCCGGAGTTGAATGCCGTGTGCAGGGAGCGTCCGTCAACCAGGACCAGCAGACGGCGCGATATTTCGTCCGCCAACCCGTGAGAGGTCACGGAGAACTTATTGCCGGTCACGTGCCCGACCTGGAAGCCCGGTATCAGCCGGAAGATATCGGCCAGGTTGATGGCTCCTGACATCCGGATCATGTCGCGATCGATCACCGTGACTGTCGCAGGAGAATCCTCCGGGCGCTGTGGTAGCCGTGCCGCTGAACTGACCATCGGAATCTCGGCCAGTACATCCACCTCCGTCGGTAACTCCGCTGCCGACGGCTCCCCCATGGTCAAGAAGACCAGCACTGGTGCAAAACAGACAAACAGGTTGAGCTGGCAGCTCATTTTCATCATATACACCCTGGATAGTTGAGTGTTGGAAGGATCATGACCTGACGATTTTATTATCTTGCTCGTTCCTTGGCTGGCCACCCTGTACGGGGCAAGACTGCGACGCGAGGCTTAACTTCAGCCTGGTTGGGATATATCTATCTCCCGGGACGCCATTGCAGCTTCGGTACGGTTGCTCACCCCCAGCGCCTTGAATATGGCCGTTACATGGATCTTGACGGTATGGGCCGACAAGCCCAGTTCCCGGGCGATGGTCTTGTTGGACTTGCCTTTACCCAGGAGTTTGAGTACTTCAAGCTGGCGGTTTGTGAGATCGAGCTGCGAGGCATGCGTGACCCTGGCTGTAGGGTTCGCGGCATCGTCCTCATGATGGTGCACCATTGCCGGCGGTATGTAGACACCACCAGACAGGACCAGCTGGATGGCGCTGGTCATCACGGCCTGTGCGGCACTTTTCGGTATGAATCCCGCCGCCCCGCGGTCAATGACACGCTGCATGACACGGGCATCATCTGTTGCCGAGAGTATGATCACGGGGATATGGGGATATCTGTTGCAGATCTCGGCCAGCAGATCGAGATCGGTGACCCCGGGCATATACAGATCAAGCAGGATCAGGTCGAGATCGCGGTTCTCGGAGACGGCCGCGAGCACCTGCTTGCTGTCCGCGGCCTCCAGAACGGACAGTTCCGTCGACAGCTCGGCCAGCAGTAGCTTGATACCTTCCCGGACAATCCCGTGGTCATCGGCTATGAGTATCTTCATGGCGCACCTGCATCACCCCCTTCGATATCGTTATCCTTGTTTATCAACAGGGTACTGTTACCTGCCGAGCAAACGCAAATAAACCACCTATAAAACAGCCCGGATTTCCGGCCCTGCCCATCGGGATGGCCGGACCAATGATCTGCAGGTGAAAGGCGACAGCCAAGTCCGGTAGATCTAGAGCGTTGATCCCGGAGACACAACGGGCAAGCATCCGGCCCTAGGTCGTTTCGGCTTCCTCGTCGGCAGGTGGCCGACTGACAAACACGGTCCTCAGGACGGCCCCCGGGTTGATATCCCTGATATTTTGATGGAGTTCTGTGGGTGAGGTGACATAGGGGTCATACTCGACAACCACCATATCCGCCTGGTCAACACTGAAGTCAGCACTGACCACTCCGGTTGTTGCTGCAATAGTCTCTTCGATAAGCCTGCGGTTTTCGGTGTCAACAGGCTGATCCAGCCCAAGAACCATACCCAGCTTATGCGTCAGAATTGTCATGCTACCAAGGATCCCCCCCAATCGTTCCGCTGCTCATCAGAAGCCCCTGTGACCGACTATAGAATCAATCACGTAGCATATACATCAGACAAACGGCCTAGACATGCACTACCCGTTTGTATTAGCCCATTTGTATTAGTATTCTCGTGAAGCGTCCGGGACTCGCGATCTAAATGCCGACCCCTGTACGGCTGCCCAGAGACCAGCCGGAACCCGGGCAAACTCGAAGTCCGTGAGCGCTTCGGTGTTGAACCGCCGCAACCGGATCAGGCATAGTGCATTCCCGGTCTGGCAGATCCCGGTACCGGCCATGGGCACAAGGCGGGGACATTGGCCCAATGCGAACCTAACAGGCAGATACCCGGGTGATTTCATGGCAATCAGCGTATTCGATCTTTTCAAGATCGGCATTGGCCCCTCCAGTTCGCACACGGTCGGACCCATGCGGGCGGCCGGCCTGTTCATTAGCGACCTGACGTCACGGGGATTGCTGGATACAGTTGTGCGGGTCCAGGTCCAGCTGTTCGGATCACTGGGTGCCACGGGCAAGGGACACGGAACGGACAAGGCCATCATCCTGGGGCTGCAGGGTGAGCACCCCGAAACGGTCGACACCGACGCCATACCGGCGCGCCTGGAATCTCTGCGCCAGCAGCGGCGCCTGCAACTGCCGGGCGGTCCGGCAATCGGATTCGATCCGGACCGCGACCTGGAATTCCACCGCCGCAAGACCCTGCCCTATCATCCCAATGGCCTGAAATTCATGGCCAGCGGTGCCGACGGGAACCCGCTGAACGAACGGGTCTATTACTCGGTCGGCGGTGGTTTCGTTGTCAACGAGGACGCCGCCGGGGCCGATCGCATCGTCGAGGACAGCACCCCCCTGCCCTATGCCTTCAGCAGTGCTGCCGGCTTGCTTGAGCTGTGTGCAGAGCACAGTCTCTCCATGAGTCAGATCATGCTGTGCAACGAGATGGCCTGGCGCACCGAGACCGGGATCCGCAGCGGTCTGCTGGAGATATGGAATGTGATGCAGGCCTGCGTCGAACGCGGCTGCCAGACCGAGGGTATCCTCCCCGGGGGGCTGAAGGTCAAACGCCGCGCTGCCCGGCTCCACCGCCAGCTCACCAACGACCGTGAACTGGAAAACGTACCCCTGGGCACCATGGACTGGGTCAACCTGTATGCCCTTGCCGTGAATGAGGAAAATGCCGCCGGGGGACGGGTGGTCACGGCGCCGACCAACGGGGCGGCCGGCATCATCCCGGCCGTGCTGCACTATTACTGGCGCTTCTCGCCCGGCTGCAATGATGACGGCATCGTACGCTTCCTGCTGACGGCCGGTGCCATCGGCATCCTCTACAAGATCAACGCCTCGATCTCCGGCGCCGAGGTCGGCTGCCAGGGCGAGGTCGGTACGGCCTGCTCGATGGCCGCGGCGGGACTCACCGAGGTCCTCGGCGGCACGCCCGAGCAGGTCGAGAATGCCGCTGAGATCGCCATGGAGCACAACCTGGGCCTGACCTGCGACCCGATCGGCGGCCTGGTGCAGGTGCCCTGCATCGAACGCAACGCCATGGGTGCCGTCAAGGCCATCAATGCCTCGCGCATGGCGCTGCGCGGCGATGGCCGGCACTTTGTCTCCCTGGACAAGGTCATCAAGACCATGCGTGAGACCGGCGCGGACATGAAGACGAAATACAAGGAAACGGCACGCGGCGGCCTGGCGGTGAACGTGATTGAATGTTGATACCTGCCGGTTACCGTTGCATGCAAGCGCCGTCCTGAACACCTGCCGTGAAACATATCTGCGCCATTACTTTCGACCTGGACGATACCCTGTGGGACAACCGACCCGTGCTGATGGAAGCGGAACAGCAGCTGTATGACTGGCTGGTCCGTTATTACCCGAGGATCGGGAAACGCTATACCCTGGAGGACATGCGCAGTCTGCGGATTGACCTGTATCGAAAGGATCCGACCCTGCGGCACGACATATCCGGGTTACGCAGGGCCTCACTGCGACAGGCGGCAGAAGCCGCCGGCTATGATCCCGCGCTGGCGGAACCCGCCTTCGCGGTGTTTCTCGAGGCCCGCCACAAGATCGAGTTGTATGACGACGTCATCCCGGCCCTGCAGCGCCTCAAGGGTGCCGGCTATTCCCTCGGCTCAATGACCAACGGCAATGCAGATGTCGGGCGCCTGGGCATTTCACGGCTGTTCGATTTTTCCCTGACAGCGGAATCCGTCGGCCGGGCCAAGCCGGATCCGCTCATGTTCGAGGAGGCCTGTCGCCACGCAGGGGTAGAGCCGGCGCAACTCGCCCACGTGGGTGATGAAGCGGATACCGACCTGGCAGGGGGGCAGGCCGCCGGGGTTACCGTCATCTGGATGAATCGCACCAAGCAGCCCCGCGCACCCGGCATCACGCCGCATGCCGAAGTCAGGGATATGCGCGAATTACTGTCACTGTTTGGACTGGACTAGTCATCGCTGCCACATCCACAAGGCCGGATCCGGCAGAGGGCCTGCCTGTGACGTTGCCTGTTCAAACGCAACAGCAGAAACGCAATTCGCCTAAGGATAGCTGATATCCTTCACCGACCCTGCCGGAATGCACCAGGCAGGGCGTGGGCCGGTAATCTACCATCTTGTATATGGATTCGTATCACAATGGCAGGCCGCGTTACCCGGCGAACCACGCATGCATCGACCGCTACTGATACAGCGCATACCCGGGATTCACTTGTCAGCACGCAGGGTGGTCTGCCTGTTTACATGGTTGTTGCTGGGTGGCTGCACCACCCCTTACCTGGGTGACTCGGAGGCGGCGATGGCACTGGAAGACCTTGCCTCCGGCCTGGGCGGCAGTCGACTGTCTGCACAAACACCGACCCCCATGCGTCGTACCGTCAGCTATGCCACGGCCGTCGGCGAACGCCGGGCGGACCTCTACCTGTCGCCGCAGGGGGCCCGCGCCGGCATTGTGCTGGTGCCCGGTGCCGTGGCACAGGGTGGGCGGGACCCGCGTCTGGTGAGCGTCGCCCGCACATTCGCACGGCTGCGCTTCGCGGTGCTGGTGCCGGATATGCCGGAGGTGCGCCGTTTCCGGCTGCGCGCGAGTGATGCCGACGAAGTGGCCGCGGCCTTTGACTGGCTGGCGTCCCGACCCGACCTGACACCACAGGGCGCCGCCGGTATTGCCGGTTTCAGTTACGGTGCAGGCCCGGTGCTACTGGCCGCCATGCAGCCGGAAATCCGTGAGCGGGTACGCTTCGTGATGAGTGTCGGCGGTTACTATTCACTGCATAATGTAATCGCCTATCTGACCACCGGTTACCCGGCCACCACGGTGTCCGCCGCGGAAACGGCATCGGTTTCTGCACGCCCGGGCCCGCCGCACCCTTATGGCGTGGCCGTTTTCATTCGCTCGAACCTGGATCTGCTGGAACGCGCCGTCGACCGGGGCTTCCTGCGTAGCTATGCGGATTATCTCGTCGGAGACAACGGGATCGAGGACGAACCCGTGCCCGCCACGCTCGCACCCGACGCGCGTGCCTTTTATGAACTGCTGACCAATCCGGACCCGACCCGGGTGCCGACATTGATCGAGCGCCTGCCGCAGAAGCTGCGTGTCCAGCTCGAGGGTATCGATCCCTCCGGTCGGGACCTGGCGCAGCTGCAGGCCCGGGTCATCCTGCTGCATGGCCGCGGTGACACCCTGGTGCCCTACACCGAGAGCAGCGCGCTGGCGAACGCCCTCCCGCACGGGCAGGCCCGGCTGTTCCTGATCGACGGCCTCGCCCATGTGGATCTGAAACCTGCACGCCATGACATTCCGCAACTCCTGGCCGCACTGGAAGCGTTGCTGGCCGAACGCATCGATACCACACCCTGAAGCGGCCGCCCGGCAAGCCGGTTTTGCCTGCCAAGACGCTTGGCTATAGACTCCCTGTATGCAGTTTGCCCACAGCAGGACCACGCCTTCTGTGCCCCCGGGACAGCATCATTACCACCGGCCCGGTCCGGAGGAGTCATCGCCTTGAACTGGAACGAATTCATTCTGGAACAGGAACTGCCCATTCGCCTGGGTTTTTTCTTCGGCATCTTCGCCGTGATGGCGTTATGGGAACTGTTTGCCCCGCGGCGTGCGCTGGGCGTCTCCAAGGCGGTCCGCTGGGCCAACAACCTGGGACTGGTCGCCCTCAACAGCTTCCTGTTGCGCATCCTGTTCCCCGCCGCGGCCGTGGGCATGGCCGCCTTTGCAAACCAGCAGGGCTGGGGCTTGTTCAACTACATCGAGGCGCCCTTCCTGCTGGCGGTGGTGGCCTCGGTACTGGTCATGGATTTCACTATCTACCTCCAGCACGTCATGGTGCATGCAGTCCCGGTATTGTGGCGACTGCACCGGGTACACCATGCCGATCTGGACTTCGACGTCACCACGGGCGCGCGTTTTCACCCGCTGGAGATCATCCTCTCCATGCTGATCAAGTTCGCCGTCATCCTGCTGCTGGGTCCGCCGCTGGTGGCCGTATTGATCTTTGAGGTCATCCTCAACGCGACCTCGATGTTCAACCACAGCAACATCCGCATCCCCGTAGCGATCGATGCCCTGTTGCGCCTGATTGTCGTGACCCCGGACATGCACCGCGTGCATCACTCGGTCGAGGACGACGAGACCAACAGCAATTTTGGATTCAACCTGCCCTGGTGGGACCGCCTGTTCGGTACCTACCGGAGCCAGCCGCGTGCCGGCCATCGGCAGATGACCATCGGCATCCGCACCTTTCGCCAGACCCGCTGGTGCAGCTGGCTGCCGGGCATGCTGGCCATTCCCTTCGTGGGCAAGATAAGCGACTACGCCATCAACCGGCGCCAGTGGAGTGAGCCCCGTGAACACTAACCGGCACTGGCTGCGCGTCCTGCTGCTGCTCGGGCTGGTGGCGGGCATTACACTTGCCATTGCCTACCGTGATCACTTCGACGCCGCGGCACTGGAGACCTGGATCCACGAGGCCGGTATCGTCGCGCCGCTGCTGTTCATCCTGGTCTATGCCCTTGCGGCCGTGCTGTTCCTGCCTGGCACGGTGGTGACCCTGGCCGGCGGGGCGCTGTTCGGGCCGGTACTCGGCACCCTCTATAACCTGACCGGCGCCACCCTGGGGGCCACCCTGGCCTTCCTGATTGCCCGCTACCTGGCCTCGGACTGGGTGATGCAAAAGGCCGGTGGGCGCGCGAAGCAGCTGATCAACGGGGTCGAGGAGGAAGGCTGGCGCTTCGTCGCCTTCGTGCGCCTGGTGCCATTATTCCCCTTCAACCTCCTGAACTACGCCCTGGGGCTCACCCGCCTGCGGCTTTCCCACTACATCATCGCCAGTTACATCTGCATGCTGCCGGGAGCGGCGGCCTATACCTATCTCGGCTATGCCGGGCGCGAGGCACTCGCCGGCGGCGAGGGCATCATCCGCAAGGCGCTGCTTGCCCTCGCCCTGCTGGCGATGGTCGCGTTCCTGCCGCGCCTGATCAGCCGCCTGCGCCGCGGCCCCATGCTCGAGGTGCCGGACCTGGTGAAAATGCGCAACAACGGGCGTGAATTATGCATTCTTGACGTGCGTACGGCGGCCGACTTTACCGGCGAACAGGGGCACATCCCCGAGGCCCTCAATATCCCGGTAGAGGACCTGCCTGCGCGCATGGGCGAACTCGCGGATTATGCCGACCGCCCGGTCGCCATTGTCTGCCGTACCGACAAGCGTTCCGCAAAGGCCGCACTGCTGTTGGGCAAGGGCGGATTCAGCGACGTGCACGTGGTGCGCGGTGGCATGACCCGCTGGAATGAACTGGGGCTGCCGGTAACACACTAGCCGGCGCGTGACCGGACCGCTGTCCGGTCTCACACATTGCGGCTATGATTGACAGATCGATTGCGGGTCTGTATTCCAGTCCCGGATAAACCATCAACACAGGAGTCAATAACAATGAAGCGATTGAAATTATCCCACCTGCTGACAATCCTGATACTGACCCTTGCCAGCCAGGCCGGCCTCGCCGGGGAAGTCACCCTGGAGCATGGCAACATCACGCTCAACGCCAGGCTGGAACTGGCGGATGGCAAGACCCTCAAGGACGGCGTGATCCTGATGACGCACGGGACGCTGGCGCATAACGGCATGGAGATCATCCAGACCCTGCAGGACCTGTTGAATGAGAACGGCCTGAACACCCTGGCCATCAACCTGGGCCTGGGCCTGGACGACCGTCACGGCATGTACCCCTGCGAGACGCTGCATACCCACCGGCACACCGACGCCATGGACGAGATCGGCGCCTGGATCGGCTGGCTCAAGGGCCAGGGTGCCGACAGTATTGTCCTGCTCGGCCATTCGCGTGGCGGCAACCAGAGCGCCTGGTTCGCATCCGAGCACAAGCAGCCGGCCGTGAAGGCCGCCGTGCTGGTGGCGCCCCAAACCTGGGACGAGGCGAGTGATAAAAAAGGCTACGAAGGGGATTATGGCAAACCGCTGGGGCCGCTGCTGGAGCAGGCCCGGACCCTGGTCAAGGCCGGCAAGTCCGACAGCAAACTCGAGCACACGGACTTCATCTACTGTGCCGATACCCAGGTGACGGCCGGCAGCTTCGCCGCCTACTACACGCCGGACACCCGCTTCGACACCCCCTCCCTGCTGCCCGGGATCGGCATACCGGTACTGGTGTTCAGCGGCACCGAGGACACGACTGTGACCGGGCTGGCAGAGAAGCTTTCACAACTGGAGCAAGCCGACCACGTCGAGCATATTGCCATCGAGGGTGCAGACCACTATTTCCGGGACCTGTATGCCGAGGACCTGGTGGATGCCATTGTCGATTTTCTCGACCGACTCTAGAAAAGAGTTGCAGGTCGGATTAGCGCCAGCGTAATGCGACGCATCAATGTCGGGCTACGGTGCCGTGCACATGACCCGACCTGCAGGGTTAATTGAAAAAGCGGAATGTCCCCAATTTTTCCTCCCGCATGAGCGGGAGCGTGGAACCGGCGCGTTACGAAGCGTGGTACCACACGCCGCGCGGTCGGTGGATCGGGGGCACAGAGTTTGGCTTGCTGATGCAGCTGCTGCAGCCAACCGCCGGCGCCAGCCTGCTTGATGCCGGTGCCGGCACGGGTTACTTCAGCCGGCGCTTCGCAGCCGCCGGTCTCACCGTCACCGGACTGGATGCCGATGCCGCGGCCATCGCCTGCGCCCGCGAGCAGGGCACAACGGTCTCTTACCTGCAGGGCACGATGACGGCCCTGCCGTTCGCCGATGCCAGCTTTGATTATTGTGCGGCGGTCACCAGCCTGTGTTTCGTGCCCGAACCGGCAACCGCGCTACGGGAACTCTGGCGGGTCTGCCGGTTCGGTGTCGTGCTGGGCCTGCTGAACCGGCGGAGTCTCCTCTATCACCGCAAGCACGGTCGTGGCGGCTACCGGGACGCCCGCTGGGACAAAGCGGCGCAAATCCGGGCCTGGGTCGGGGAACTGGCGCCACCACCTCACCGCTCCAAGCTGCGCTACGCCATCTTCCTGCCGGGCGGTTCGGAGAGCGCGCAGCGGGTCGAACGCCTCCTGCCCAATTCGTTTCCGGGCGGGGGCTTTCTCGCTGTGCACTTGCACAAATGAGCCAGGCGTCGCAGCCGGTGCTATTCGCTGAACCCCTTTTCCTGCAGGATCGCACCGATCCGGGCACGGTGCGCCGCCTCCCATTCATCCAGGGTCAGGGCGGCATCACTGGCCGCGCGCGCCTGGGCGGCCTCGAGGACCTCCTCCTGGCGGTCAGCCGGCACCACCACGATGCCTTCCTCGTCTGCGACCACGACATCCCCTGACGCCACCTCCACCCCGCCGCAGTGCACGATGCCATTGAGCGTCCCGATGACATGTTTTTCCCCGGGAACGGGAATCACGCCGCGCGCGAACACCGGAAAGCCCTCTTCCCGCACCTCGGCGATATCACGAATCACGCCGTCAATGACAAAGCCGGCGATGCCATGCCGCTGTGCCACGGCACACACATTACCGCCGGAAACGGCGTAGTCGACATCCCCCGCCTGCACCACGATGATGGAACCGGGCGGGGCACGGTAGATGGCGGCATGCAGCATCAGGTTGTCACCGGGCGCACACTGCACCGGGTAGGCCGGCCCGGCGATGCGCGGGATCGGCTGCCACATGGGCCGGATACCGATATCCATGACGCGCTCACGGCCCATCGCGTCGGCGAGCGTTGTAGGTGAAAGGGCCCTGAAGGCGGCGTAGTCTGGCATGATTACCTGCTCCTCCAGCGTCAATTAATGCTGGACGTGTGCATGAAGGCCTTATGCTAACAATAGTCAGACAGGCGGGGACAGCAAATAATGACACTGGCCTATACTTGCAGTGTGTCGACTATCGCGGGCACAGTGTCCCGCGGCACGCACCGGACCACGGCACCTCACCAGCGCAGCGTGAATAGCGGGACCGCTCGACGGGAACCCCTGACTTGCAGAAGCTTGTAAAAAACGAGGGTCACAACATGACAGGCAAGGGTCAGGCACAGCCCCCCGGGCACGAAGAAGACGACACCGGTCTCGTCCGGGTTGAGTGCTATGCCGGTCAGCGCGCGGCGGAGTCACCACGCCGTTTCTTTCTGGGCCGGCGTGAAATCAAGGTAACCGAAATTATCGACCGCTGGCTCGACCCTGACCACAGCTACTTCAAACTGCGTGGCGACGATGCCGGTATCTACATCCTGCGCCATGATTGTGCCACTGACACCTGGGAGCTGACCCTTTACGACAGTGGCACACACGGGAAAGGCCGGCTCTCCACCACGCGGGACTCATAAACTCACCCGCTGTAGTGTAACCGGCCGCGCACGCCGCGCCAGCGGCCATCGGCATGGCGGCCGGCTGCACTCCTGACCCATAATGCAGGCGTGACCGATGACCCGGACTGGATAGCCTTTTTCAAGTGGGCCCTGCCGCAGCTGCGCATGCGCTGGGCCGGCTTCCGGAAGGTGCGCGGCCAGGTGCAGAAACGGTTGTTGAGACGCCTGCAGGCCCTCGGCCTGGCCGACCCCGGGGCCTATCGCGACTACCTGTTGCAGCATCCCGGGGAATGGCGCCTGCTCGACACGCTGTGCCGAATCAGCATCTCGCGATTCTACCGTGACCAGGGCCTTTATACGCAGCTTGGCGGAGAGATCCTGCCGGGCCTGGCGCAACAGGCCCGGCAGGACAATCAGGCACAACTGCGTATCTGGAGCGCCGGCTGCGCCTCCGGCGAGGAACCCTATTCACTGGCGATCCTGTGCATGCTGCAACTCAAGCCTTGTTTTCCAGACCTGGAGCCGCTGATACTGGCGAGCGACAGCGACCGGCACCTGCTTGGGCGTGCCCGCAGGGCCTGCTATCCCTGGAGCAGTCTCAAGGACCTGCCGACCGCATGGCTCGAGGCGGCCTTCACGGATTCCACTGCCGGTTACTGCCTGCGGGAGAGATTCAGGCGACCGGTGCTGTTCGTTGAACATGATGTACGCACGCCGGCACCGGCCACCTCCCTGCACCTGATCCTGTGCAGAAACCTGGTCTATACCTATTATCGACAGGACCTGCAGCAGGAGATCACGGCCAGGCTGCATGCCGCCCTGCGACCCGGAGGCATGCTGGTGCTGGGCAGCCACGAGACCCTGCCGGCCGGCGCGGCCGGCTTTACCCCCCTGCCAGGCAGCCGCTGCGTCTATAAAAAAAGCGGGTCTTCCCCTGAATGAGTGGGTAACACATCAATTCAGACGAGACGCATACCTTCTGCTGGCGAGGTTGTTGGCCGAATGAATTCGTTCCTACTGTAGGGCCGAATTCATTCGGCCAACGGTGTTTTCGGCCAACGGTGTTTTCGACCAACGGTGTTTCATCGTCATCTGTTATCCAGATGCAATCCCAATGGGGGTAATCGTCAATATTCCGAAGACCTGATGCTGCA
>CAMYIX010000081.1 GCA_947258615.1 uncultured Ectothiorhodospiraceae bacterium | reverse complement strand
ACGCCCCATGCGGTGCGCTACTACACCCGGATGGGTCTGTTACGGCCCGAGCGCAATCCAGATAACGGCTATCATCTCTACAAGCCACGCGAGATCAACTGGCTACGCTTTATCCGGCAGGCAAAGCAGCTTGGTTACACGCTCAACGAAATCAAGGCGATTATGCACGATGCGGATCAGGGTCAGTCTCCCTGCCCGAGAGTTCGAGAAATTCTGCAACTACGCATTGTTGAAAACCGCCGTCACCTGGAAGAACTCATGGCCCTGCAGACACGCATGGAACAGGCATTACTGGATTGGGCGAGTAAGCCCGATGGCGTACCTGACGGACATTCGGTGTGCCACCTGATCGAGTCATTCGCTACTGACGTGGATGAGGCAGGCAGCAGGAAGCAGTGAACAGTTTAAGTCAATATTCAACATTCAACAGGAATTGAGGATGGTATGTCATGAAACGGAATAACAATTGGTTGTGGGTTGTAACGGGGGCGTTGGTTCTTTGGGCCTCTGTCGGCCTTGCGGGTCAGCCACAAAAGCCGATGCCACCAAAGTTTATATTTGGGAACGATCCGGCCGAGGTCCTGTATGAGTACCCGCTGGGCATCATCAATGAGCAGGACGCCTTCGCCCATCACGGCGGTGCTGTGCGCAAAGTAACGTTACCCAATGGAAATCCGGGGTGGTTATACAAAGCGGGTGAACAGGAAGGTGTTCCCAGTATTTACGTGCTGGAATTCTCCAGAGACGGTGTCGTGATCGATGTACTACACAAGGATTACCGTTACAAGATTGGACATTCAGCACTTCAGTACCAGTATCTACAGCATGTTGAAGCGGAATTGCAGACCCTGGGCCCGGGTTATGGGGAGAAGAACTGAGTAGACGGGAGTATGGTCGTGCTGAACAAGACAAACGAATGCAAGGACGATACTGTGCTGGCAGATCCGGTCTGCGGCATGCAGGTCACCGCGGACAGCGAGCACCGGCACACCCATGATGGTACCGAGTACCTGTTCTGCAGCAGTGGCTGCCGTGAAAAATTCGCTGCCGAACCTCTGCAGTATCTGCAGCCACAGACACGTGATCCCGGAGAGGAAGGCGACACCGTAATCTACACCTGTCCCATGCATCCCGAGATTGAGCAGCAGGGACCGGGCGCCTGCCCGAAATGCGGCATGTCGCTGGAACCGAAAGGCGTGCCACTGGTTGCCACCAAAGTTGAGTACACCTGCCCGATGCACCCGGAAATCGTACAGGATGAACCCGGCACCTGTCCCATGTGCGGTATGGCGCTGGAGCCGCGCAACGTGGGGGAGGAGGAAGACGACAGCGAACTGCGCGATATGAGCCGGCGTTTATGGCTCAGCGCTGCACTTGCCATCCCCGTCTTTCTCAGCGCCATGGGCGCGGAATTCTGGCCGGAACAGATGACTGAAATCATCGCGCCGAAACTGCGCCAGTGGGTCGAACTGGTGCTGGCAACGCCGGCCGTGGTGTGGGGCGGCTGGATATTTTATGTGCGCGCCATACAGTCGGTGATCAACCGCAGCCTCAACATGTTTACCCTGATCGGCCTGGGTGTGTCCGTCGCCTGGAGCTATAGCGTGGTAGCCGTCCTGTTTCCCGGAATATTTCCTGAGGCCGTGTTTAATGATTTCGGTGTCGTCCCGGTGTATTTCGAGGCAGCCGCCGTCATTACCGCACTGGTACTGCTCGGTCAGGTGCTGGAATTGCGCGCTCGCAGCCAGACCAACGCCGCCATCAAGCTGCTGCTGGGGCTTGCGCCCAAGACCGCCCGCATCGTGCGCGACGATGGTACGGAGGCCGATATACCCCTGGAACATGTGCAGGTCGGTGACCGCCTGCGCATCCGTCCTGGCGAGAAGGTGCCGGTGGATGGCGAGGTCATCGACGGTGACAGCAGCGTGGACGAATCCATGGTTACCGGCGAACCCATTCCGGTGAAGAAGACCGCCGGCGAGCGCCTGATCGGCGCCACAGTAAATGGTACCGGCAGCCTGCTGATGCGCGCGGAAAAGGTCGGCGCCGACACGCTGCTGGCACAGATCGTGCAGATGGTGGCAGAGGCGCAGCGCTCGCGTGCACCGATCCAGAAGCTGGTGGATATCGTCTCCGGCTATTTCGTACCGGCAGTGGTGGTAATCGCCATCGTCACCTTCATCGTCTGGTGGCAGTGGGGGCCCGAGCCCCGCCTAGCCTACGCCGTCATCAACGCCGTAGCCGTACTAATTATCGCCTGCCCCTGTGCGCTCGGACTGGCGACACCCATGTCCATCATGGTCGGCACGGGCCGGGGTGCCCTGATGGGTGTGCTGTTCAAGAACGCCGAAACACTGGAAGTCATGCGCAAGGTGGATACCTTGATCGTCGACAAGACCGGCACCCTGACCGAAGGACATCCTGAACTGGTCAGCGTCATAGCCTGGAGCGGATTCGACGAAAACGAAATCGTACGCCTGGCAGCCAGCCTGGAACGTTCCAGCGAACATCCACTGGCAGCGGCAATTGTACGTGGCGCTGAAGCACGGGGAGTGCAACTTGCAACGGCAGATGACTTTCAGTCCGTCACCGGCAAGGGTGTCACCGGCCGCGTGGACAGTCGACAGATAGCGCTCGGCAATATCAAACTGCTGGAAGATGCCGGCATCGGTGCCGGTGATTTGCCACAGCAGGCCGATGCCGGCCGTGCCGAAGGCCAGACGGTGATGCTCGTCGCGATCGACGGACAGGCGGCCGGCCTGATCGGCGTGGCCGACCCGATCAAGCAGACCACACCGGAAGCAATCCAGTTCCTGCACGGAGAGGATATCGAGGTGGTCATGCTGACCGGTGACAACCGCAAGACGGCAGAAGCCGTGGCTACCCGTCTCGACATTGACCAGGTACAGGCAGAAGTGCTGCCTGATCAGAAAGCCGCCATTGTCAGCCAGCTGCAGGCTGAAGGACGAATCGTGGCCATGGCCGGCGACGGCATCAACGATGCGCCTGCGCTGCATATCGGCATCGCCATGGGTACCGGTACCGATGTCGCCATGGAAAGTGCAGGGGTAACCCTGGTCAAGGGTGATCTGCGTGGCATTGTAAGGGCAAGGCATTTAAGTCGCGCCGTCATGAAAAATATCAGGCAGAACCTGTTTTTCGCATTCATCTACAACTCGCTGGGTGTACCCGTTGCTGCGGGTGCGCTTTATCCAGTATTTGGATTACTGCTCTCGCCCATGATTGCAGCGGCGGCCATGAGTTTCAGTTCTGTGTCGGTGATCGCCAATTCATTGCGCCTGCGCAAAGCACGTATCTGACAGCAGGACAGGAGGTAAATCATGTTTGGAACAGAAGGCGGTTGGGGATTTGGCATGGGGCTGGGTATGTGGCTCTTCTGGGTACTGCTGATCGTTTTCATTGTGGCCCTCGTAAAAGTGTTTAGTTCCAGTTCCGGTTCACCACCAGCCGGGGCTGACAAATCCCCCATGGAAATTCTCAAGGCACGCTATGCCCGGGGTGAGATCGATGAGGAAGAATTCGAGCGCCGCCGGCATGAACTGGATAAGTAGGGGGTAACTGACTGATTGGAGGAAATTCATATGGAGTTTCGAAAAGTAACCGCCATCATCCGGTCCGATTCACTAGAGAAGGTGGAGAAGGCATTACA
>CAMYIX010000080.1 GCA_947258615.1 uncultured Ectothiorhodospiraceae bacterium | reverse complement strand
CGATACGCGTGTATGGCGACAGATTTGGTGCCGAGGAGAGGACTTGAACCTCCACGGGGTTACCCCCACTAGCACCTGAAGCTAGCGCGTCTACCAATTCCGCCACCTCGGCCGTGCTGTTCCTGGTCGGAATTCGTGAAAAATCCCGGGAGCGCGAACTCTACCCGCTGATATATAGCTTGTCAATTTGCCCCCGGCACACGCACACTACCCACTTTTGATTTGGAATCCACCCTGACAGATGAAGAAAACCGGAAAACGCAAAGGCGACGGCAAAGACCGCCGTGACCCCCATGCCCGGCGCGAGGCGCAACGCTACGAATCGCCCATCGCCAGCCGGGAATACCTGCTCGAACTCATCGACGCCGCCGACCGGCCGGTCAACCGCGAGGACCTGGCCGAAATCCTCGGTATCGACACGGAGGAGGGCATCGAGGCCCTGCGCCGGCGCCTGAATGCCATGATCCGGGACGGCCAGCTGGTACGCAACCGGCGCGGCTGCTATGCCCGGCCGAGCAGTTCGACCTGGTGCCGGGCCGGATCATTGCCCACCCCGACGGCTTCGGGTTCCTGGTCCCGGACGGGAAAGTCGAGAAGAGCGACGACGTCTACCTGTCGGCCCGGCAGATGCGCGCCGTGTTTCATGATGACCGGGTGATGGTCCGGATTACGGGTAAGGACCGGCGCGGGCGCCTGGAGGGCACCATCGTCGAGGTCCTGGAGCGCAATACTCATCACGTGGTGGGGCGCTTCTACCGGGACAGCGGCATCAATACCGTGGTGCCCGACAACAAGCGCATCACCCATGACATCGGCGTGCCCGACAAGCACACCGGCGGCGCATCCCACGGCCAGATCGTGACGGTGGAGATCGTCGAGCAGCCCGGCAAGCACGCCATCCCGGTGGGCCACGTGGTCGAGGTGCTGGGTGAGCACATGGCGCCCGGGATGGAGATCGATATCGCCATCCGCAGCCATGACCTGCCCCAGGCATGGCCGGAGGCCGTCGACAAGGAGATCGCCAAATACGGCAAAAAGGTGCCCGAGAAGGCCAAGCAGGGCCGCACCGACCTGCGTGATCTTCCCCTGGTCACCATCGACGGCAAGGATGCGCGCGACTTCGATGACGCCGTCTACTGCGAGCGCAAGTTCGGCGGCTGGCGACTCTACGTAGCCATCGCCGACGTCTCGCACTACGTGAGTCCCGAGACCGCGCTGGACAGCGAGGCCGAGGAGCGCGGCAATTCCGTGTATTTCCCCGAGCGGGTGATCCCGATGCTGCCCGAGGTGCTGTCCAACGGGCTGTGCTCGCTCAACCCGGAGGTCGATCGCCTGTGCATGGTCTGCGAAATGCATATCAACAAGCAGGGCAAGATCACGCGCTCCAATTTCATCGAGGGCGTGATGCGCTCGCACGCGCGCCTGACCTACGAGCAGGTCGCTGCCATGCTGGTCGATCAGGATAAAAAGACCTGTGAGAAATACCATGAACTGCTACCCCATCTGGAGGAGCTGTACCGCCTCTACGGGGTGCTGCGCGCAGCCCGCGAGCAGCGCGGCGCCATCGATTTCGAGACCACCGAGACCCGTATCGTATTCGGCGAACACCGCAAGATCGAGCGCATCGTACCGGTGGTGCGCAACGATGCCCACAAGCTGATCGAGGAGTGCATGATCGCCGCCAATGTCGCCGCGGCCCGCTTCCTGATCCGCCACAAGATGCCGACCCTGTTCCGGGTGCATGGCCAGCCGGCCTCCGAAAAGGTGGAGGCCCTGCAGGAGTTCCTGGGCGAGCTTGGTCTGTCGCTGCGCGGCCGCCTGCGGCCGACGGCCAAGGATTACGCGACCCTGCTGGACACCGTCAGCGGCCGGCCGGATGAGCACCTCATCAACACCGTGTTGCTGCGTTCGCTGCCGCGTGCCGAGTACCACCCGGAGAATATCGGGCACTTCGGCCTGGCGCACGAAAGGTATGTGCATTTCACCTCGCCCATCAGGCGCTACCCGGACCTGCTGGTCCACCGCGCCATCCGCCATGTTCTCTCGAAACAGAAGGCGACTCAGTTCGGTTACGGCCATGCCGACATGCAGGCCTTCGGTGACCACTGTTCCATGACCGAGCGGCGCGCCGACGATGCCACCCGCGATGCCGTCGACTGGCTCAAGTGCGAGTACATGCTCGACAAGATCGGCGAGTCCTACAAGGGTATTATCAGTAGCGTGACCTCGTTCGGCATTTTCGTCGAACTGCAGGATATCTACGTGGAAGGCCTGGTGCATGTCACGGCACTGGGTAACGACTACTATCACTTTGACCCGGCACGTCACTGGCTGATCGGTGAGCGCACCAACCACATCTACCGCCTGGGTGACGAGATCGCCGTCAAGGTGGTGCAGGTCAACCTGGACGAGCGCAAGATCGACTTTGAACTGATTGAAAAGGAATCAGTCTTAAATAAACGCAGGAAGAAGAAAGGGAAAGGACGACGCAGTACCAAGACGAGGAGGAAGTCACGATGAACTACGCGGGAAAGCCCCTGATTCTGTTACTGGCCATGACGCTTGTCGGTTGTGCGGCCGATGACCCGAACCGGCGCGCCAAAACCGGGGCCGCGGTCGGTGCCGTGGTAGGTGCGGTCCTCGGCCACCAGCTCGATGACGATTCGGGCCGCTATGTCGGTGCCGTGGTCGGCGCGGTCGCTGGCGGGGCGGTCGGCCATTATATGGATAATCAGCAGAATGAATTCGAGCAGGCCCTGGCCGATGAGCGCTATGCACACGATCTCGAGATCGAGCGAATGGAGGACGAGAGCCTGAAGATCAACGTCCCCAGCGAGGTCTCCTTCGACTTCGACCGGGCCGACATCAAGCCGGCCTTCAGACCAACCCTGGACAAGGTGGCGGACATCCTGGTGCGCTACGACCGTTCGATCGTGCACGTCATCGGCCACACCGACAGCACCGGCAGCGATGCCTACAACCAGGACCTGTCGGAACGCCGGGCGCGCAGCGTGGGGAATTACCTGGTGGGCCGCGGTGTCCCGGACGGCCGCCTGCAAACTGAAGGGCGCGGTGAGCGCGAGCCGCGTGACAGCAACGCAACCGCGGCCGGGCGCCAGCTGAACCGCCGGGTCGAGCTGGTCATCAAGCCGGTTGTGGCCGGGCAGGAGCAGGACGCCTACCAGGCGCCCTGAGGCGCAGCGCACAGCTAGCGGTAGCACATGGCGGAGACCGAGTACGTCTATGGCCTGCACGCCGTGGAAGGGCTGCTGGCCAACTCGCCCGGCCGGATTGCCGAACTGAGTGTTGCGGCGGGGCGGGAGGAGGGACGCATTGCGCCCCTGCTCCAGCAAGCTGCGGCCGCCGACATCCCCGTCAGGCGCGTGCCGCGCCGGGAACTCGATGCCCTGTTGCCGAATGCGCGCCACCAGGGCGTCATCGCCGCGCTAAGGAAGATCCTCCCCGAAACCCGCGAACAGGACCTGCCAGCCTTTATCGAGGCACTGCAGGAACCGGCGTTTCTGCTGATCCTGGATGGCGTGCAGGACCCGCACAACCTGGGGGCCTGCCTGCGCAGCGCCGATGCGGCCGGGGTGCACGCGGTGATCGTGCCGCGCGACCGGGCCGCACGTATCACCCCCGTGGTGCGCAAGGTGGCCTGCGGGGCGGCCGAGTCCGTCCCGGTGTTCAGCGTGACCAATCTGGCACGTACCCTGCGGCTGCTGAAGCAGGCCGGCATCTGGCTCTACGGTGCCAGCGATGATGCGGAGGGCGGGCTATATGACACCGACCTGAGCGGTCCGCTTGCCCTGGTGCTCGGGGCCGAGGGCAGGGGCCTTCGGCGGCTCACCCGCGATCACTGCGACCACCTGGTGGCGATCCCCATGGCCGGGCAGGTGGCCAGCCTCAATGTCTCGGTGGCCGCCGGGGTGCTGCTGTTCGAGGCCCGCCGCCAGCGGGGTGGTGGTAGATGAGAATAAAATCTCACCGCAAAGGCGCGAAGGGTGCAAAGAACAGCAAAAAATCTCACCGCAAAGACGCAGAGGACGCGGAGAAAGAATCAATATATATTTACAAAAACTATAAACAACAAGAAGATATATATTCTATGTGATTTTGAATCTAGGAGTTGATGCCGGTTCGTCGCTTGTTCTTTTGCACATGTATTTGCCTGTCTCTGCGTCCTCTGCGTCTTTGCGGTGAGATTTGAATTTCTGGTCTGATGAACCAGCTGCCGGCCATTACCGGGTTCGATATCGAACACCGGTGGCGCCGATTGCATCGGGCAGACGGCTCACGTAGAATGCGCGGGCTCTAACAATCTGATTATGAGACACTACGAAGTCGTGTTTCTGGTCCATCCTGACCAGAGTGAACAAGTACCCGCCATGATCGACCGCTACCGCGCGACCATCGAGTCCGACGGGGGTGGCGTGCATCGCCTGGAAGACTGGGGCCGTCGCCAGCTGGCCTACCCGATCCAGAAACTGCACAAGGCGCATTACGTGCTGATGAATATCGAGTGCAGCACCGCGGCCCTCGAGGAGCTGACCAGCGCCTTCCGCTTCAATGACGCCGTGTTGCGCAACATGGTGATCAGCCGCAAGGAGGCCATTAGCGAGCCTTCGACCCTGATGAAACGACCCGAAGAGAAGCGCGAGCGTGCCCCCGCACCCGCGGAAACTGCCGCTACCGGGGACAAGAAGCCGGTCGCCGCGGAGGGCGATGCCAGCGCCGAGGCGGCGGCCAAGGAAACCCCGTCCAGTGCTGAGGCATCGGCCAAGGAAACACCGTCCAGTGCTGAGGCATCGGCCGAGGAAACCCCGGCAAACCCTGAATAATCCACAGGACAAAATCACTAGAAGGTATAAACAATGGCTCGTTATTTTCGTCGTCGCAAGTTCTGCAAGTTCACAGCCGAAGGCATCAAGGAGATTGATTACAAGGACATCAATCTGCTCAGGCAATACATCACCGAGACCGGCAAGATCGTGCCCAGCCGTATCACGGGTACCAAGGCCCGTTACCAGCGCCAGCTGTCCACGGCCATCAAGCGGGCACGCTACCTGGCCCTGCTGCCTTACTGCGACTCGCATTGATTGACTGACCGGGCACAGCCAGACTGATCGACTGTGTCCTGACCGGGATGCAGACGGCATGAAGGCACTGGCTGGTTATATTGTCAGCGGACGCTTCCAGGCGATACTGGTCGCGGCGCTGAGCGGGGTGCTGGCATTCTTGCTGCCACCCTTTACGACATTGACGCATTACCTGGGCGCGGCCGTGATTGCCCTGGTGACCCTGCGGATCGGCACCACCCAGGGTTTGCAGGTACTGATTGCTGCAACGCTGCTGACCGCGCTGTTCTACCTGGCGACGGGGACGCAGGCGGCCACCGTGGCCGTCACGGTGCTGCTGCTGTGGCTCCCCTGCTGGCTGGTCAGCGTGGTGTTGCGGCGGACGGTGAGCCTGGCCCACGCCATGCTCACGGCGGCCGCACTCGGAATCGCCGCCCTGATGCTGGTCTACGGGCTGGCCGGTGACCCGGCGCCCTGGTGGCAGGAACGCCTGCAGTCGTTCGAGGCCGAGCTTGATGCGGCCGGGCTGTTCCCGCAGGGGATCAAGTCCGGGGAACTGCTGGCCGACCTGTCCCGGCTGCTGACCGGGGTGGTGCTGGCGTCACTGTTGCTCAGTACCCTCTGCAGCGTACTGCTGGGACGCTGGTGGCAGGCGCTACTGGTCAACCCGGGCGGTCTGCGCACCGAGTTCATCGGCCTGCGGCTGGGGCAGGGAGTCGGGCTGCTGACCCTGACCCTGATGCTCGTTGCCCAGTTTAGCCAGGGTGCTGCGAGTGACATGGCGGCGCAGTCAGCCATGCTGCTGCTGGTACCGTACCTGTTTGTCGGCCTGGCCGTGGTGCATGGGATGGTTGCACAGACCGGGCGCGGTAATGGCTGGTTGATCGCGGTCTACGTCATGCTCGCGATACTGCCGCAGGCCGCCTTGTTGCTGGCCGGTGGCGGTTTACTGGATACCTGGATTGATTTTCGCCGACGCCTGGGTGGGGCCGGCAGCAAACCAGGAAAATAACTCACAGAGATTAGCAAGAGGTTGTTACGATGGAAGTCATTCTGCTTGAGAAAATTGAGAACCTGGGAGGCCTGGGTGACCGCGTCAACGTGAAGCCCGGTTATGGTCGTAATTTCCTGATTCCCAAGGGCAAGGCCGCACCCGCCACGGCGGAGAACATCGCCGAGTTCGAGGCCCGCAGGGCCGAGCTCGAGAAGGTGGCTGCCGAGGCGCTGGCGACCGCCGAGGCGCGTCGAGAGCAGCTCACCGACACGACCATAACGATCAAGGCCAAGGCCGGCGAGGAGGGCAAGCTGTTCGGCTCCATCGGCACCGCGGATATCGCGCAGGCCATCAGTGAGGCCGGGGTGGAAGTTGAGCGCCATGAAATCCGGCTGCCCACGGGCGCCTTCCGGCAGGTCGGCGAATACGATGTCGAGCTCCACCTGCACACCGATGTCAACACGGTCATCAAACTGCAGATTGAAGCGGAATAGTAAATTCCCTCTCAGGTGTTCACTGCAAGCCGTTGTAATAAGAAGCCAACGGGCCGTCGTTTCTGACGGCCCGTTTTTTGTTTGTCACAATCGTTAACAACGCACATTCAACTGGCAGTGAAAACAGGATTCTCTTTGGCACCGCTTTGTGCTATTTATTTCGGGTAGTGTTTATGGCTGCAGCCGGCCTTCATTCCCCGACAAAAATACCCAGACATAAAATACATGGTTGAGACCCTTCGATCCGCAGATCCGATCCAGGCAGACACTGATGCACTGAAGGTGCCGCCACATTCGCTGCAGGCGGAACAGGCCGTGCTGGGCGGCCTGATGCTCGACAACACCGCCTGGGACAAGGTGGCCGATCACGTCACCGAAGAGGACTTCTACCGCCGCAACCACCGCCTGATCTTTCGTGCCATCACCCAGCTGGCCGACAGGAACAGTCCCTTCGATGCCGTCACGCTCTCGGAATGGCTGGAACAGAACCAGTTGCTGGAGGAGGCCGGCGGTCTGGCAGCGCTCGGCGCACTGGTTCAGAACACCCCGACAGCGGCCAATATCCAGGCCTATGCGGACATCGTGCGTGAGCACTCGGTATTGCGCCAGTTGATCTCTGTCGGCAATGAAATTGCCGGCAGCGCCTTTGTGACCGAGGGTCGCTCCTCCGGCGAGCTGCTGGCCAGCGCGGAGCAGAAGGTCTTCGATATCGCTGAACGCGGCAAGCGCGGCAAGCGCGGCTTCAGGAATATCCGCACCCTGCTGAGCGCCGCGGTTGACCGCATTGACCAGCTGTTCCAGCAGGATGATCCGATCACCGGCGTGCCCAGCGGGTTTGCCGATCTGGATGTCAAGACGGCCGGTCTGCAGCCGTCAGACCTGATCATCGTGGCTGGCCGGCCCTCCATGGGCAAGACCACGCTGGCCATGAACTTTGCCGAGAACGCGGCCATCCGTCACCAGATCCCGGTCGCCATCTTCAGCATGGAAATGCCGGGTGAACAGCTGGCCCTGCGCATGATGTCCTCCCTGGGTCATATCGATCAGCACAAGATCCGCACCGGTCGGCTGGAGGACGACGACTGGCCGCGCCTGACCTCCGCGGTCAGCCTGCTGGATACGGCGCCGCTGTTCATCGATGACACCCCGGCGCTCAGCCCGACCGAGATGCGTGCACGCGCCCGCCGGCTCAAGCGCGAACACGATATCGGCATGATCATTATCGACTACCTGCAGTTGATGCAGGTGGCCAACTCGCGCGAGAACCGTGCCACCGAGATCTCCGAGATATCCCGCAACCTGAAGGCGCTGGCCAAGGAACTCAATGTTCCGGTGATCGCGCTGTCGCAGTTGAATCGTGGTCTCGAACAGCGCACCGACAAGCGCCCGGTGATGTCCGACCTGCGTGAATCGGGGGCCATCGAGCAGGACGCCGATGTGATCATCTTTATCTACCGCGACGAGGTCTATAACGAGGACTCCCCGCAAAAGGGGCTGGCCGAGGTCATCATCGGCAAGCAGCGCAACGGCCCAATCGGCACCTGCCACCTGACATTCCGCGGCCAGTTCACCCGTTTCGAAAATTACGCCAAAGACAATTACCCCGGCGGGGACTTTGAATGACGCGACCCGCGCGGGCGCGCATTGACCTGGCGGCCCTGCAGCACAACTTCCAGTGCGTACGACAGGCGGCACCCGCGAGTCGGGTGATGGCCATTATCAAGGCCAATGGCTACGGCCATGGCCTGGTTGATGTGGCGCAAGCCCTGGCGGCGGCCGATGCCTTCGGTGTCGCGACCCTGGATGAGGCGATCTCCCTGCGGGAGGCCGGCTTCGATCGGCCCGTCGTGCTGCTTGAAGGGTTTTTCACGGCCGATGATTTCCCGCTGGTCAGTGGCTACCGCCTGGACGTGGTGCTGCACCACAGCAGCCAGATCGACGTGCTGGAGCAGGCGGCGCCAGGCCGGGCGCTGGACGTCTGGCTCAAGATCGACACCGGGATGAACCGTCTCGGCTTCGCGCCCTCCGATGTTTCCACCACCCTCGATCGCCTGGCTCGGCTCGGCTGCATCGGCAGCCTGCGGCTGATGTCACACCTGGCCTGCGCCGATGACCCGGACAACGACTATACCCCCCTCCAGCTGGAGCGCTTCACGGAGGTCACCCAGGGCCTGCAGGGCGAGCGCTCCCTTGCCAACTCGGCGGCACTGCTGGCCTGGCCCGACACCCGCATGGACTGGGTGCGCCCCGGGATCATGCTCTACGGCGGATCGCCACTGCTCAACACCACGGCTGCTGAACTGGGCCTGCGGCCGGTGATGACCCTGGGTACCCGCCTGATTGCCGTGAACCGGCGCCAGGCGGGTGATGCCGTCGGTTATGGCGGTGACTGGGTGTGCCCGGAGTCCATGCACGTCGGTGTCGCGGCCATTGGTTACGGCGACGGTTACCCCCGCCACGCACCCAGCGGTATGCCGGTGCTGGTCAACGGGAAGCGCGCGTCAATTATCGGACGTGTATCCATGGACATGGTCTGCATCGACCTGCGATCACAACCGGATGCGTGCTGCGGTGACGAGGTCGTGCTCTGGGGTGATGGCCTGCCGGTTGATGAAGTGGCGATCCGCGCCGGCACCATATCCTACGAACTCCTGTGCAGCGTCAATAACCGGGTGCGTTTCGATTACACCGGCTGAGGCCGCCGTGACGGCTTCTCGATTCAGGTTGCACGCCAGCCGGCAAGCAGCTGAAATTACCGGTGATAGCTACTGTGTACGCACGCTGCCGATGCCGCTATCGCCGCCATCTGGCTGCGGGTGCCGGCTAGTACCTATTTCATAGTACTTATTTCTCCCTGGACGATACGGACCTGACTGCTAGCTTCAGAGGTCATGGCCACAGAAGGCACGACGCCGATTGTCAAGTCAGCCTGTCCGTGTACTGTCCTGATGAGCCTGATGAGCCTGATGAGCCTGATGAGCCTGATGAAACAGCGTGGTGTTTCAATAACTACAGGGGGGACTGATGATGGAATACAACATTCAATCCGGCACGGCCCAGTCACGGCAACAGGCCGTTCAAGCTCAACCCTACCCGTCGATTGATGACCGGCTCGAGCAGCTTGAGCAGAAGGTCCGTCAACTGGAAGAAACCGCGCCCCGTACGGACAAGGTGACCCTGCTGGTGTTTTCGGGCGAACTCGACAAGGTACTGGCAGGCTTGATGATAGCGACCACGGCGGCATCCCTGGGGATGAGCGTTACGGTCTTCTTTACCTTCTGGGGCATCAATGTGCTGAAGGAGCGGCGCAGTTATTCCGGCAAGGCCATCAAGGAACGCATGATTGACATGATGACACCGGCCGGTGCCGGGGGGATGAATGTGTCACAGCTGAACATGCTGGGGGCGGGACGCATGATGCTGAAGCAGATGATGAAGGAGAAGGACATCGTGTCCGTGGATGAATTGCTGGAGATCGCCAAGGCCAGCGGGGTCAGGCTGGTGGCCTGCAGCATGACGCTGCAGGTGATGGGTATTCGGGAAGACGAACTGACTGACGATATCGAGGTTGCAGGCGCCGCAAGCTACCTGATGGATGCCAGTCGTTCGGGTTGTCCGCTGTTTGTCTGGCCGGGTGTGACACTCAGGTAGGCAGCGGGGAGGAGCACAGACCTGACCCGCCCGGGTCCGGTCAAACAGTCAATCACGTATCAGGAGGTGTATCATGGGAGAGGCTGTATATCATCTACACAGCGAACCGAGCACACATGTCGAAGTAATCATTCACGTCACTGAGTCGCTTGAAGAAGAACAACGCGATAGACTCATCAGCGGGCTTGAACAGGACGAGTCCATCAAGTCGGCCGAGTTCTGCCCCCTTGCGTTACCACCTCATGCTGGTCAACTATGACAGGCATTTACTGACATCACAGGACATCCTGGAACGGGTCACATCGCAGGGCATCCACGCAAAGCTGATCGGACCCGTGTCGTACACACCAGTCCGGAACTCTCCGGGTCCAGCGGATACCGGCGAGTTCTGTTTCCTCGTCACTCCCCTGCCTGTTGATTCCGGCCACAGCCGGCGACACCCGCGGCGGTGAGGTACGCGCTGGTGCCGATGGTCCCGCCTGTCCCGCAGCGGCTGTGAGCATCACAGGCTTTGATCTTGGCGGCCCCGGACGTATACACTTTGACCGGTCCAATCGCGAGATCACCCATGGCCAAAGCCAAGACAGTCTACACCTGCAGTGATTGCGGGGCCCGGTCACCCCAGTGGTCCGGTCGCTGCACCGACTGCGGTGCCTGGAACACGCTGATCGAGGTCGCCACGGTGGCAGTTACCCGGTCTGGGCGTTTTGCCGGCTATGCAGGAGATAACGCCGCCACCGTGACTTCGCTGGCCGCCGTTCAGGCAGATGCCCACACGCGTCGCAGCGTTGGACTGCAGGAGCTTGATCGGGTCCTCGGCGGCGGCCTGGTGAGCGGGTCCGTGGTGTTGATCGGTGGTGATCCGGGTATCGGCAAGTCGACCCTGCTGTTGCAGGTCCTTGCCACGCTCTCCAGCGGCATGACCTCGCTGTATGTCACGGGCGAGGAATCACCGGAGCAGATCTCGCTGCGGGCGGAGCGGATCGGACTCGACGGGGGCAACGTGCGCCTGATATCGGAGACCTCGGTAGAGCGCATCATCGAGACCGCGCGCCAGGAGAGTCCCCAGGTTATGGTGCTGGACTCCATCCAGACACTGTATACAGACAACCTGCAATCGGCACCTGGCTCGGTGGCCCAGGTCCGGGAGAGTGCAGCCCAGCTGGTGCGCTTTGCCAAGCAGTCCGGTACCGCCATGTTCCTCGTCGGTCATGTCACCAAGGAGGGCACGCTGGCCGGGCCGCGGGTGCTGGAACACATGGTGGACACGGTGCTCTATTTCGAGGGCGATGCCGGTGACCGTTACCGCATGCTGCGTGCCATCAAGAACCGCTTCGGTGCCGTCAATGAGCTGGGTGTGTTCGCCATGACAGAGACGGGCCTGAAGGAGGTGCGCAATCCCTCGGCCATCTTTCTGTCGCGGCACCAGGCCGCTGTGCCCGGTAGCGTGGTGATGGTGACCTGGGAGGGTACCCGGCCGTTACTGGTCGAGGTGCAGGCCCTGGTTGACCAGAGCCAGCTGGGCAACCCCCGGCGTGTAACCCTGGGCCTGGAGCAGAACCGCCTGTCCATGCTGCTGGCCGTGCTGCATCGCCACGGCGGTCTCGTCATGGGTGACCAGGATGTCTTCGTCAACGTGGTGGGTGGCGTCCGCGTCACGGAGACCGCCGCCGATCTGGCGGTGCTGCTGGCGGTCATCTCGAGTTTCCGGGACCGGCCCCTGCCGGGCGACCTGATCGTGTTCGGCGAGGTGGGCCTGTCGGGGGAACTGCGGCCGGTGCCGAACGGCCAGGACCGGCTCAGTGAGGCGGTCAAGCATGGATTTCACCGCGCCATCATCCCCGTCGCCAACAAACCCAAGACGGCGCCCGAGGGCCTGGAGGTCATCGCGGCGGCGCGGCTGACCGATGTGCTTGAACAGTTGTCAGCGCTCGACTGACAGTTCGTATTCGAACAGCGCCGGGTCTCCCAGATTCATCTCGATCAGCCAGTGCAGCACCCCCCGGGTGCGGTCATCCAGGTTCATGAAGGCCAGCCCCAGGTAGCCTGCGCTGATGTGGCGGACGGCGGCCTCCACATTCAGCGGGGCGTGGTCCCCCAGTTCAAAGTGCAGGCGATAGCGCTCCTCATTGCTGCCCGGCTGCCAGTCGGCCGGACGGTTGATCAAGGCGCCGCCGAAAGACAGGTCGATCACACGGGTATCCCAGTGCCGCCCCCCGAGAGCAAGTAGCGCGGGGGCATCCAGTGCAATACGGGTGTGTTGTCGCTGCGGTGCGGCCGGGATACCAGGCTCGACCGCCGCATCATAGCCCAGCAGCAGTTTGAGTTCGATTTCGCCAAAGCGGATGTGGTCAGCGTCATTCAGGGGGTGGGCCCTGTCGTCGATTGTGGCGTCATTGATCTGCGGGTGTTCGCTGCCATCGAGGTGGGTCAGGTAATAGCCGTCCTCCTGTCGGGTGATGATCGCGGTCATGACGCCGGCCTTGCCGAGCCGCAGGGCCGGCCTGTTCAGGGTGATCACGCGCCCCTTGTGGGGGCCCGCCAGGATCTGCAGCCAGCCGGTCGCTGGGGGCGCGGTTTTCAGCAGGTTTCCCGCCAGGCCGCCGTCCTCGGCGAAGGTCAGGGTGTAGTCGCCGCAGTGGATGACATCGCCGTCCCTGAGGTCGTGCTGACGTGCATAGGCATGGTTGATCTGCAGGTCCCGATCGACGCCGGCGGCGCTGACCTTGTAGATGCCGTTATCCCGGGTAATCCGCGCATGTTCCGGCAGGAGGCCGGGAGTATTGATGTGCACGCTGCAGGCGCGGTCGCTGCCGACCAGCAATTCCTCATCACCCAGGAAGTAGCTCCTTCTTGGCTGACCGCGGTAGGAAAGTATCAATTTTGGCATACCGGACCCTGGTTCAAGGAATGCGGATCATTTCACTAAGGAAGCTCTGATTAATTGAGGAAATCTCATCATTGCGAGCGTAGCGTGGCACTCCCGGGATTTAGAATCAATTGGCTGGAGATTGCTGCGTCACTTTGTTCCTCGGTAACTGCTCCTGCGTCGCCTAAAGCGCCTGCTGTTGGTACTCAACCTACTGCAGCCGCTTTTGGCATCCTGCCCTCTCGCGACACTTGTACGTGGCCCAGGCCAGCCTCTCGACCGGTTCCCGGTCTCACCTTCTCCATATGCATCGTCCATGCAGTCGTCGCAATGACGGGTTAATCAGAGTTTCCCTAATTATAGGTATTGTTGAGGCAGGTCAACGTGCATACGCCACATTACGGGCAATTCAGCAGTGTTGCGTGAGGTATGTGGCTGATTGCAGCCTGTAACCGGCCGCAGGCGCGGAGGCGGCTCAGTCTTTGTCTTTCACCAGGTTCAGCGACAGGGAGTTGATGCAGAAGCGCTGACCGGTGGGGGCCGGGCCGTCCTCGAAGACGTGCCCCAGGTGGGCGCCGCACTGCTGGCAGGTGACCTCGGTGCGTACCATGCCATGGCTGGTGTCGGTCTCGGTATGGATATGCCCCGGGTCCGCCGGGCGGGTGAAGCTCGGCCAGCCGGTGCCGGAGTCAAACTTGTCATCCGATTTGAACAGCTCCGCATTGCAGCAGATGCAGCGGTAGACGCCCCGGTCCTTGCAGTCATGGTAGGCGCCGGTGAAGGCGCGTTCCGTCCCCTTGCCGCGCGTGACCTGGTATTGCTCCGGCGTTAATTGTTTGCGCCATTCTGCATCGTCTTTATCGATCTTGTCGGTCATCACGTGCCCCTGTCATTGTCACCCGTGTAGATGACGGATGGCGCCTGTCCCAGCTTCTCCAGGAATTCCCGTGCGGTGGCCGCGCCGATCTCGGCCTCTGCGCGTACCTTGGGGTCCCGGTTGGTCCTGGCCTCGTTTTCGGCCCATTGCAGGAACTCCGCGACTTCCTCGAGTTGCCGTTCACGTGGCAGCGAGCTCAGGTAGTCGCTGGGACGTGCCTTAATCCGCTTACCCTCAATGACATCAAGATTGAACAGGAGTTTCATGCTCAGTCCTCCTGTGCCTGTTCGTCGGTCTCAGCGAGTGCCGGATGGATGCGTGCCGTCTTCACCATATTCTCCTTGATCTGGATGATATCGACGGGATGCTGGTCCAGTAACAGGCTGGTGTCGGTTTCCGGAATCATTTCCAGGTGTTCCGTGATCAGGCCGTTCAGGGTCTTCGGGCCATCGGTGGAAAGCCGCATATGCAGTACCGAATTCAGGGTGCGGATATTGACCGAACCGTCCACCAGCCAGGTGCCGTCGGGTTGGGGAATGATTTCGTCGAAATGCGCAGCCGGATCGGTGGTGAATTCACCGACGATTTCCTCCAGGATGTCCTCGACCGTTACCAGGCCCTGGATGTCGCCGTATTCGTCGACGGCAAACCCGATACGGCGTCTTTCCCGCTGAAAGTTGAGCAGCTGGCGATTCAGCGAAGTCGTCTCCGGTATAAAGTAAGGTTCGCGTGCCACGCGCCTCAGGGCGACACGGTCGAGTTCCTCGCGGTTCAGCAGTGGCAGCACATCGCGCATGTGCAGTATGCCGATGGCCTGGTCGATATTTTCGCGGTACAGCGGCAGCCGGGTGTACTGGCTGTCGGCAAGCTGCTTGATGATCGCTTCCCACTCGTCGTCGATGTCTATGCCGGTGATCTCGTTGCGCGGCACCATGATGTCTTCGACGGTCACCTTCTCGAGGTCCATCAGGTTAAGCAGCATCTCCTGGTGACGGGCCGGGATCATCGCACCCGCCTCGATGACCACGGTGCGCAGTTCCTCGTGGGAGAGGGCGGTGGAACCACCTTCCATTGTCGATACCCCCAGCCGTTTCAGCAGGGTGTTGGCCAGGCCATTGACCAGCCAGACGAGCGGATAGAGCACCTTCAGAAGCGGCGTATAGACGAACGCGGCCGGGAAGGCGATGCGCTCGGGATGTAACGCGGCCAGTGTCTTTGGCGCCACTTCGGCAAAGATCAGCACCACCAGTGTCAGCAGTCCGGCTGCAATCGCGATCCCGGCCTCGCCCAGAACGCGTAGGGCAATCAGCGTGGCGAGCATGGAGGCGAGGATATTGACGAAATTATTGCCGAGCAGTATCAGCCCGATCAGGCGGTCCGGTCGCTTGAGCAGACGCTCGGCACGGCGGGCACCGGGGTGGCCTTTTTCTGCCAGATGACGCAGCCGGTAACGGTTCAGCGTCATCAGACCGGTTTCTGAACTGGAGAAGAAGGCGGAGAGCAGGATGAGTAAGAACAGTGCGCCCAGAAGTACGCTTAGTGGGATGTCGTCCAAACAGGGACAGCCTCGTGGTGATTGCCAGTGCCTAGTTTACGTAAATTTGGCGACCCTGTCAGGGCTGCGACCCTCAACGCTTGAGGATCAGCTCCAGCACCAGCTTGCTGCCGAAATAGGCGAGCATCAGGAATACGAACCCGCCCACGGTCCAGCGGATGGCCACCCGGCCACGCCAGCCGAAACGCCAGCGACCCCAGAGGAGGATGGCAAACACCAGCCAGGCCACGATAGACAGGACGGTCTTGTGCACCAGGTGCTGGGCAAAGATGTCCTCCAGGAACAGGACCCCGGTGACCAGCGCCAGGCCCAGCAGGACAAAACCGATCCGGATCATCTGGAACATCAGGGCTTCCATGGTCTGCAGTGGTGGCAGTGAGCGGATAAAGCCGCCGGGCTGACGGTTGTGCAGGTGGTAGTCCTGGATGGCCAGCAGCAGCGCCTGCAGCACGGCCAGGCCCAGTATGCTGTAAGCCAGCAGCGAGAGCAGGATATGGGTATCCAGCTGCCAGGATCGCGCTGTGCCGCTGGCGGCCTGGTCGGTTGGGTACAGCAGCGAGAGGCCGATGGCGATGGCGGCCACGGCGAATACCGGGATACCCAGGTTCTCGACCGGTTCCTGGAACGAGGTCAGCAACAGCAGGGTCGTGGTCAGCAGGGCGATCAGGGAGGCGGCGTTGAAGAAATCGAGGGCCATCCCGGTCGGGGTCAGGACCGACTGGTAGAGCAGCCCGCCATGAATCACAGCCCCGGCAATGGCGATCATCAGTATCTGGGGCTTGCGTCGGATCTTTCCGGTGTCGCCGTGTATCAGGCGCGCCGTCAGCAGGACGCTTGCCAGAAGGTAAAGTACGATGGCGAGCAAGCCGGGGATGAGGGTTGTCATGGTGGAGGCGGGTGTCCTGAATTCATGCAGTCATCATCGCACAACTTTGTAAGGCATTGAAGCGCGCCCCGTCAAGCAGCCAGAACACAGAAACGGGCCTGACACCGGGATTTTATTTCCAGTTATAATCCGCAGACCGATTCCCACAGTAATACGTGCCAGCACCATGTTCGACAATCTGACTGAGCGTCTTTCCAGGACCATCAAGAACCTGCGTGGCCAGGGCCGCCTGACCGAGGACAATATCAAGGAAACCTTGCGGGAAGTGCGCATGGCCCTGCTCGAGGCCGATGTCGCGCTGCCGGTGGTCAAGGATTTCATCGATCGCGTGCGCGAGCGCGCCACCGGGCAGGAGGTGCTGAAGAGCCTGAGCCCGGGCCAGACCCTGGTCAAGGTGGTGAACGATGAACTCGTCCGGGTCATGGGCGAGGCCAATAATGCCCTGAATCTCAGTGTCCAGCCGCCAGCGGTCATCCTGATGGCCGGCCTGCAGGGGTCCGGCAAGACCACCAGCAGCGCCAAGCTGGCACGTCTGCTGCAGCAGCGTCACAAAAAGTCGGTACTGCTCGCGAGTTGTGACATCTACCGCCCGGCCGCGATCGACCAGCTGCAGACCCTGGCTCGCGAGGTCGAGGCGGAATTCTTTCCGAGTCACCCCGACCAGCAGCCAGTCGCCATTGCCCGTGACGCCCTGGCGCATGCCCGCAAGAGGCACATCGACGTGGTGATTATCGATACCGCGGGTCGCCTGCATATCGATCAGGAAATGATGGAGGAGGTGCGCCAGCTCCACGAGGTGCTGCAACCGGTCGAGACGCTGTTCGTGGTCGACAGTATGACCGGCCAGGACGCGGCCAATACTGCGCATACCTTCAACGAGGCCCTGCCGCTGACCGGCATCATCCTGACCAAGACAGACGGTGATGCGCGTGGTGGTGCCGCACTGTCGATACGCTCGATCACCGGCAAGCCGATAAAGTTCCTGGGTGTGGGTGAAAAGACCGCGGCCCTGGAACCGTTCCACCCGGACCGGGTGGCCTCGCGCATCCTGGGCATGGGCGACGTGCTCAGCCTGGTCGAAGAGGCCGAGCAGAAGGTGGACAAGGAGAAGGTCGCCCGGCTGGCCACCAAGATCTCGCGGGGCAAGCGCTTCGACATGGATGACTTTCGCGAACAGCTTGAGCAGATGATGAACATGGGCGGCCTGTCCGGACTGATGGACAAGCTGCCGGGCATGGGTCAGTTGCCACAGAACGCGAAGTCCATGGTGAATGACCGTGAACTGCACCGCATGGTCGCGATCATCAACTCCATGACCCAGCAGGAGCGCAGCTTCCCGGATGTCATCAAGGGTTCGCGCCGGCGGCGCATTGCCGCCGGCTCGGGAACCCAGGTGCAGGATGTCAACCGCCTGCTCAAGCAGCACATTCAGATGCGCAAGATGATGAAAAAGATGTCCAAGGGCGGTATGGCCAAGATGATGCGCGGGCTCAAGGGGAAGGCGCCCCAGGGGTCCCCCTTCCAGGGTATGTAGGCCGCGTGCTGGGCGTTTGGCAGGGATATACAAATAAAAACGGTGGCCTGAGCCACCGTGAAATGTTGCGCTGAATCGGCTGTTTTTATCTTTATTGGCTGCTTCTTGTTATTACTTTGGCCGTGGCGCGAACCCGGTTATTGTTGTTGTGTGCAATGAGTTTGAATTTTTTGCTCCGGGTTAATCTCCTCCGCGAACCTTCGGCTACTCAGCGTCTTGGAAATATAGCAATCCCCGTGCCAAGAAAAAAAATGGTCGAAATTGTGGTCACTTAGAGTCATCTCTTTGACGGTGAGTGAATGCTGCCCCTGAAAATGGTAAAAAAGATCGACACCCGGTCCCCGCCGCATGCCCAGAAATCGACTATAATTTATATAAAAAACAATGGACTATCGTTTTTCGTCCAATAAGAGCCATGATATTTTCGGGTGTAATAAAATTCGACAGCTGAACGCGGCGGATACAAGGTCACGCCGTCAGCTTCCCTGCAGGTGCCAATAATTAGCACTAATTGTCTGTAAGCCCTTCACATTTTCTCCTGATGGCGTAAAATTGCGCGGCTTTTTAACGGTTGCGCCCGTCAGCGGGAAGCGACATTACCCAGATGAATGAGGAAACAGGTTCATGGTGACGATCAGGATGTCACGCAGTGGCGCCAAGAAACGCCCTTTCTACCACATTGTGGTAACCGACAGCCGCAACCAGCGCGACGGCCGGTATATCGAGCGTATCGGGTTCTTCAACCCGATCGCCACGGGCGGAGAAGAGCGCCTCAGGATTGATGCCGAGCGCGCGGAATACTGGACCGGCAAGGGCGCCCAGGTCTCCGAGCGTGTCGGCAAACTGCTGAAAGAACACCGGCAGCAATAACGACCTGCCTGCCGGGCAGCTGTACCCGGTTCGTTCATGGTGGTTGTTGATGAAACGCCCGGCCCCGGGGACGGGAAAGCTCCTCTCATCATGGGGCATATCGCGGGTCCCTATGGTGTCAGGGGCTGGGTACGGGTGGTGTCCTACACGGAACCGCTGGAGAGCCTGCTGGAATACCGTCCCTGGCAACTCCGGCAGGGCAATACCTGGCACTGCGTCGACGTGGTCGAGGCAAGGCGCCATGGCAAGGGGCTGATTGTGCGTCTGCCGGAATGCCGGGACCGGGATAGCGCGGCACGCTACGCGGGCGCCGAGATCGGCATCTACCGGGAGCAGTTGCCGGCGCCGCAAGAAAACGAGTATTACTGGACTGACCTCGTCGGTCTGAACGTGGTCACTTTGGATGGCAGGGAGCTGGGCATCGTGGACCACTTGATGGAGACCGGTGCCAACGACGTCCTGGTGGTCAGGGGTGAAAGGGAATACCTGGTGCCATTCATACAGGGCCAGGTGATAGACGCGGTTGATCTTGCCGGACGCTGGATACGGGTCGACTGGGACCCGGACTTCTGAGACGCCAATGGCCCGCATTGATGTAGTGACGCTGTTCCCGGAGATGATCCGGGCGCAGAGCGCGTACGGGATCCAGGGCCGTGCAGTCAATCTTGGCCTGCTGGAACTGGTGACCTGGAACCCCCGGGACTACAGCCGGGACAGGCACAGGGCGGTCGACGACAGGCCCTATGGCGGTGGTCCGGGCATGGTCATGCAGGTGCAACCGCTGCGCGATGCCATCCGGGCTGCCCGCGCGGCAGCAGCAGCGGCGCCCGTGCTGTATCTGTCACCGCAGGGTCAGCGGCTCACCCAGGCGCGGGTCCGCGAGCTGGCCGGTCTTGAACGGCTGGTGCTGGTGGCGGGTCGCTATGAAGGTATCGATGAGCGCCTCATCGAAACGGAAGTGGACGAGGAGCTATCGATCGGTGACTACGTCCTGAGTGGCGGTGAGCTGCCGGTACTGGTGCTGGTGGATGCCATCACGCGGATGCTGCCCGGTGCACTGGGCGATGCGGATTCCGCCCGGCAGGACTCCTTCATGGACGGTCTGCTGGACTATCCGCATTACACGCGGCCGGAAGCCGTGGACGGACACCGGGTACCGGCGGTCTTGCTTGGCGGCAACCATGCGGAAATTCACCGCTGGCGCCGGAAGCAGGCGCTGGGACGGACCTGGCAGCGGCGCCCCGATCTGCTGGAGGCGATGACGCTGGATGAAGAACAACAGGCATTATTGAACGAGTTTATTAAGGAAAGTGACGGCCAGGACCATTGAACAGCAGTGTCCCTGCCCGGGTGCGAAACAGAGGATTGAGTCATGAACAATGTAATCGAACAACTTGAACAGGAACAGCTGAAGAAGGACATTCCGGAATTCAGTCCCGGCGACACGGTCGTGGTCCAGGTCAAGGTCAAGGAAGGCAACCGCGAGCGCCTGCAGGCCTTCGAGGGTGTAGTCATCGCCAAGCGCAACCGCGGACTCAACTCGGCCTTCACCGTACGCAAGATATCCCACGGCGAGGGTGTGGAGCGCGTGTTCCAGTCACACAGCCCGGCGATCGGCTCCATCAAGGTGAAGCGCCGGGGCGATGTGCGTCGTGCCAAGCTTTATTACCTCCGTGAACGTTCCGGCAAGTCTGCACGCATCAAGGAGAAGCTCTGATCCTGGATGCCAGGCTGTTTGCCGATAATCCAGCGGGTACCCTGTCACAGGGTGCCCGTTTTTTTTGCCCGGCGTAACTGATGGCGGCTGAGCACGGGTTTGACTGTGTGCTGGATTCGCCGCTGGGGCGGCTGGGGATCATCCTGCACAGCGGGCGCCTTGCCCGGGTGGACTACCTGCCGGACACGGCGCCGTTGCAGGTGCCGGCTTCCCTGGCTGCGCGTCGGGCGGCCACCGAGTTGGCGGGCTACTTCGTGGACCCACGGCAGCGCTTCAGTGTCCCGCTTGCACCGGCCACGACACCATTCCAGCAACGCCTGCTGACGGCGCTCAGGGCCATCCCGGCCGGGCAGACCCGGAGCTACGGTGAACTTGCCGCGCAGCTGGGCAGCGGCGCACGTGCCGTGGGTAATGCCTGTCGCCGCAACCCGCTGCCGATCGTCGTGCCCTGCCACCGTGTGGTCGGCGCCTCCGGCATCGGTGGTTACGCGGGACACACCACCGGTCCCGAACTGCAGCGCAAGCGCTGGCTGCTGGAACATGAGGGAGTGGAGCCGCCCCCTTGAAAACACCCTGAAGCGGCCCCATTAACAAGCGGCAGGGGCGCGGAATCACGCCGATTACAGGGTGTTCGCCCTAATCCGCTGAATACACTACATAAATTAACGATATGCGCGGGCCCCGCCCGTCGCTATACGTCAGGAGGTAAACACACGCATGAGCGTTGAAGCCCAGAAGGAAACCCTGGAGTTCCAGACCGAGGTCAAGCAGCTGCTGCACCTCATGATTCATTCCCTGTATTCCAACAAGGAAATCTTTCTGCGCGAGCTGATTTCCAATGGCTCGGATGCCTGCGACAAGCTGCGCTTCGAGGCCCTCGGCAATGATGCCCTCTACGAGGGGGTCAGCGATATGCGCATACGCATCACCCATGACAAGGATGCCCGTACGCTCACGGTCAGTGACAACGGCATCGGCATGACGCGTGATGAGGTGGCGGACAACATCGGCACCATCGCCAAATCCGGTACCCGCCAGTTTTTCGAGTCCCTGACCGGCGACCAGGCCCGTGATGCCCAGCTGATCGGCCAGTTTGGCGTGGGTTTCTATTCCGCCTTCATTGTCGCGGACCGGGTCACGCTGATCACCCGCAAGGCCGGACTGCCGGCCGACCAGGGAGTGCGCTGGGTCTCGACCGGCGATGGCAGCTACACCCTGGAGACAATGGAGAAGAGCGGGCACGGAACCGAGGTGGTGTTGCATCTGCGCGAAGGCGAGGACGAGTTCCTCGACGGTTTCCGTCTGCGCAGCATCATTCACAAGTACTCCGACCATATCCCCCTGCCGATCGAGATGCCAACCGAGGGCGAGGAGGCCAAGGCGGGCGAGTTCGAGGCGGTCAACAAGGCCTCGGCCCTGTGGACACGGCCCCGCAAGGACATCGATGACGAGGAATACAAGGAATTCTACAAGCACGTGGCGCATGACTTCGGTGATCCGCTGAAATGGGTGCATAGCCACGTCGAGGGCTCGCAGTCCTACAAGTCGCTGTTCTACATACCCGCCCGTGCGCCGTTTGACCTGTATGACCGTGACAACCGTCACGGCATCAAGCTGTACGTACGCCGGGTGTTCATCATGGATGACGCCGAGCAACTGATGCCGTATTACCTGCGCTTCGTTCGCGGCCTGGTGGACTCCGATGACCTGCCGTTGAATGTCTCCCGCGAGATCCTGCAGCACAACAAGCTGATCGATACCATGCGCTCGGGCTCGGTCAAGAAGATACTCGGGCTGCTGGAGGGCATGGCGAAGAATGAACCCGAGACCTATGCCGCTTTCTGGAAGGAGTTCGGAAACGTGCTCAAGGAAGGGCCGGGCGAGGACTTTGCCAACCGCGAGCGTATCGCCAGGCTGCTGCGCTTTGCCTCGAGCCACTCCGACAGCGAAGACCAGGTCGTGTCTCTGGAGGACTACATCGGCCGGATGAAAGACGGTCAGGAGAAAATCTTCTACGTTACGGCGGACAGCTTCGCGGCCGCGAAGAACAGCCCGCACCTGCAGGTGTTTCGCCGCAAGGGTATCGAGGTGCTGCTGCTGTCCGACCGTGTGGATGAATGGCTGGTTTCCCATCTGACCGAATTCGACGGCAAGCCGCTGGCCTCGGTAGCCAAGGGCGAACTGGACCTGGACAAGCTGGCCGATGAATCCGAGAAGGAGGCCGCCAAAAAGACCGAGGATGAATTCTCGGGCCTCGTCGAGCGCATGCAGAAGGTGCTTGAGGAGCGGGTCAAGGAAGTCCGGGTCAGCCGGCGCCTGACGGACTCGCCTTCCTGCCTGGTCGCTGATGAAAACGAGATGGCGGTACACATGCAGCGCATGCTGAAGCAGGCGGGGCATGCGGTGCCTGCCAGCAAGCCGATCCTTGAAATCAACCCGGAGCACGCCCTGGTCAGTCGCCTGAAAGACGAGGCGGATGAGGCACGTTTCGATGCCTGGTCGAATATCCTGCTGGACCAGTCCATACTCAGCGAGGGCGGACAACTCGACGACCCGGTCAATTTCGTGAACCGCCTGAATGATTTGCTTCAGGAAATGACCAAATAAAGGGTTGCTGAGATAATCTACCGCTCTCCTTCGGGGGCGGGGGGTAATGGATATCCATGAACCCGCAAGCAAAGCCCGCTCTGCTGGCCACGGTCTTCAGCGATTACATCTGTCCGTTCTGCTACATCGGCGATCTGCGGCTGGACCGCCTGCGCGACGAATTCGATCTGAAGATCAACTGGTGCCTGCTGGAGATCCACCCGGATACCCCCGCCGCGGGCATGCCAGTGAGCGAGCTGGGTTATTCTGACCCGCTCTGGCAGGAGATGATGGAGAACCTGGAGACCCTGGCGGACGAGGAGGGTGTCCACTTCCGGCCGCATGAGTTCACCGCCAATTCACACCAGGCGCTGCTGCTGGCGGAGGCCGCCAAGGAAGAGGGTGCCGGGGTTTTCTACCGGCTGCATCGACGCCTGTTCGAGGCCTTTTTCACGGAAGGCATGGACATCGGCGCTACCGATGTCCTGACCGAAATTGCCCGGGAAACGGGTGTTGCCGATACGACCCGCGAGCGGGCCTGGAGCGATCCGCGTTATGAAAGGCGTTTGGCCGAATACCTGGCCGCTGCCCGTAGTCTGGGGGTGCGGGCGACCCCGACGGTCTTTTTCGGTGAGCAGCGGCGCCTGGACGGCGCGCTGCCGTTTGCGGAATTCCGCAAGGCCGCGCGTGCCGGTGCCGCTGACCAGGCGAGCGATGCATAGCCCGGCTTGGCGTGTCCACGGCTTTGCGTCAGAATAATCAGACATGAGCGCTGATCCCGGCAATAACCAGGCCATGCGCGCCGACAAGTGGCTGTGGGCCGCACGTTTCTACAAGACCCGCGTACTGGCGACCCAGGCAATCAATGGCGGCAAGGTGCATCTCGACGGGGAACGCATCAAGCCGGCGCGCAGACTCAGGGTCGGTGATCAGCTCACCATACACAAGGGTCCATACAGCTTCGCGATCACGGTGGAGCGCCTGACTAGCCAGCGCCGCCCGGCAGAGGAGGCACGCACCCTGTACAGCGAGTCGCAGGAAAGTGCCAGTGAACGCCACGCCCTGTACAGACAACGCAAGCTCGAGGGGCACAGCGTTCACCGGCGCGAACGGCGACCCGATAAACGCGCGCGCCGTCGTATTCGCCAGTTCAAGCAGCATTAGCCGGTATTTCTCTCCGGGCGGCGATGGACCTACATCAGATACTGGGCGAATGCATGCGATCAGATAAGGACAACACCGTGCGTATTCATGCCTCGCCTGCCCCGATGGGCAATTGGGACTAGAGCCGGTGGTTCGGCCCGTCACACCCCTGTTAACAGTGGATGTCATCATCGAAATGGCCGACCGCCCGGGTCGTCCCGTCGTGCTGATCGAACGCCGCAATCCGCCCCCGGGCTGGGCGTTGCCCGGCGGCTTTGTGGATGTCGGCGAGACGCTGGAAGCGGCTGCCGTTCGCGAGGCCAGGGAGGAGACCTCGCTGGATGTGGAGCTGAAGGTGCTGCTGGGCAACTATTCCGATCCGGCCCGCGATACGCGCGGGCATACCGTCAGTGCGGTCTACATCGCCGAGGCCATTGGCGAGCCGCTGGCCGCCGATGACGCAAAAGACCTCGGGCTGTTCGACCCGGAACACTGCCCGCAACTGGCGTTCGATCACTGCCGGATCATGACGGACTACCTGCACTACCGGGGGCAGGGTGTGTTGCCACCGTTGCGCAACAAGGAGAAGATCAGTGACTGAGAACGGCAAGCGGGTGCTTATCATCGGTTATGGCGAAATGGGCCATGCCATGGAATACCTGCTGGGACAGCGCCATACGCTGCATATCTGGGATCGGCACCCCATTGCCGGGCGTGAACCGGTCGAGCTGGAGGCCACGGCGGCGGGGGCCGATTTCATCATCTACTGCGTGCCGGCCAGTCCCATCGGGGAGTTGGCGGAACGCATCCTGCCATCGCTGACCGGGCACAGCCTTTCCCTGAGCGTGGCCAAGGGCCTCGACGGACGCGGCCGATCGGCGGCCCGGGTATTCGAGGATGTCTATACCGACCGCTTCGACTACGGCCTGTTGTACGGACCGATGATTTCGGAAGAGCTGCGTGCCGGTCGCCCGGGTTTTGCACAATTCGGCACCCGTACCCCGGATTCCTACAGGGAGGTGGCATCCCTGTTTGCCGGCAGCGGACTGTACCTTGAATACACCAGCGATCTCTGCGGCATCTCCTGGGCCGCGGTCCTGAAGAATGTCTATGCCATCCTGTTCGGTGTCGCCGACGAACTCGGCCTGGGCGATAACATGCGCGGTTACCTGGCCGTGGCGGCTATGCACGAAATGGACAGAATCATCATCCGGCTGGGCGGGGATGCGCAGACCTCGCACCGCCTGGCCGGACTGGGTGATCTCATCACGACCGCCACCAGCGCCGGTTCACATCACCATGCGCTGGGCGGCATGCTGGTGCGCGGGGAGCTGAAGGACATCGGCGGGGAGGGGATCCATACCCTTGCGATGATGAGCGAGCTCGGACTGATCGATGAAGACCATTACCCGCTGTACCGGCTGGTGCGCCGGATCGTCGATGACCCCGTGGATATCCGCAACAGGATTGGGGATTATCTCTCCAGGCCAGGGGAACAGGCGGGTGTCGCCGGGCAATCCGGCGGCGTCCCCGGTTGACGGGCCTGTCTCACTGGTTGCAGCTGTAACAGGCCGCTACGGTGATGCAGAGGACGAAAAAGATGATAAGTGATTCAAGGATTCCCATTGGTCTCTTCCCTTTGAGGTTTTAAATACTGTCAAGCCTGCCAGCGCCGTGTGCCCCGTACCGTGATGTGAATTCCAGTTTCTGTCCGGCAGGGGCTTGTTGGCTTGACGGGTTGCACCCGAATCGTGCTTTGCAAGCAGGTTTCTATTGCCTTATGTAACGGCCGCAATGGCGAAATAATTAGATCCACTATTATAAATAAGGGTATCTCCAGCGGTATGTTTAACAGGGGGGTTAAATGTAAACAAAGGTGACTTGCGGGGGCTGAGACAGGACCGGCGGGTGGCCGTCGCTTCATGCAATCGGGTACGGAAACCAGTATTATCACCGGCTCTGAACGCAAGGGATTGTGTGCGTAATATTTTTGATTTTCTGCTACCCAGGTGATGCCAACGCAATGCGACCAGCCCAGTTATTAACCGTTTTGGAGAGAGAGTTTCAGAGCACCCAGGAGGGCCACCACACGCCCGTAATGCTGTGGGGTCCGCCAGGTGTAGGCAAGTCACAGATGGTTGCCCAGATCGGCGAACGTCATGGCATGCCGGTGATCGATATCCGGCTGTCGCAGATGGAGCCCAGTGACCTGCGCGGTATCCCGTTCCGTGCCGGCGACCATGTGGAGTGGGCGGTGCCGGCCATGCTGCCGGACAGTGACCGCCACGGTGAACAGGGCATCCTGTTCCTGGACGAGATTACCTCCGTGCCGCCCAGTGTGTCGGCGGCTGCCTACCAGCTCATCCTCGACCGCCGCCTGGGGGCCTACGAAGTGCCAACCGGCTGGGCGATCTTCGCGGCCGGTAACCGCCAGGGTGATCGCGGCGTGACCTACACCATGCCCGCACCACTGGCGAACCGCTTTTCCCACTTTGATGCGGATGTGAACCTCGATGACTGGGTGGCCTGGGCCTATGCCAGCGGTATCGATGAACGCCTGATTGCATTCCTGCGTTTCCGCCCGGAGCTGCTGTTTGAATTCGACCCGGCACACAACCCGGTGGCCTTCCCGTCACCGCGCTCCTGGGAATTCAGCCACCGGGCGCTGCAGAAGTTCGGCGACATGCCGGACCTGCTCACCGGCACCTTGCAGGCCTGCGTGGGCCCCGCGGCCGGAATCGAGCTGTCGGCCTTTGTCGAGAATCTCGACCAGCTGCCGGATATCGATGCCATCGTGCGGGGGGAGACCGTCAAGGTGCCGAAGGAGACCGACCTGCAGTACGCCGTGGCGGCGGCCCTGGTCGGGCGCGCGATCCGCGCCCGTGATCAGGACAATGCCCGCGAGGTCTTCGGCCACATAATCAGTTTTGCCGGGAGCTTCCCGCAGCGCGAGATGGGCGTGATGCTGGTCTCGGACATGTACCGCGCCATCGGCCAGGAGATCTTCAGTGTGCCGGAATTCTCCAGCTGGGCGAACATCGTCGCCGACGTCATGCTGTATGACTGAAAAACATGAGGACGCGGAGAAAGAAATAAATATTCACCGCAAAGGCGCAAAGAACGCAAAGGACGCAAAGAAAAATATTGCTAACAACAAACCACCGGGCTTGCCCAGCGAGACCTGGCTGGCCTCATTGAGCTCATTAATTCACCGCGGAGACGCCGAGGCACAAAGAAAACAAGTAAGTCACTTTCAGGAATTAGCCATTCTCCTGGTTCCCGGCCTTTGCCGGGATGATGGTGGTTTGATAACTTGCCGATTTTCTTTGCGCCTTTGCGGTGAACAGCTTTTTGTTTTCTCTGTTTCCTCTGCGACTCTGCGGTGAAATGATTGTATTGACCAATCCGGATGTCTGACGAAATAGAAACCAAACTGAGCGCGGCGCGCACCCGGCTGATTCTCGACAAGCCATTCCTGGGCGCGCTGGTGCTGCGCATGCCGATGGAGGCGGCGGATCCGCGCTGGTGCCAGACCATCGGGACCGATGCCCGCGCGCTTTATTACAACCCGGCCTATATCGACAGCCTGACGCTCGAGCAGACCCATCTCGCCATCAACCCGCTGCTGGTCAAGGAGGGCATGGCCCCGGTGCCGGATGCCCTCTACGACATCGGCTTCGAGGGCATGATGGCCGAGGAGATCTACCCTTACGTCAAGGAAAACGACGAAGAACAGCCTCACGACCAGCATCTCTACGGGGTCGATTCCAAACCTTCCGGGGAGTCCGGCAAGCAGCCGCCCAGCGACGAGGCCGATGCGGGTGGCAGCGATTCGAGCAGTGAGGGACCGGGCCGGACCCCGCCACCCGAACCGCTGGGCGAGGCGGAGAAGGAGCAGCTTTCCGTCCAGTGGCGCCAGCGCCTGGCGGGTGCCGCCCAGCAGGCCATGCAGGCGGGCAAGCTGGGCGGTTCGTTGCGCCGCCTGGTCGACCACCTGCTGCAGCCGCAGTTGCCCTGGCGCATGTTGCTGGCACGCTACATGACTGCCACCAGCCGTGATGACTACAGCTACATGCGGCCTTCCCGGCGTGAAGGCGAAGCCATCTTCCCGACGCTGAGGAGCGCACAGATCGATATCGTGGTGGTGCTGGACACCAGCGGTTCCATCCGTCGCGAAGAGATGCGCGAATTCGTGACCGAGATCGACGCCATCAAGGGACAGGTCCGTGCGCGTATTACCCTGCAGGCCTGCGATGCCGAACTGGCGGCCGACGGACCCTGGGTGTTCGAGCCGTGGGAGGAGTTCGCTCTCCCGGGCAACATCCGCGGCGGGGGCGGGACCCGTTTCACGCCGGTGTTCGACTGGGTGGGAGACCAGGGCCAGCACCCGGACCTGCTGGTGTATTTCACCGATGCCCAGGGCGAGTTTCCGAAGCGCGAACCGGCCTTCCCGGTGATCTGGCTGGTCAAGGGCCGTGGCGAGGTGCCCTGGGGGCAGCGCATCCAGCTGAACTGATTTGATAGGGCATTATT
>CAMYIX010000079.1 GCA_947258615.1 uncultured Ectothiorhodospiraceae bacterium | reverse complement strand
CACGCGGTGCGCGACGGGATACCGGAACAGGCCTATGTGGAGGCCCTGGTGGCCGACCTGGAGCAGGACCTTCCGCGGGTGTGGGGGCGTACGGTGGAAACGGTGTTCATCGGCGGCGGCACCCCCAGCCTGTTTTCCCCCGCGGCCATAGGCCGGCTGCTCGGCGAACTGCGTGCCCGCCTGCCCCTGAAACCCGCGGCCGAGATCACCCTGGAGGCCAACCCCGGCACGGTTGACCAGGAACGCTTCCAGGGCTTTCGCGAGGCCGGCATCAACCGCCTGTCGATCGGCATCCAGAGCTTCGACCGCGCATCACTCCAGCGGATCGGACGCATCCATGATGACCGGGAGGCGCTGCTAGCCGTGCGCGCGGCGCAACAGGCCGGCTTCGACAACCTCAACCTCGACCTGATGTTCGGCCTGCCGGGGCAGACACTCGACCGCGCCCTTGATGACCTGCACACGGCACTCGACCTGGCGCCCGCGCACATCTCCTGGTACGAACTCACCATCGAACCCAACACCTGGTTCCACCGGCACCCGCCAGCACGCCCGTCCGATGAACTGCTGTGGACCATGCAGGAACAGGGCCGCAGCCAGCTGGAGGCAGGCGGCTATACCCGCTACGAGGTCTCCGCCTACAGCAGGGACCGGCGGCGCTGCCGGCACAACCTGAACTACTGGCAATTCGGCGATTACCTAGGCATCGGTGCCGGCGCCCATGCCAAGATCACCGATGCCGGCAGCCAGACCGTGACCCGTATTGCCAAGACCCGCCACCCGCGGGCCTACCTGGAACAGGCCGCAGACCAGCGCCGCATTGAAACTGAAACCCGGCTGGACGCGGACGATGTCACGCTGGAATATGCCCTGAATGCCTTGCGGCTCGACCGGGGCTTCACGGCGGAGGCATTCAGTGCGGCCACCGGCCTGCCGTTTTCGGCAACCGCGAAACCGCTGAATGCCGCACTGGAGCGGGGGCTGCTGGAAAACAACAACGGCGCCATCGCCACAACGGCAACGGGACAGCGCTATCTCAACGAGATACTGCAGTACTGGCTGACCGACACATCGGCACATGCTTGAACCGGCCGGCGTCGACTGCCCCTACTGTGGTGAACACTTTGAAACCGTCGTGGACAGCTCCGGCGGCAGCCAGGACTACATCGAGGATTGCCCGGTATGCTGCCGTCCCATTGAAATTCATATTGAAATCGGCCTTAATCAGGAACTGGGCTTTCTGACAATACGACGTGATGATGACTGACTACAAACCAATCGACTGTGGCCTGTACAGCGAATATGAGGTCGCCATCCTGCACCATCACAGGCTCCGGCTCAGCTGGCGCGACCGCTCGGAAACCGTACACATCGAGGTGGTCACGCCGAATGACCTGCGCACCCGCAAGGGCGAGGAATTCCTGGTCGTCACCGGCCAGGATGGCAGGCAACAGGAAATCAGGCTGGACCGCATCCTGGACCGCAAACCGGCCTGACCAAGGGCGCGGCCAATCATGGAACAGCTTCAACTGGCACTACATCCACCCATGACACACCCCCGACAGCGGTTGCAGCCTTGACCAACGACCAGCACGATCTGGAACTGCTGCTGCGCTCGCGCATACCCCTGGTCGTCATCGAGACCCGGGATGAGCAGCGCGTCACCCGCCTGTTCGCCAAGCTGGCCGTGAGTCTTGCCCAGCCGGTAATGGCCTGGTCCACGACCTCCGGCCTGCGCCGCATCGATTTCGACGCGGCGCCCCAGCGGCATACCATCGAGCCACGCCAGGCGCTGGGCCAGATCAAGGCAACGACCAGTCCCAGCATCTACCTGTTACTGGATTTCCATCCCTACCTCGAAGATCCCTTCAATGTGCGCCTGCTGAAGGAAATCGCCCTCGACTACCACGAGCTGGGACACACGCTGGTGCTGGTCAGCCATGAACTGGACATACCCCAGGAGCTGCAGACCTTCAGCGCACGCTTTACCCTGTCCCTGCCGGATGCCGCCCACATCGACAGGATTATCCACGCTGAGGCCGAGCACTGGTCTCAGGCGCACCGGGGTCAGAAGGTTAAGACGGACCGCAAGACCCTGGACCTGATAAAGCGCCAGCTCCTCGGTCTCACGGCGACCGATGCCCAACGCATCGTGCGCAGCGTTGTTTACGATGACGGTACCATCAGTGACGCCGATCTTGACCGGGTCACCCGCGCGCGCTACCAGCTGCTGGAAACCAACGGCGCACTGTCGGTCGAGATCGATACCGCCGATTTCGCCGAAGTGGGTGGACTGCGGGCCCTGAAGCGCTGGATCAGGCTGCGTCACAATGCCTTCCTGGAGACGGATGACCAACTGGACGCACCCAAGGGGATCCTGCTGGTCGGTGTGCAGGGCGGCGGCAAAAGCCTTGCCGCCAGGGCCGTTGCCGGCATGTGGCGCCTGCCGCTTCTGCGTCTTGATTTCGGGACCCTGTACAACAAGTTCTTCGGTCAAACCGAGCGCAACCTGCGCGATGCACTCAGGGCAGCCGAGGCCATGGCGCCCTGCGTGCTGTGGATCGATGAAATCGAAAAGGCCATCGCCGGCGGGGATTACGACAGCGGCACCTCGCGACGCATCCTCGGCAGCCTGTTGACCTGGATGGCCGAACGCAAGGCCGCGGTATTCATTGTCGCCACCGCCAACGTCATCGAGCAGCTGCCCCCGGAACTGATCCGCAAGGGGCGGCTGGACGAGATCTTCTTTGTCGACCTGCCCGATGCCGACACCCGCGCGGAAATCTTCGGCATCCATTTGCGCAAGCGCGACCTCGATCCCGGGTTATTCGATATCGACGGCCTGGCGCAGCTTGCCGAGGGCTTTTCCGGTGCCGAAATCGAACAGGCCGTTGTCGCGGCCAGCTACCTGGCCCGGGAGGACCGGATCCCGGTCGATACCGGCCACATCCGCAGCGAAATCGAGCAGACGCGGCCCCTGTCCCGGGTCATGGCCGAGAAGGTGGCGCACTTGCGGGCGTGGGCACGGGACCGGACCGTCTCGGCCAATTGAGATAAGAATTCTTTATAAAACAGGGCACCGACGACCCGCTAGCGCAGCACTTATACACAATCCGTCAACACGTCAACCCCCGGCGGGCGGCACCACCCCGCGCCAACCCGGAAATTTCGCCAATACATTGTTTTATATATATAAATAATTTTACCATACGGGTTAACCACAAGCCACCCCGGAGACCGGCGGGCAGCAAAACCGGCCCCCGCCTCCGCCCTGTCCACAACCTTATCCACAAGCCGGGCAGCCAAGCCCATAACAAATCAGTGGATTTTTAACCGGGAACCCCGTCCACCCGCCCTGTGGCTGCTGTGTTATGCTCAATTAACAGGAAAAACAACAAACTGGCTGCACATTAGCGGCCAGGACCGGAGGATCCCGTGCCCGACAGCAATCCCGTGACGCCGCGCGGCTTCGATGAGTGGGCCGCCCTGGCAAAATCAGACCCGCAGGCCTTCGAGAGCCGCACCCGAGGACCGGCAACCGCAACTGCGCAGGATCCAGTGGAAGCTGGACCAGATTCGCAGCACTTCGCGCACCCCCTTGCTGGCCTGCCTGCGCATGAACCGCCTGCTGTGGGAGTCGGTTGCCGGTGAACGCGGGCTGCTGGCCTGCCTGCAACAGCCCGCCGCGGCCAGGCGGCGCCCCGCGGAGACCACCGGGGCCCGGATCATCCCGCTTGCACCCCGGCACTGAGCCATCCTACTTGCCGCATCCGGGCGGATAACGTATTATCGCCGGCCTTTTCGCGATAGTCGCCGCGACGGGATTATCGGCCGATGGTCAGAAAACAGTTTTTCGAGGCAGTTATGAAACCGGACATTCACCCAGCATACGATGACATCAAGGTCACCTGCAGTTGCGGAGCGAGCTTCACGACACGTTCGACCGTTGGTAACGACCTTTCCATCGAGGTGTGCTCGCAATGCCACCCGTTTTTTACCGGCAAGCAGAAGATCGTTGATGCTGGCGGACGTGTCGACAAGTTCCGCCGCCGTTACGGGAAGAGCCAGTAATCCGGGACATGCCGTTCAGGCACCACTGCAAAAAGGCGCCTCACCAGGGCGCCTTTTGCGTTCTGGGCCTGTTGCTGTGTGGCGGACTGGTTTCCATTTTTGCCGCCAGCGCCGAAGCAGCCGACTGTCCAACGGACCGGACCAGTGAACGGGTCCGGGTCGTCCACATCTACGACGGTGACACGGTGAAGCTGGGCGATGGACGGCGACTGCGGCTGATCGGTATCAACACCCCGGAAGTGACCCGCAACGACAAGCCCTCCCAGTCACTGGCGGAACCCGCAAAGGCCGCGCTGGCGGCACTCCTCGACAAACACAACCGGACCCTGCTGCTGCGCCACGGGAAACAGCAACACGACCATTACGGACGCTTGCTGGCGCACGCCTTTCTCGATGACGGCAGCAACGTGGCCGTTCACCTGCTGGAACGGGGTCTTGCCACCACGCTGGTGGTACCGCCCAACACCTGGGCAAGCGATTGCTACCAGTCGCGCGAAGACAGCGCACGCACGGCGCGGCGCGGCCTGTGGGCATTGACGGATTACCAGCCCCTGCAAAGTCGCAACCTGCCACTGGCGACGCGCGGTTTCCGCCTGGTACGCGGCCGGGTAACGGCAATCCGTCAGTCACGCCATAGCGTATGGCTGGACCTGGAAGGCCCGCTGGTGATAAGAGTTGCCCGCAAAGACCTGGTCAACTTCGATCCCGGATTTCCGGAAAACCTCGCCGACCGGCGTATCGAGACCCGGGGCTGGATCAGGAAAGATGACCGCGGCCTGCGGTTAAACCTGCGACACCCGGCGGCCATCCACAGGCTTGACCCGAAGCCGCACTGAGGGGAACACAGCGGTCGCGCTACGGTCTATTCCGGGAGAGAACCGTCATTCATTACTTACACAACATGCGCTACCTGTCCCTGCCGGGCACACTGCCCCTGATTTTCCTGGTATTCGTCATCCACGGCTGCGCAACCAATCCGGTCAGCGGCGGCAGTGATTTTGTGCTCATGAGCGAGGAGCAGGAAATCGCACTGGGACGCGAGTACAGCGCTGAAATCATCAAGGACATGCCGCTGTACGATGACCCGGTGCTGGCAAAACGGATACAGGCGATCGGTGAGCAGGTGGCCGCCAACAGCCATCGCCCGGAGCTGATCTACCGCTTCTCGGTGCTCGATAGCACCGACGTCAACGCCTTTGCCCTCCCAGGCGGCTATATCTACATCACCCGGGGGCTGCTCGCCTACCTGAATACCGAGGCGGAACTGGCGGCGGTCCTGGGGCATGAAATCGGTCACGTCACGGCACGCCACAGCGTACGCCAGCACAGCACGGCGACTGCGGCGGGACTGGTTGCCGCGGTGCTGGGCGCGGCCAGCGGTGTCCAGGGCGCCGATACCCTGGCCAACATGGTCGGCACGGCCATCGTGCGCGGCTATGGCCGCGAACACGAACTGGAGGCCGACCGCCTGGGCGCGGAATACCTGGCCAAGACGGGCTATGATCCCGATGCCATGCTGGAGATCATCGGCATCCTCAAGCACCAGGAAGAGTTCGAAAAACTGCGCGCCGAGAAGGAAGACCGGGAGCCCAAGGCCTATCACGGGCTGTTTGCAAGCCACCCCGAGAATGATGAGCGGCTCCAGGAGGTGGTCAAGGCGGCACGCATCCACAAGACCGGCTCGACGACCCGCACCAACCGCGCAGGCTTCATGCAGGCCCTGGAGGGCCTGACCTTCGGGGACAGCGAAAGGGATGGCATCATCCGGGACAACCGTTTCTATCACAAGGAACTGGATTTCGCCGTGGCCTTTCCGCAGGGCTGGCGTATCGAAAACCGGCCCGAGAAGATCATCGCCAGACCAGCTGAGAATGACGGCCTGGTTCAACTCAGTGTCACCGACAGGAACCGGCGAATTTCACCGCGGGAATTCATGGTCAAGCGCCTGCAGCTCGAAAACCTGGAACGGGGGGAGCCCTTCAGCAACCACGGTCTGACCGGCTACACGGCGGTCGCGCGCAGCAAGACGCCCTGGGGCACCAGGCAGGTGCGCTACGTGGTCGTTTACCGGGACCAGAAGGCCTACATTTTCGCAGGGGCGGCAAAGGACAAAAACTCCCCCTACGGCTATGACCGGGAAATCCTGGCAACGGCGCACAGCTTTCACACCCTCGGGCAAGAGGAAAAAAAGCTGGCCAGCGAGGAAAAAATACACGTCATACGCACATCATCCGCTACGCGTTACCGCGCCCTGGCCGACACATCACCTATCGCGAACTACCCGGAAGAGCAGCTGCGCATGCTAAACGGCCATTATCCCGATGGCGAACCCACGCCGGGGGAATTCATCAAGATCGTACGCTGACCCGCCGGGTGCCTGCTGTTTACACCAGCCGACCATGGCTATACTGTTTACGCCCTGATCGCGACCAACAACAGCCAAGGGAATAATCCATGAAAAAAATCAGCATCATCGGCGCCGGGCGCGTGGGGGAGACAGCAGCGCTGGTCATTGCTCAGCTTGGCCTGTCCCGGGAAGTTGCGCTGCTTGATGTTCGCGAGGGGGCGGCAGCCGGCGCCGCACTGGATATTATGCAGGCCGCGGCATTCTTCGGTTTCGATACGCATGTCAGCGGTGGCAGCGATCCGGCCCTGATTGGCGGTTCCGAGCTGGTCATCGTCACCGCCGGTTCGCCGCGCAAACCGGGCATGTCACGCAGTGATGTGCTCGACATCAACCGCGGCGTCATCGATGGCATCGTCGACCAGGTGCTGGAATTCGCCCCTGACGCCCTGCTGCTTATCGTCAGCAACCCGGTCGACGTCCTGACCTGGCATGCCTGGAAACGCACCGGATGGGACAAGCATCGGGTCTTTGGTCAGGCGGGGGCGCTGGATGCGGCGCGGATGGCCCACTTCATTGGCCAGGAAACCGGCGCCTCCATCAAGGATATCCAGACCATGGTCATCGGCGGACACGGTGACACCATGGTACCGTTGCTGCGGTTCAGCAGCGTGCACGGGGTCAATGCGGCCACCCTGCTGGATGCGGCAGCCTCTGACCGCATCTTCGAAAGAACCCGGAATGGCGGTAGCGAGGTGCTGGCGCTGAAAAAGACCAGCAGCGCCTACAACGCCCCGGCCGCGGCCATCGCCAGCATGGTCGATGCGATCTGCCACGACCGCAAGCGGGTGCTGTCCTGTGTCAGCGTGCTGGAAGGGGAATACCGGCAGAGCGACATCACTGCCGGCGTACCCGTGGTCCTGGGACGCAACGGCATTGATCAGATCATCGAACTCCCCCTGGACGAGACGGAGCTGGCAGACTTCCAGCGTTCCATCGCCAGCATCCGTGCCGACCTCGATGCGGGCTAGCCCGCATTTCTTACCGGGATACCGGATGCTGGCGCAGGGCTCACGTGCCTGGACGCCGCGATGGAGCGAAAGTGGTAGCCCTAGCTACCACTTGTGTGAAGCACAAGTCCAGGTGCGCGAGAACCAGCCAGGACCGGAATAGGCGGCGCCCAAAATACGCTGTGCTGTTCCGGATCTGCCCTTTGTACGTTATCTCACTGCTTTATTATGGATCTACCGCCGCCCGGCAAGAGATGCGGGCTAGAACAACTGTTCCGGGGTATGACTACCCGGACCCTGCCCGGAACCTGTCATTGACGGGCTGACACTTTCCTGCGGGACATGCTCGGCACGGAACGTCTCGAAGATGGCATCTGACTGTCCAGCGTCAGCCAGCAAACCGGTTGTTGGATCGATGCGTACGGTCACCAGGCTCTCCGGCTGCGCCCGTTTATGCGGGGCGCGGCCATCCAGGGCCGATCCCATGTAGTCGATCCACATCGGCAGTGCAGCACGCCCACCGGTCTCGCCCCGTCCCAGGGGTTCCAGCTTGTCGAACCCAACCCAGGCCACCGCGACCAGCGACGGGTTGTAACCGCAGAACCAGGCATCCTTCTGGTCATTGGTCGTGCCGGTCTTGCCGCCCAGGTCGCTGCGACCCAGCGACCGGGCGCGTTGCCCGGTCCCTCGCTGGATCACATCCTGCAGCATGGAATCCATCAGCCAGGCGTTCTGCGGGGTAATAACGGCGGGTGCCAGCTTGAGCGGCTGTTGGCCATTGTCGAGTATGCTCTCGAGGGATGCCGGGCAACCGGGACAGACCACTGCCGGCGCCGCCTGGTAGATCACCCGGCCCTCGGCATCATGGATGCGGTGGATAAAATAGGGCTCGACCAGATAACCGCCGTTGGCGAACACCGCGTAGGCCCGGGCCATCTGCAACGGCGTTGCCGAGGCGCTGCCCAGCGCCAGGGTCAGGTCTCGCGGCAACTGCGAGGACTGGAAACCGAATCGCTCAGCATACCGGGCCGCATAATCGGCACCAATCGCCCTGAGGATCCGGATGGATACCAGATTGCGGGAACGGTAAAGCGCCTCCCGCAGGCGCGTCGGCCCGTAGAAGCGGCCGCTGTAATTCTCTGGCCGCCAGGTCGCCTCCAGCGCAGCGTCATCGAACACCACCGGGGCATCGTTGATGATGCTGGCGGGTGTGTAGCCCTGATCCAGGGCCGCGGAATAGATCATCGGCTTGAAGCTGGAGCCCGGCTGGCGTTTGGCCTGGATTGCCCGGTTGAACTTGCTGCGGTAGTAATCGAAGCCACCGGTGAGGGCGACAATGGCTCCATCATCCGGGTGCAGCGACGCCAGCGCACCCTGGACCTCGGGCAACTGGGCCAGCCGCCATTCCCCCTCGGAGTGGGGTTCCACCCTGATGATGTCACCGACGGCCAGCACATCAGCCGCCCTGGCCGGCGGCTTGCCCAGGCGGTCGACCGATTTGTGGGTACGTGCCCAGGAGAGGCCATCCCACTCGATGATGACAGGCCCCTGGCTGCGCAGGAAGACCCAGACTGAACGCTCGTCAACGGCCGTGACCAGGCCGGCCTCGAGACCGCCAACCTCGGCATGGTCCTGCAACAGTTCCGGCCAGGCCTCTTCTTGGAGGCCATCCAGGTCCACGTGCCCCTCGGGCCCGTGGTAGCCATGCCGGCGACCGTAGGCCAGCAGTGCCTTGCGCAAGGCGCGGTTGGCGGCCGCCTGGCGCCCCGAGTCCAGAGTCGTTACAACCTCGAGACCCGAGGTGTAGGCCTCCTGCCCGTAGCGCCTGACCATCTCGTCGCGCACCATTTCGGCGACGTAGGGCGCCCTGGCACCGGCCTGGACCCGGTGCAGCACGGCACCGTCGGCCTCCTCGAGGGCCGCCTTGTAGACCGCGCTGTCGATGAACCCCAGGTGGTACATGCGGCCGAGGATGTAGTCACGTCGCGTCAGGGCCGCGACCGGGTCATTGATCGGGTTGACGCGTGACGGTGCCTTCGGCAACCCGGCAATCATGGCCATGCGGGCGGGCGACAGCTCATCTATGCCGACACCGTAGTAGACCCGGGCCGCCGCCTCCACACCGTAGGCACGCTGCCCCAGGTAGATCTTGTTCAGATACAGCTCGAGGATTTCGTCCTTGCTCAGCGAGCGTTCGATCCGGAAGGCCAGAATAATCTCTGTCAGCTTGCGCAAATAGGTCTTTTCGCTGCTCAGGAAGAAGTTCCTGGCCACCTGCATGGTGATGGTACTGCCGCCCTGGCGCTTTTCCCCGGTCCGGACCAGTTCAAATGCAGCCCGCAACAGGCCCTGGAAATCCACCCCCGGATGCTCGAAAAAGCGATCGTCCTCGGCCGCCAGAAAGGCCTGTACCAGCATTGGCGGCACGTCCTCGATCAACACCGGACTGCGTCTTTTTTCGCCGAACTCCGCCAGCAGCATCCGGTCGCGGGTATAGATCCGCAATGGCTCCTGCAGCCGGACATCCTTGAGCACCTCGATCGAGGGCAGCTGGGGGGCTATTTTGATATAGAAGGCGCCGAACAACAGCGCGGATACAATGACTCCCGCAAAAACGATAAACAGGAGGTATCGTCCAAGGTGACGGATGCTCATATAGCGGAAAAACCTGTGATCGGGTTCAAAGAACGAGTACGATAGTCGACATATAACAATAAATATTCGGCGTATTATATGTTTTTTGCTCAACCATGGCGGAAATCATCCGATAACAATCACCATATCATTAGTCACGGTATAAACATTGGTTGACAAATAGTTGGCAATGTCCTCTAATGCCGTTGACTACCTTTGCTGTCCAACAGTTGGGTAAATAAAGGAAATATTGTGCCGCTCGCGCAAATATTCAAACGGAAGAAACCACCTCTGGTCGGTCTGGATATCAGTTCAACAGCCGTCAAGCTGCTGGAACTGAGTCGCAGTGGCACACGCTATCGCGTAGAGACCTACGCCGTCGAACCCCTGCCCCCTAATTCAGTCGTCGAAAAGAACATCACTGATGTAGAGGCCGTCGGCGAGGCCATCCGGCGTGCACACAAGCGCTCAGGAACGCGGACACGCCATGCCGCGGTTGCCGTTGCCGGCTCTTCGGTGATCACCAAGATCATCACCATGCCGGCCGGACTCTCCGATAATGACCTGGAAACCCAGATAGAGTTCGAGGCCGACCAGTACGTCCCCTATCCGCTTGACGAGGTCAACCTCGACTTCGAGGTCGTCGGACCCTCGGAGAAGAGCCCGGAAACCGTCGACGTGCTGCTGGCCGCCTGCCGCAGCGAGAACGTCGATATGCGCACCGCCGCCATCGAGACTGGCGGCCTGGAAACAGACATCATGGACGTGGAGTCCTTTGCCAGTGAAAACGCCTTTGCGCTGCTGGCGGACCAGCTCCCCGACCAGGGCATGGACAAGACCATCGCGGTCATCGATGTCGGCGCCACCATGACCACGCTCAACGTCATGCACGACCTGAAGAGCATCTACACGCGCGACACGGTCTTCGGCGGCAAGCAGCTGACCGAAGAGATCATGCGCCGCTACGGCCTGTCCTACGAGGAGGCCGGTATGGCCAAACGCCAGGGCGGGCTGCCGGAAAATTATGTTACCGACGTGCTCGAGCCTTTCAAGGAGGCCATGGCACAGCAAGCCAGCCGTTCCCTGCAGTTCTTTTATTCATCCAGCCCGCACAACAAGGTCGACCACGTGGTGCTGGCCGGCGGCAGCGCCTCGATCCCGGGCGTCGATGAACTGATTCAGGAAAGACTGGGAGTGGAAACCAGCATCGCCAATCCATTTGCCTCCATGTCCCTGTCAGCACGCGTAAAACCCCAGTCACTCAGTAATGATGCACCCTCCCTGCTGGTGGCCTGTGGACTTGCCCTGAGGAGCTTCGACTGATATGGCAAAGATCAACCTGCTGCCCTGGCGCGAGGAACTGCGCAAGCAGAAACAGCGTGAATTCGCCTTTACGGCGGGTGGGTCGGCCGTCGTGGCGGGCCTCATCGTCCTGCTGGCCCATCTGCATGTCAGCGGCCTGATCGACAACCAGAACCAGCGCAACGCCTTCCTGGAACAGGAGATCGCAATCCTGGACAAGCGCATCGGGGAAATCAGTGAACTGGAAAGGCTCAAGGCCGATCTGCTGGCGCGCATGAATGTCATCCAGGAACTGCAACGCAGCCGGCCGGAAAGCGTACACCTTATGGATGAACTGGTCCGGACCCTGCCGGAAGGGGTACACCTCGAGAATTTTACCCAGAAAGACAAAAGCCTGACCATGAAGGGGATTGCACAGTCCAATGCCCGGGTGTCCGACTACATGCGCGCCATCGATGGCTCCGACTGGCTGGCCAACCCGCGCCTGGACCTCATCAAGACCCAGGAGGTTGAACGCCGGCGTCTGGCCAATTTCACCCTGCGCGGCAGCCAGAAAACGCCGAAACCGTTACTGGATGAAGGGGGCGCATTGTGAACCTGGACTTGGGTGATCTCGATCTTGCTAATGTCGCGAACTGGCCGGCAGCGGCACGCGCCCTTGTCATCGTGTTTATCATGGCCGGCGTCATCTTTCTCGGCTACTGGTTTCATACCAAGGACCAGCTGGTTGACCTGGAAAAGCTGGCCCAAAAAGAGGACGACCTGAAGGTCCTGTTCGAAAGAAAGGCGAAAAAGGCCGCCAATCTCGAGGCCTATCAGCAACAACTCGCAGAGATGCGCGAATCCTTCGGCGCCATGCTGCGACAGCTGCCCAACAAGACCGAGGTCGCCGACCTGCTGGTCGACGTCTCGCAAACCGGCCTGGCCAGCGGCCTGGAATTCGAACTATTCCAGCCACAGGGAGAGCGGCCCCAGGAATTCTACGCGGAGCTGCCCATCAATATCCGGGTCATCGGCAACTATCACGAATTCGGCAATTTCGTCAGCGGTGTTGCATCCCTGCCGCGCATTGTGACCTTGCACAACGTCAGCATAGCAACTCGGGCGGGGCAAACCGAAGATTCCAACCTGGTCATGAACCTGATTGCCAAGACCTACCGCTATCTCGAACAGGATGAACGGACCCAGGAGGCAGGCACACAATGAAGTGGGGCTGTAACAATATGCTGCGCTGGCTGACTGCCATTACCCTGTCCGGCAGCATGGCTGCCTGTAGCGACAGTCCGACGGCAGACCTCGAGACCTACGTCAAGGATACCAAGAGCCAGCAACGATCCTCCATCGAACCGCTGCCGGAATTTGAGCCCTTTGAGTCGTTTCTCTACCAGGCACACGAGTTTCGGGACCCCTTTACTCCCCCGGTGTTCACCCATGCACCCACATCGGTGGCACAGGCCGGCGGCAGCGGGATCACGCCGGACTTCGACCGGCCCAGAGAACCGCTGGAAGAATACCCGCTGGATGGCCTGCGCATGGTCGGCACCCTGGAGCAGGACCAGGAATCCTGGGCCTTGATACTGGATGGCGATGACACCATCCACCGTGTACAGCACGGTAATCACATAGGGCAGAATCACGGCAAGATCATCCGGGTATCAGAATTCGAAGTTGAACTAATGGAAATCATTCCTGATGGGCTCGGAGGCTGGATGGAACGCCAGGCCTCGATTGCAATCAGCGAATAATCCCACGGGGGAATCGCAATGACCGCACCGTTAAACAAAAAATTCTCTGGCCCGCGAACTGGCAGCTGGATGGCATACCTGACTGCCTGTGCCCTGCTCCTTGCCAGCGGCCTCGCGACCGTCCAGGGCGCCGACTCCGCCACGGGCAATACCCTGAAGGCGATTGACTTTGCCGGGCTGCCCGGGAACAAGGCCCAGATCACGCTCACGCTGAGCAATCCGGCCTCTGCCCCGCTGAGCTTCACCATCGACAACCCGGCGCGCATTGCGCTGGACCTGCCAAGCACCAGCAGCGGCCTCGCCCAGCGCACACACAGCATCGGTATCGGCATGGCCGAAAGCGTCACGGCCATCGAGGCACAGGGTCGTACCCGCGTGATTGTCAACCTGGTGGAAATGGTTCCCTACGAAACACGCGCCGAGGGCAACCAGGTCATTGTCACCTTGCAGGGTAGCGGCAAACGGCAAACCACTTCAGCCGCCGTGGTTGCCAAGGCCACGGGCGGCGCTCGTCCTCAAATCCAGAACGTGGACTTCCGGCGTGGCGAGGAAGGCCAGGGCCGCGTGATCGTCAGCCTGTCAGACCCGTCCATCCCGGCCGACATGCAGCAGGAAGGTGGCAAGGTGATTGTCGATTTCTACCGTGCCCAGCTGCCCGCCGAACTCGAACGCCGCCTGGATGTGCTGGATTTTGCCACCCCGGTGAAGACCATCGACACCCAGACCCGGGGCGACAACGTCCACATGGTCATCACCCCCATGGGCGAATACGAGCACCTTGCCTACCAGACCGGCAGCGAATTCATTATCGAGGTCAGGGAGATCAGCAAGGAAGAGGCCGAGGAACTCCAGAAGGATGAATTCGGCTATGTCGGCGAGCGCCTGTCACTGAATTTCCAGGACATCGAGGTACGCTCGGTCCTGCAGCTCATCGCCGATTTCACCGGCATCAACATCGTGGTCAGCGACACAGTCACCGGCAGCCTGACGCTGCGCCTCAAGAACGTCCCCTGGGACCAGGCGCTGGACATCATCCTGAAGACCAAGGGCCTGGCAATGCGCCAGACCGGCAACGTTATGCTGGTGGCCCCCAGCGAGGAAATCGCCGCACGCGAGAAACTCGAACTCGAGTCCCAGAAGCAGATCGAGGAGCTCGAGCCGCTGTATTCCGAATTCATCCAGGTCAACTACGCCAAGGCCACAGAACTTGCCAACTTACTGAAGATCGGCGAGGGATCACTGCTCTCCGACCGCGGCAGCGTGATTATTGACCAGCGCACCAACACCCTGCTGGTCCAGGACACGGCGGAAAAACTGGTCCAGATCCGCAAGCTGGTCGCCAAGCTGGACATTCCCGTCAGGCAGGTCCTGATCGAGTCGCGCATTGTACTCGCCAATGATGATTACAGCCGCGACCTGGGTGTACGCCTAGGACTTACCGCCGGCACTGAAGTCGGCAGTGACGGGGCCTTCACCACCACGGGCAGTGTCTTCGGCACCGACGACATGATCAATGAGGCCGCGGACAACCTCAATGCAGGCGGCGACGCCTTTCCGGTCGACCTGCCGAATGTCAACGACCGTTTCAATGTGAATTCACCGGTGAACAGCATCGGGCGTATCGCCATGGCGTTGCTGGACTCCGACTACCTGCTGGACCTCGAGCTGACCGCCATGCAGCGCGAAGGCCGCGGCGAAGTCATCTCCTCGCCGCGGGTCATCACCTCCAATGCCCAGGAGGCCCTGATCGAGTCTGGCACGGAAATCCCCTACCAGGAGGCCACCTCAAGCGGTGCCACCTCCGTGTCCTTCAAGAAGGCGGTCCTGAGCCTGCAGGTCACCCCGCAGATCACTCCGGATGACCGGATCATCATGGATCTCGCCGTCAACAAGGACAGCGTCGGCGAGGTCTTCAACTTTGTCCCCAGTATCGACACCCAGGAAGTGAAGACCCAGGTGCTGGTCGACAATGGCCAGACCCTGGTGCTCGGCGGCATCTACCAGCAGACCTCGCGCGACGAAGTCGACAAGGTACCGTTCCTGGGCGACCTGCCCGGCCTCGGCTACCTGTTCCGCACGAACCGTAATGTAAACAACATGGAAGAACTGCTGATATTCGTAACGCCGAAGATCATCAAGGAAGGCCTGATAACCAACTAAGTTATCTTCTCAACAACTGGCTCTTTTCGTGGCCAGACATGTACCTCAAGTTAGGGAATGCATATGTATACACTGACGAAAAGGCTAGCTGTTATCCTGCTATCCGGCCTGCTATACGCCTGCGGTGGGGGCGACAATGTCTTCGTGGATCCCGGCGGCGGCACCACCACCGGTACGGGCACCGGCACCGGTACGGGCACCGGCGGCGATGGAACGACGGTACAGGACATTCGCATCGGCAACTGTGCCGGCGGTACTTTTTCAGAAGGCGCACTATCCGTCGGTGTTGACCCCCTGTCAGCCGGCGGCACCACCAGCATCGAGGCCAGCCTGACCCTGGACGGCGATTGCACCACGCCCTATACCACCCCGGTCGACATCAGTTTCTCCTCCACCTGCACCGGCTCGGGACTGGCAACTCTGGACAGCCCTGTCCCAACGAACAACGGCAGGGCGATCAGCAACTATGCCGCCGTAGGTTGTGATATCACGGATACCATCACCGCAACGACGACCGTTAACGGGACTCTGCTAACGGCTTCGGGCGAGGTAACCGTGCTGGCGGCGGATGTAGGTTCCATCAACTTTGTTTCAGCATCCCCGGAGTCCATCGCTATCAAGGGCACGGGTGGACTGGGTCTGCAGGAAACCTCCACCGTCGTCTTCAAGGTCCTGGATGACACCGGTGGCCCCGTGAGGAACCAGGAAGTTGATTTCGAACTCAGTACCACAGTGGGCGGGATATCTTTCACCGGCGGCGTGACCACCATATCGGGTTTCACCAACAGTGATGGCGAAGTGCAGGTCATAGTCAATTCCGGTGTTGTCCACACAGCTGTACGTGTAACGGCCACTGTCACCGGAACACCCATCTCAACCCAGTCGGTTGCCCTGACCATCACCACCGGTGTACCCGACCAGGACAGCTTCTCACTGGCCGTACTCGAGCAGAATCTCGCGGGCGATCCCTATGACGTCAACGGGGTGACCACGGAACTGACCATCTTTGTCGCCGATCATTTCAACAACCCCGCCCCGGACGGGACCTCGGTGGCCTTCACCACGGAAGGTGGTTTCATCGGCGGTAATTGCGAAACAACGGATGGCACCTGCACCGTCACCTGGACCAGTACCGACCCCCGGCCCCATGATGGTCGCGTGACCATCCTGGCCACCGCCACAGGCGATGAAGCATTTCTCGATGTAAACGGCAGCGGCACCTTCGATGATGCCGACTTGTTCGCAGGGTTGCCGGCATTCGGCGACCTGCCCGAGGCCTACCGTGACGACAACGAGAATGGTATCCGGGATGACGCCACCAACATCCTGACTGGTGCCGAGGAATTCCTGGACTTCGACATCGACAGCACTTACGACGATGCGGATGATAAATACAATGGAGTCCTCTGTGCCCACAGCGATCCGGCCATCTGTGACCCGCTGAACCCGGTCAATGTCCATGTGCGCAGCCAGAACATTATCGTCATGACCGATGACGAGCAGATCATCAATGCCACGCCACCCGATCCCGCCTTTAATGGCGCCGACCCGGTCTGCGGCGATGCTCCACTGTTCACGGTCAACCCGACCTCCGGTTTCAATCCTGTTGACTCAACATGCTTCGGCAGTGGCGGCATCGATATCTCGGCCACCTCGGCCACCCCCGGCTTCGTCACCATTCAGGTACGCACCTGGGATATACGAGGCCAGGTGCCCGGTGCCGGTGAGACCATCAGCATCGAGACCACGAACGGCAAGGTCGTTGGACCGGCTTCCTACGAAATGCCGAATACCGCCAGTTACGGACCCTACGTTGTCCAGTTCGCCATAGAGGCTGACAACGAACCGAGTACCGGCCTGATTACCCTCGAGTCGAGTTCCTCAATCAGATTTATCTCGATAACAGACTAAATACAGTCTGCATATCAAAGCCCCGTTGTTCATTGCGAACGCGGGGCTTTTTTTATGTATGATATTTTCTTGAGCGTTCTGCAGCGACCAACCCAACTGGAAACCGACTGGCACAAGATCCGGTATGAATGCCCAGGAAAACATCTTCCTCATCGGCCCCATGGGCGCCGGCAAGTCCACCATCGGACGCCAGCTGGCGAAACAGCTGCGGCTGGAATTTCACGACAGCGACCACGAGATCGAGGCGCGCACCGGCGTGGACATCCCGCTGATCTTCGAGCTCGAGGGCGAGGCGGGTTTCCGCAAGCGCGAAAGCGCCATGATTGACGAGATGACCCAAATCAAGGGCATCGTGCTGGCCACCGGCGGGGGCGCCATCCTCGACCCGGTCAACCGTGACCACCTTACCAGCCGTGGCCAGGTCATCTACCTGCATGCCTCCGTGGACCAGCAGCTGGCGCGCACCCGGCGCGACCGCAACCGCCCCCTGCTGCAGACCGCAGACCCGCGCCGGCGCCTGGAGGAACTGATGGCGGTGCGCGAACCCATCTACCGGGAAACGGCGTACCGGGTCATCAATACCGACGGCAAGCGGGTCCGGGAAGTCGTCCAGGAGATCATGGGGCTGCTGAAAGAAGGCTGAGCCCGCAGCCGCGGACCGGTTTGCCCTGGCGATCGGGTATCCTATATGCTGTTTTTTTGACCAAGTGTTGTTTCGGCCCATGAAGACTCTCAGCGTCAATCTCGGCGAGCGCAGCTACCCGATCCATATCGGGCAGGGCCTGCTGCAACGGCCCGATCTGATAACCGGGCACGTCAGGGGCCGCCAGGTCATGGTGGTCAGCAACGAGACCGTCGCTCCCCTGTACCTGGACAGCGTGCAACAGCTGTTTGGAGACTTCAACCTGGAATCGGTGATCCTCCCCGACGGCGAACAATACAAGACCCTGGACACCCTGAACCGGGTATTCGATGCCCTGCTGGAAAAACGCTTCAACCGCAGCTGCACCCTGGTGGCACTCGGCGGCGGCGTGGTGGGCGACATCACCGGATTCGCTGCCGCCAGCTACCAGCGCGGGGTGGGCTTCCTGCAGATCCCGACCACCCTGCTGGCGCAGGTAGACTCCTCCGTCGGCGGCAAGACCGGGGTCAACCATGCCCTGGGCAAGAACATGATCGGGGCCTTCTATCAGCCGGGTTGCGTCCTGATCGACACCGATAGCCTCGATACCCTGGATGACCGCCAGCTGGCCGCCGGGCTTGCCGAAGTGATCAAGTACGGACTGATCCGTGACACCGGCTTCTTCGACTGGCTGGAGGCGCACGTCGAGGAGCTCATAGCGCGCGACAAGACCGCCCTGGGTTATGCCATCGAACGTTCCTGCACCATCAAGGCGGAAATCGTGGCCGCGGATGAACGCGAGAGCGGTCAGCGCGCCCTGCTCAACCTGGGACATACCTTCGGCCACGCCATCGAGACCGGCACCGGCTACGGCAGCTGGCTGCACGGCGAGGCGGTCGCCACCGGCATGCTGATGGCCGCCGACCTGTCTGCACGCCACCAGTGGCTGGCGCCAGCAGAGGTACGCCGCATCGAGGCGCTGCTACAGCATGCCGGCCTGCCGACCCGTGCCCCGAAGGAAATGGACGAGGCGCGCTTCATGGACCTGATGGCCGTGGACAAAAAGGTCATCGATGGCGGTCTGCGCCTGGTCCTGCTCAAGGCCCTCGGCGATGCCGTGATCAGCAGCGACTTCCAGCCCGCCCTGCTGAGCGAAACCCTGGGCGCTGCCGCCTGAACGGAATGGACACCGGCAGCGCAACACCCCAGGGCCAGACGCTCGCTGTGTACGCGGTCACCGAGGCCTGTTCCCGGGGTCGCCGGCACCCCGAGCCGCACCCGGTCATGCGCAGCGAATTCCAGCGCGACCGGGACCGCGTCATTCATTCCGCCGCCTTCCGACGCCTGGAATACAAGACCCAGGTGTTCGTCAACCACGAGGGCGACCTGTTCCGCACCCGGCTGACACATTCCATCGAGGTCGCCCAGATCGCCCGTTCGATTGCCCGCGCCCTGCGGCTGAACGAGGACCTGACCGAGGGTATCGCCCTGGCCCACGACCTCGGCCACACCCCCTTTGGCCACGCAGGCCAGGATGCGCTCAACGCCTGCATGAAGAATTACGGCGGATTCGAACACAACCTGCAGTCCCTGCGCGTGGTCGACGAACTGGAAGAGCGCTATGCGGAATTCCCGGGTCTCAACCTGACCTTCGAAACCCGTGAGGGTATCCTCAAGCATTGCTCGCGCAAGCACGCCGAGGGCCTCGGCGAGTTGGGCCGCCGGTTTATCGACAAACACCAGCCGTCACTGGAGGCCCAGCTGACCAACCTGGCGGACGAGATCGCCTATAACAGTCACGACGTCGACGACGGGCTGCGCTCGGGTCTGATCGAGGTGGAGGCCCTAAACGAGGTCGCCCTGTTTCGCGAACAGTACGAGATCGTCCGGCATGACTATCCGGCCCTGCCGCCACGCCGCACCATCCACGAGGTGGTACGGCGCCTGATCAATTGCCAGGTCACAGACCTGGTGGAGACCAGCATCAACAGCCTCCGGGAGGCCGCGCCCGCCGATATCGACGCCGTGCGCCACCACGACGCTCCGCTGATCAGCTTCAGTGAGCGCATGCGCGAGCAGAACCTGGAACTGAAGCGCTTCCTGCGCACCAACCTCTATCGCCACTACCGCGTCCATCGCATGACCGCCAAGGCCGCGCGCACCATTACGGCGCTGTTCGAGGCCTACATCGACGATCCCCGGCTGTTGCCGGATGCGGCGCAGCGGCAAACGGCCCTGCGCGAGCGCAGTAGAGGCAAGGATGGCCGGGCCCGCGCCGTCGCCGACTATATCGCCGGCATGACCGACCGCTACGCCATCGCCGAATACGAGCGCACCTTCAATCCGGCAATCTGATCGATGGATTGACTTGTATTGCCATGAAAAAGACTCACCGCAGAGGCGCAGAGTACGCAGAGAAACAAAATAAATAATTCTAAAAATAATTATTTCAAAAATCCCGAGCGTCTTGGCTGTGCAGACACGCGGTAAATTATTATTGACCAGGTGTTATTGAAATATTTTCTCGGCGTACTCTGCGCCTCTCGGTAACTGCTCCATGCGTTACTCTACCTCCTGCATCCATGCAGTCGTGCGGTGAATGTTTATTGTTCTGAGCCGATATAGATTGAAATGCGTATCTACATGCAAATACCCCCCGAGGGCGATCGCGCACCCCGCTACTATCACCTGCACCTGCAGGAGGACCTGCTCGAGGGCTGGACCCTGATCAGGGAGTGGGGTTACCAGGGTGCGAGGGGGCGCCTGCTGCGCGAACACTACCCGGACCGCGAAAGCGCCGAGGCGGCCCTGATGAAGGTCCGGGACGAGCAACTCAAGCGCGGCTACCAGGTCGTCTTCATGCAAGCGCAAAGCGAGTAGATCCCCGCCCGGGGGCTCGTGGCATACCCCTGAAAATCCAAAGGAAAAACACCTCGAAGCAAATTGAACCACCGGCCCGGCAGCGCTATACTTACCGGCCTTTTGGCCGTGGGCAGGGGGGCTTGTGTCGGCCCCGGAGAAACCACGGTCAGGGCAATATAACCAGCTGAATATAATGCATTTACCGCCGTGCCCGGCAGGGCGGTAGCCGACTCGGACCAACAGGGTATCGCACATGAAGCATGGCACCTTGCCACCCAGACAGGGCCTGTATGACCCCGCCAATGAACACGACGCCTGCGGTGTTGGCTTTGTCGCCAACGTCAAGGGTCGAAAAAGCCATGAAATCATTCGCCAGGGGCTGCAGATACTCGAGAACCTGACCCATCGCGGTGCAGTGGGTGCCGACCCGCGGGCGGGTGACGGTGCCGGCATCCTGATGCAGGTCCCGGACCGCTTCCTGCGCGAGGAATGCGCAGCACTCGGCATGACCCTGCCGGCAGCGGGTGACTACGGTGTCGGCATGCTGTTCCTGCCGCGCAATGTGGACTCCCGCAATCACTGCGAGGCCCTCATCACCCGGACCATCAGCGAGGAAGGCCAGACCGTGCTTGGCTGGCGCGATGTACCCACGGACAACAACGGCCTGGGGGCCAGCGTCCTGAATGTGGAGCCGCTGGTCCGCCAGCTGTTTATCGGTCGCGGGAATACGACCGCCAAGGGGGACAACTTCGAACGCGCCCTGTTCGTCATCCGCAAGCGCATTGAAAATGCGGTACGTGACTCGGGGATAGAACAGAGCGAATTCTTCTACGTACCCACGCTGTCCTCCCGCACCCTGGCCTACAAGGGCATGCTGCTTGCCAACCAGGTCGACAGCTATTACCCGGACCTGAAGGACCTGCGCCTGGACTCGGCGCTGGCCCTGGTGCACCAGCGATTTTCGACCAACACCTTCCCCTCCTGGGACCTGGCCCAGCCGTTCCGCATGATCGCCCACAACGGCGAAATCAACACCCTGCGCGGCAACATCAACTGGATGAACGCCCGGCGCAGTTCCATGGCCTCGGAACTGTTCGGTGACGATCTGCAGAAACTCTGGCCGCTGATCGCCGAAGGCCAGTCGGACTCATCCTGTTTCGACAACGCCCTGGAACTGCTGGTCAGTGGCGGCTACTCCCTGGCGCACGCCATGATGATGCTGATCCCAGAGGCCTGGGCCGGCAACCCGCTGATGGACGATAACCGCCGGGCCTTCTACGAATACCATGCCGCCCTCATGGAACCCTGGGACGGCCCGGCCGCCGTGGCCTTCACCGATGGCCGCCAGATCGGCGCCACCCTGGACCGCAATGGCCTGCGCCCCGCCCGCTACCTGATCACCGATGACGACATCGTGGTCATGGCCTCGGAAATGGGCGTACTCGCCATCCCGGAGGAGCGCATCGTCAAGAAGTGGCGCCTGCAGCCCGGCAAGATGTTTCTCATCGATATGGAACAGGGCCGCATCATCGACGACACCGAACTGAAGACCGAGCTCGCCAACAGCCGCAGCTACCAGGAATGGCTGGACAAGACCCAGATCCGCCTCGCCGACCTGCCGGGACAGGTCAGTGCCATGGCCCCGGACCAGGAAACGCTGCTCGACCGCCAGCAGGCCTTTGGATATACCCAGGAGGACCTCAAGTTCCTGATGACACCGATGGCGGTCGCCGGCCAGGAGGCAATAGGCTCCATGGGTGCAGACAACCCGATTGCCGTGCTCTCCAGCAAGGCCAAGCACCTGTCGAACTATTTCAAACAGAATTTTGCCCAGGTCACCAATCCGCCCATCGATCCGATCCGGGAAGAACTGGTGATGTCACTGGTCTCGCTGATCGGACCGCGCCCCAACCTGCTCGGCCACGAATCGGCCGGCGAGCACATGCGCCTCGAGGTCAGCCAGCCGGTCCTGACCAACACTGACCTGGAGCGCATCCGTCACATCGAGGACCACACCGGCGGCGCCTTCCGCACCCATACCCTGGACATCTGCTATCCCGCCGTACAGGGGGTGGTCGGCATGCAGGCCGCTCTCGAGTCGGTGTGCCGGCAGGCCGAGGCGGCCATCGGCAAGGGCTACAATATCCTGATCCTGTCCGACCGCGGTATGGACGCCGACCACATCGCCATACCGGCACTGCTGGCCACCTCGGCCGTCCACCATCACCTGGTGCACGCCGGTCTGCGCACCGAGTCCGGCCTGGTCATCGAAACCGGCTCGGCCCGCGAGGTACACCACTTCGCAACCCTGGCCGGTTACGGTGCCGAGGCGATAAACCCCTACCTGGCCTTCGAGACCCTGGAGTCAATGCGTAACCGCCTGCCGGAAGCGCTCAGCGAGGAAGAGGTCCAGACCCGCTATATCAAGGCGGTCGGCAAGGGCCTTCTGAAGGTCATGTCGAAGATGGGTATCTCCACCTACCAGTCCTACTGCGGCGCCCAGATCTTCGATGCCGTCGGGCTGAGCTCGGAATTCGTCGACCGTTATTTCACCGGAACGGCCACCACCATCGAGGGCGCCGGCCTCGATGAAATCGCCGCGGAGGCGGTACGCTGGCATCGCGATGCCCACGGTGATGCGCCGATCTATCGCGACAAGCTCGATGTAGGCGGCGACTACAGCTTCCGCATGCGCGGTGAAGACCACATGTGGACGCCCGACACCATTTCAAAGCTGCAACATTCCACCCGCGCGAACGATGCCAGTACCTTCAAGGAGTTCGCGCAGCTGGTCAACGAACAGAACCAGCGCCTGCTGACCCTGCGCGGCCTGTTCGAATTCGATTTTGCCGCTCAACCGGTGCCACTGGAGGAAGTGGAGCCCGCCAGCGAGATCGTCAAGCGCTTCTCGACCGGCGCCATGTCCTTCGGCTCGATTTCCTACGAGGCACATACCACCCTGGCGATTGCCATGAACCGCATCGGCGGCAAGTCCAATACCGGTGAAGGGGGCGAGCTGCCGGAGCGCTTCCTGCCCATGGAGAACGGCGATTCCAAGCGCTCCGCCATCAAGCAGGTGGCCTCCGGACGCTTCGGCGTCACCACCGAGTACCTGGTCAACTCCGATGTCATCCAGATCAAGATGGCGCAGGGCGCCAAGCCGGGTGAAGGCGGCCAGCTGCCCGGCCACAAGGTCGATGCCACCATCGCCAAGGTGCGGCACTCCACCCCCGGCGTGGGCCTGATTTCGCCGCCGCCGCACCATGACATCTATTCCATCGAGGACCTGGCACAGCTGATCCATGACCTGAAGAACGCCAATCCGAAGGCCGATATCAGCGTCAAGCTGGTCTCCGAGGTCGGCGTCGGCACGGTCGCCGCCGGGGTATCCAAGGCGCATGCCGACCACGTCACCATTGCCGGTTACGACGGCGGCACCGGTGCCAGCCCGCTGACCTCGATCAAGCACGCCGGCTCGCCCTGGGAGATCGGCCTGGCCGAGACCCATCAGACCCTGGTGCTCAACAACCTGCGCAGCCGCATCGCCGTGCAGGTCGATGGCGGCATGCGCACCGGACGGGACGTCGTGGTTGGCGCCCTGCTGGGTGCCGACGAATTCGGTTTTGCCACCGCCCCCCTCATCGTCGGGGGCTGCATCATGATGCGCAAGTGCCACCTCAACACCTGCCCGGTCGGCGTCGCCACCCAGGACCCGGAACTGCGCAAGCGCTTTTCCGGAAAACCCGAGCACGTGGTCAACTATTTCTTCTTCGTCGCCGAGGAAATCCGTGGGCTGATGTCGAAACTCGGCTACCGCAAGTTCGACGACATGATCGGCCAGTCGCAGCACCTCAACATGCGCCGGGCCATCAATCACTGGAAGGCTCAGGGCCTGAACTTCTCGCGCATCCTGAGCAAGCCCGAGGCCGGACCCGGTGTCGGCATCTACCACAGCGAGGTCCAGGACCATGGCCTGGACAAGGCGCTCGACAACGAACTCATCAGGCAGGCAAAACCTGCACTGGAGAACGGGCAGCCGGTGCGCATCGACCTGCCGGTACGCAATACCAACCGCACGGTTGGCGCCATGCTGTCAGGCGAGGTCGCACGGCGCTACGGTCATGCCGGCCTCCCGGAGGACAGCATCAGCATCACCCTGCGTGGCACGGCGGGCCAGAGCTTCGGCGCCTTCGTGGCCCACGGTATCAGTATCGAACTAATCGGCGAGGGCAATGACTACGTCGGCAAGGGCCTGTGCGGCGGCCGCCTGGTGGTCTACCCGCCCAGGGAATGCCCGATCATCCCCGAGGAGAACATCATCGTCGGCAATACCGTCCTGTACGGCGCCATCAGCGGTGAGTGTTATTTCCGCGGCGTCGCAGGTGAACGCTTCGCGGTGCGCAATTCCGGCGCCACCGCGGTGGTCGAGGGTGTCGGTGACCATGGCTGTGAATACATGACCGGCGGCATCGTCGTGGTACTGGGTGAATCGGGACGCAACTTCGCGGCCGGCATGAGCGGCGGGATCGCCTATGTGCTGGATGAACGCGGCGACTTCGAGCGGCGCTGCAACCTGGCCATGGTGGAGCTGGAACCGGTCCCGGCAGAGGATGACGCCCTGGAGAACCTCGAACACCAGGGCGGCGACCTGGAGACACACGGCAAGGTCGACATCCGTCATGACATGACCCGTTATGACGCACAACGCCTGCGCCAGCTGATCGAGAAGCACGTGCACTACACCGACAGCGCACGCGGCCGCCATATTCTGGATAACTGGAATGAATACCTGGCGAAATTCGTCAAGGTCATGCCGGTAGACTACCGGCGCGCCCTGCAGGAAATGCAGGCGGCACAGGCGACCGTATCACAGACCGCCGAGGGAGGACGTTGAGTATGGGCAAACCCACCGGTTTCATGGAATACGACCGGCTGGAGCGCAGCTTTGCGCCACCCGCCGACCGGGTCCAGCATTTCAGGGAGTTCGTCATCCCGCTGCAGGACAGCGAGCTCAGCCTGCAGGGTGCCCGCTGCATGGATTGCGGGATTCCCTTTTGCCACCAGGGCTGCCCGGTCAACAACATCATTCCGGACTGGAACGACCTGGTCTACCAGGGCAACTGGCAGGAGGCGCTAAGCGTCCTGCAATCCACCAACAACTTCCCCGAGTTCACCGGCCGCATCTGCCCGGCACCCTGCGAGGCATCCTGCACACTGAACATCGATGACAACCCGGTCACCATCAAGACCATCGAATGCGCCATTATCGACAAGGGCTGGGAAAACAACTGGATTACCCCCCAGATCGCCGAACACAAGACCGGCAAGCGGGTCGCCGTGGTAGGTTCCGGACCGGCGGGTATGGCCTGTGCCCAGCAGCTGGCGCGTGCCGGCCACGAGGTCGAGGTCTTCGAGAAGCAGGACCGTATCGGCGGGCTGCTGCGCTACGGCATCCCCGATTTCAAAATGGAAAAACACATCATCGACCGCCGCATGGCCCAGATGCAGGCCGAGGGCGTCAGCTTCCACACCGAGGCCCACGTAGGCGTCACCACGCCGGCCAGGAAACTGCTGGATGACTTCGACGCAGTGGCGCTGACCGGCGGCTCCGAACACCCGCGCGACCTGGAGGTCCCGGGACGCGAACTCGATGGTGTGCATTTCGCCATGACTTTCCTGCCCCAGCAGAACAAGCGCAATGCGGGCGACTCCATCGATCCGGACATCGCCATCAGCGCGAAAGACCAGCACGTCATTGTCATCGGCGGTGGCGATACCGGCTCCGACTGCATCGGCACCTCCTTCCGCCAGGGCGCACTTTCCGTGACCCAGCTGGAAATCATGCCGCAGCCGCCGGAAAAGGAAAACAAGGGACTGGTGTGGCCCGACTGGCCCAACAAGCTGCGCACCTCGAGTTCCCAGGAGGAAGGCGCGCAGCGCGAATGGTCGGTTGCGACCAAGTCGATCGAGGGCCAGGATGGCAAGGTCACCGCCATCAACTGCATCCGGCTCAACTGGAGCCAGGGTGGGAACGGCAGCTGGAAGATGGAAGAGATCCCGGGCAGTGAGTTCCAGCTCAAGGCCGACCTGGTATTGCTCGCCATGGGCTTCGTGCATCCGGTCCACGAGGGGATGCTGCAGGAACTCGGTATCGAACTGGATGCGCGCGGCAACGTGCAGGCCAACACCGAGCAGTACCAGGCATCGCTAGCCAAGGTATTCGCGGCCGGCGACATGCGTCGCGGCCAGTCGCTGGTGGTCTGGGCAATACGTGAGGGCCGGCAATGCGCACGGGCGATTGATGAATATTTGATGGGTTCGAGTGATTTGCCGAGATAGGCGGCATACATTACGTCTGGCGCCCTGCTTACTGGAAACACACAAGAATTTCACCGCAGAGACGCAAAGGACGCAAAG
>CAMYIX010000078.1 GCA_947258615.1 uncultured Ectothiorhodospiraceae bacterium | reverse complement strand
CAGTCGCCAGACCGACAGCGCGGTGTATTTCCTCGATCCCGAGACCGGTGCCGTGACGCGGCGTTTCCAGAAGCATGATCTGTGCGGGGCGGCGGTGGCGGTGTCGCCGCAGGGCCGCTACCTGGCCACCACCAGTGACGATGCCAGCGTGCGGATGTGGGTGCTGGGGCCGGGTGATTCTAATAATGGGAATCGCCCGGAGGTCGGAACTGATTAGCCACGGAATCCACGGAAGAACACGGAAAGATAAAAACAGGTAACAGTAAAAAGTAATGAGTGAGATCTAGGTCGGGCAAAACGCAGCGTGCCCAACAATGGAGGCCACGACCTTATGTCGGGCACGTCGCTTCGCTCCTTTGCCCAAGCTACGGTTGAATTCTCTTTCTCTGCGTACTCGGCGCCTCTGCGGTTGATTTGTGTCTTTCCGTGTTCTTCCGTGGATTCCGTGGCTATATATTGGCAGGTTCGGCTGATGTCGGGTTACGGTGCGATGCCCCTAACCCGACCTACGGGCTTTCCATGCCCTTCCGTGGCTTTATATTGGCAACATCAGGTCAGTTTCTTGACTCCGTCTTCGGCGCCCAGCAGCAGCACGTCGGCAGGGCGTTTCGCGAAAATGCCCACCGTGACCACGCCGGCAATGTTGTTGAGGTCTTCTTCCAGTTTGACCGGTTCCATAATCTTCAGGTTGTGGACGTCGAGGATGATGTTGCCGTTGTCGGTGGTGAAGCCCTCGCGATAGACCGGCTGGCCGCCGCGCTTGACCAGTTCGCGTGCCACGTAGCTGCGCGCCATGGGGATCACCTCGACGGGTAGCGGGAAGGCCCCCAGCACATCGACCAGCTTGCTCGCGTCGGCGATGCAGACGAACTTGTGGCTGACGGCGGCGACGATCTTTTCGCGCGTCAGTGCGCCCCCGCCGCCCTTGATGAGGTGCAGGTTGCGGGTGGACTCGTCCGCGCCGTCGACATACACCGAAATTTCGCTGACGTTGTTGAGTTCGAGCACCGGGATGCCATGGGCTGCCAGGCGCTCGGCGCTGGTCCGGGAACTGGCGACGGTGCCGTCGATCTTGTTCTTGATGCCGGCCAGGCTGTCGATGAAGTGGTTGGCGGTAGAGCCGGTACCGATTCCGATCACGGTCCCGGTTTCCACGTAGTCCAGAGCGGCTTCCGCCACCATCTTTTTCATTTCATCCTGCGTCATGTCAGCACTCCTCATAGGTAGATAGGCAAAATCATACCCGCGCGACAGGGTGATGTCATTGGCGTGTATTCGGTGTCCGGGCGCATCTGGGCAAGCCGTCATTGAACTGATACTGTACGCATTATGTTAGACCGCTATATGAAGATGATTCTGAGTTCCCGCGTCTACGACGTCGCGCAGGAGACGCCGCTGGTCAGGGCCGAGCGCCTGTCCCAGCGGCTCGATAACAGGGTGTGGATGAAGCGTGAAGACCTGCAGCCGGTGTATTCCTTCAAGTTGCGCGGTGCCTATAACAAAATCGCCAACCTGTCGGACGCGGCATGCGCCAAGGGTGTGATTGCCGCTTCAGCCGGTAACCATGCCCAGGGCGTTGCGCTGGCGGCTCAAAAGCGGGGGATCAAGGCATTGATCGTTATGCCGCGGACCACCCCGTCGATCAAGGTCGAATCGGTCAAGCGCCTGGGTGCCCGCATCAAGCTGTCGGGTGACACCTACGACGATGCCTATGCGCATGCCTCCAAACTGGCGGCCGAAGAGGGAATGACCTTTATACACCCCTATGACGATCCGGAGATCATTGCCGGGCAGGGCACGGTCGGCCTGGAGATACTGCGCACGCACCCCGGCGATATCCACGCGATTTTCGTTCCCGTGGGCGGTGGTGGTCTGATCGCGGGCATTGCCGCTGTCGTCAAGGCGCTGCAACCTTCTGTCAAGGTGATCGGGGTTGAGCCGGATGAGGCGCCTTGCATGCACGAGGCCCTGAAGCGCGGGCGTCGGGTGAAACTGAAGCAGGTGGGAATCTTTGCCGACGGTGTGGCCGTGCGGCAGGCGGGCAAGGAAAACTTCAGAATTGCCCGTGAGCACGTCGACGAAGTGATGCTCGTCAGTACTGATGAAATCTGTGCCGCCATCAAGGACGTGTTCGATGAATGCCGCGCCATCCTCGAGCCCGCCGGTGCCCTGGCCATCGCCGGTATGAAACGCTACGTGAAGCGCACCGGCATCAGTGATGCCGATCTCGTGGCGATCAACAGCGGTGCCAATATGAATTTCGACCGTCTGCGTCATGTCTCGGAGCGCGCCGAGGTCGGTGAGCAGCGCGAGGCCCTGCTGGCCGTCACCATTCCCGAGGAGCCGGGCAGTTTCCGCCGCTTCTGCCGTACCCTTGGCAAGCGCGGTATTACGGAATTCAATTACCGCTATGCCGATGCGCAGCAGGCCCACGTGTTCGCGGGCGTGCAGCTCGAGGGCGGCGACAAGGAGCGCCATGCCCTGGTGGGGGAGTTGAAGAAGAAGGGCTACCCGGTCGAGGACCTGACCGACAGCGAGATCGCCAAGCTACACATCCGCTACATGGTGGGTGGCCGTGCCGCGGGGCTGGAGGACGAGGTGTTATACCGGTTCCAGTTTCCGGAGCGTCCCGGTGCACTGCTGCAGTTCCTGACGGCGATGGGCAAGCGCTGGAACATCAGCCTGTTTCACTACCGCAATCACGGGGCGGATTACGGTCGCGTCCTGGTGGGCATCCAGGTGCCGCGCGGGAGTCGCACGGAATTCAAGGCCTTCCTGGATGATCTGGCTTATCGCTACTGGGAGGAGTCGGATTGCGCGGGTTATAAACTGTTCCTGGGCGGACATTGACCGGCCGGAGCGCCCCCCTGGCTGCCCCACGGCAATAAAAAAGCCCGTACTGGATAGTACGGGCTTTTTTGTCGGTAACATCCGGCGGCTATGATGCCTGCCGGATGAACTGACTGCGACTAACGCCGCTTCCGAGTGGCCTTCTTGCGCTTCGGAGCTGCCTTTCTCTTCTTGGCAGTGGTCTTCTTGCGCTTCGGAGCTGCCTTTCTCTTCTTGGCAGCGGCCTTCTTCTTGCGCTTCGGAGCTGCCTTCCTCTTCTTGGCAGCGGCCTTCTTCTTGCGCTTCGGAGCTGCCTTCTTCTTCTTGGCAGCAGTCTTCTTACGCTTTGCTGTGGTCTTTCTCTTTGGTGCAGCCTTCTTGCGCTTCACCGTTGTCTTCTTCTTTACTACTCGCTTCTTTGCAGTGGTCTTTCTCTTGGCCTTTTTCTTTGTAGCCATACCAAACCTCCATTGACCTCCATTGCATTCGAATTGCCCAAGGTGAGTATAAACAAGTAATTACAAATTACCAGTTTTTTTTTGTTGAAAAATTCACATGAAAATTTTCAACAACGCCTAACAAACATGCAATCAAAAAAGCGCATCATCTTGTTTGCAGTTTGACTGTTAACGGTTGTGTTGAACATTACTTGAATATTTTTCCAGACAGCGAAACAACGATTGAAGAATGACCGGAACACTCGTTTAAAAAATCATGCAGATTGGAAATTGTGCCGGCGCATGAGCGCGCGTAACGGAGGCAGGTTGCTGCATTGCAGTCGCATGCAGCTTGCGCTGTTGTGAACAATATATATGGATATATTTGCCTGCCGTGTACGCACCGCAGCTAACTGCCCGGCGCAATAAATATGCAATAAATACAGTATATTATGATGCTTCCCGTGGCAATCCATACGGCCCGGGTGAACCAGGGCAACGCGCTTTCAAGTCGCGCGCCGACACTTGCCGGGTATGTGCAGTGACATTCCTGGTATCACTGCACGCGCGTCATTCAAGCGAGAGTATGAGGTCCCAGTGAGGCTTGCTGACCGGCATGATGGAAAGCCGGTTGCCGCGCCTGACCAGTGGCAGGTCGGCGAGTTCGGGAATCGTTTTCAGTTCGGTGAGGGTGATGACGCGTTTCAGTTTGCGAACGTAACGGACATCGACCATGTACCAGCGCGGGTTGTCGGGGTCGCTTTTGGGATCGTAATATTTTTCGTTCGGCTCGAAGGCGGTATGGTCCGGGTAGCCCTCGCGTGCAATCTTCATAATCCCGACAATGCCGGGTTCCTTGCAGTTGGAGTGATAGAAGAAGACCAGATCACCCTTTTTCATATCGTCGCGCATCATATTGCGCGCCTGGTAGTTGCGCACACCGTCCCAGGGTTCGGTCTTCTTCGGTGCCTTGTAAAGGTCGTCGATGCCGAAGACATCGGGTTCGGATTTCATCAGCCAGTAGTTCATGTCGTCGTCCTGAATGTGTTGTGTTAATGATACATATCGGGCGTGATCACGTGGTTTGTATGGGCGAGTGAGCCCGGTGGTGCTGTTCGGTCAGGATACCGAACAATGGTGGACGCGCGCCTCGGTCGCAACGGCGTCCAGCGGGACGTCCCATGCCTCTGCCTCGAGGCGCCTGTGTCGCTGAAACTCGTAGGCCAGCCCCAGCAGGCGTGGTTTGCGCCAGTGCCGGCGCTGGTTGAGAAAGCCGAAGCTGCGGTCGTAGTAGCCGCCACCCATACCCAGCCGATGACCCATGAGGTCAAATGCGACCAGTGGCGTCAGCACCAGGTCGAGGGCGGCGGGTCTGATGCGGTGGTAGTGATGACGTTCCGGTTCGAGGATGCCGAAGCGGTTGACGATCAGGGGATCACCGGGCCGGTAGGCGGAGAACCACAGGCGCTGGCCTGAAAAGGGGACCAGTACCGGCAGGTAGAGGGTCTTGCCCAGTGACCAGAGCTGTTCCATCAGCGGCCAGGGGTCCATTTCCCCGTCAGCTGCCAGGTAGGCGGCGATGTGCCGGCTGTTGAATACCAGCGGATCCTTGCCGGCGTGTCGCGCAAGACGGCGAGCGCGGGCATCCCGCTCGGTGGCGCTCAGGGCGCGGCGTTGCTGGCGGACCTGCTGGCGCAGTGCGTTGCGGTCTGCCGTTCCGGTTTTCACGGGCATGCTGGACGGAATCGGATGTTCGTGAAATGCGAGGGGCTGAAAAGGGAAGGTATCCCCCGCCTGTGCCGTTGTGACTTTGGCCCCTGAACCGAAGGTTCAAGGGGGGACCGCAGTGATGTATCAGGCTTTCCGCCAGTAGCGGACATGCACACCAACATTAGCTAACAGTCCCCTGGAATGGTAATTAGGCTCGAGGAGATCCAAGCCACTATCGTACACGGCAGGGGATACCTGAATTTAACCTTTCATCCTGGGCTGCTCAGTTCAGCTCCAGCTTGTATTTTGACAGTGCAGCTTCGACCTTCTTGTTGAGTCCCTGTATCCGGGACCCGTAGGCGTCGATCTGGGTGGAATCGACAGATTCCGACTCGATTACATCATGGGCCAGGTTGAGCGCCGCCATGACGGCGATACGGTCAATGCCCACAACCTTCCCGCTTGAACGGATGTCCGCCATCTTGTCGTTGAGGAACCTTGCCGAGGAGAGCAACGCCTCTTTCTCCTCTTCCGGGCAGGCAACCAGATATTCCTTGTCGAGGATATTCACCTTGACGGCGTTGGAGCCCTTGCTCATGCGCCGGTCTCCAGTGACTTGAGGCGGCTCACGATGCTCTCGACGCGGTGGTGCACCAGGTCATGCTTCTCCAGCAGGGAGGCGCGTTCGGTCGCCAGTGATTCCTGTTGGGTTCGCAGTGACCGGTTTTCTTTTGCCAGGCGGTCGATGACGTTAAGCAGGGCTTCGACCTGCTGCTCGAGCCGGGTGATTTCCCGATCGATAACGGACGCTTCGGTATTCTTTGTCATGCAAGCAATATAGTGCGCTTGGCGGTTCCGGTCAATGTTGGGGCCTGTACGGGTGCCGCTGTGGCGCGCACCGTTAATGTACGGTGTGCGATAATCGGTCTTGCAGCTATTGCAAGATGCTGGTCTTGCGATAATTACCCCGGGAGGGCCCAGACGTGAATGAGAGGGCGGCTTACGATTATGCGGAGCTGGAGGATGCGCTGCAGTCCGCTGACGCAGAATGTGGTGCCGCCGAAAGCCATGGCCTGCTGTGTGGCGTCTGCAGCGCGGCAGGCCAGGCGGACACGGCGCCCTGGCTGGAGCACATACTGGGCGAGGGCAACACCCTGAGTGCCGCGGCACAGGCCAGCGAAGAACTCCTGCAGGCGCTTTATGCCGGCACCCTGATGCATCTCAACGACAGCGATCTGGGTCTGGAACTATTGTTGCCGGAGGATGATGCACCGCTGGCGCTGCGCAGCCAGGCCCTGGGTCAGTGGTGCCAGGGCTTCCTCTACGGGCTGGCCCTGGGTGGTGTGACCGAAGACGGCGGGCAGCCGGCGAATGTCGCAGAGATCATGCACGACTTCTCTGAAATAGCCCGTCCCGGCTTCGAGTATGACCCGGATGACGAAACCGAGGAGGCCGCCTACATGGAGATCGTCGAATACGTGCGTATGAGCGTGCTGCTGTGCCACGAGGAACTGCGCCCATCGCATGCCCCGGGCACGGAGCGCCTGCACTAGGCTGAATTCAGGCTATACATAAGGTAATGTCGTCGTATCAATCCGCATCGAGATAAGGGCCCAGGATGATCAGCACAAAGGAGTTTGCCAGGCGTCGCAAACAGCTCATGCGCATGATGGGCAAGGATTCCATCGCCATTATTCCCACCGCGCCGGAGAAAACCCGCAACCGGGATGTCGAGTACCCGTACCGGTCTGACAGCGACTTTTACTACCTTACGGGGTTTGCCGAGCCCGAATCCGTTGCCGTGTTGATCCCCGGCCGGCCGCATGGCGAATACCTGATGTTCTGTCGTGAACGCGATCCCAAGATGGAGACCTGGGTTGGACGGCGGGCGGGCACGCAGGGTGCCATCGACGGGTACGGCGCCGATGACGCCTTCCCGATCGGTGACATCGACGAGATCCTGCCGGGCCTGCTGGAGAGCCGCGAGCGGGTGTTCTATACCATGGGTTCCTATTCCGAGTTTGATCGTCACGTGATCGACTGGGTCAACCGCATTCGCGAGGGGGCACGCGCCGGTGCGCGCACGCCGGATGAATTCATCACCCTCGAGCACCTGCTGCATGACATGCGCCTGTACAAGAGCCGTTCGGAAGTCAGGGTCATGCGTACCGCCGCCAGGGTGGCGTGCCGCGCCCACCGCCGGGCCATGCAGGTGTGCCGCCCCGGCCTGCATGAATACGAGATCGAGGCGGAATTGCTGCACGAATTCCGGCGTGCAGATATGGAGCCTGCCTATCCCAGCATCGTCGGGGGCGGCGAGAATGGCTGTGTACTGCATTACACCAGTAACCGTGCCCAGCTGAACGCGGGTGATCTGCTGCTTATCGATGCCGGGGCAGAGTACGACTGTTATGCCTCGGACATCACCCGGACCTTCCCCGTCAGCGGCAGCTTCAGTCCCGCGCAAAAGGCCCTGTACAAGGTGGTGCTGGCCGCGCAGGCCGCGGCCATCGAACAGGTGCAGCCGGGCAAACACTGGAACGAACCGCACCAGGCGGCTGTCAAGGTGCTGACCCGCGGCCTGGTGAAACTGGGCATCCTCAAGGGCAAGCCGGGTGAGTTGATCCGAAAAGAGGCCTACCGGCGTTTCTACATGCACCGCACCGGCCACTGGCTGGGCATGGACGTCCACGACGTGGGCGACTACAAGGTCGGGGGTGAATGGCGCGTACTGGAACCAGGCATGGTGCTGACGGTCGAGCCCGGCATCTACATCCCGGCGGGCACCCGCGGCGTGGCCAAAAAATGGTGGAATAGCGGAATCCGCATAGAGGATGACGTGCTGGTGACCCGGGACGGCCATGACGTGCTCAGTGATGCTGTCCCGAAGGACGTAGACGAGATCGAGGCGCTGATGGGCGGCTCCCGTTAAAACCCCAGGCGAGTGAATGGCAGTACCCGTGGTGATGTGACAATGAAGCAATACGACATCCTGATCGTTGGCGGCGGCATGGTCGGCGCCAGCCTGGTGCGCGCCCTGGACGGGCAGGGCCTGCGAATTGCCGTGGTCGAGGCCGTGCAGTTCGAGACGCGCACCGAGCCGGGCTACGATGACCGCGCCATTGCGCTGGCGTCCGGTACACAGCGTATCTTCAGCGGCATGCAGCTATGGGACCGGTTCGAGCACGAGGCCACCGCCATTCACCAGATCCATGTTTCCGATCGCGGCCACTTCGGCTTTACCCGCATGGACCGCGCGGAAGAGGGCCTGCCGGCACTGGGTTACGTGGTGCCGGCACGGGTGATCGGCCGGGTACTGGGTGACGCGCTGCGCGCCAGCGAGGCGGTGGACTTCTACTGCCCGGCGCGTCTGTCGAACCTGGGCGTCGAGGCCGATGGCGTGACGGCGGAGATCCTCCAGGAGGATGCGGTGCTGTCGCTTACGGCCCGGCTGGTGGTGGCGGCAGATGGTACCGGCTCCGTGGTCAGGGAGCGGCTGGGCATCCCGGTCAGCGAGTCCGATTACGGCCAGACGGCGGTGATCACCAACATCACGCCGCAGCTGCCGCACCATCATGTGGCCTACGAGCGTTTCACCGACACCGGCCCGCTGGCCTTCCTGCCCATGAGCGAACAGCGTTGTGCTGTGGTGTGGACGGTAGAGTCCGCGGCGGCGGAAACGGTGATGGCTTTGTCTGACAGCGAATTTCTCGCGCGCCTGCAGGAGCGCTTCGGATACCGCCTGGGTCGTCTCGAACGGGTCGGCAAACGCCAGGCCTATCCGCTGCGCCTGATCAAGGCAACCGAGGCGGTGCGCCACCGGTTGGCGCTGGTCGGTAACGCGGCCCACACCCTGCACCCGATTGCCGGGCAGGGTTTCAACCTGGGCGTGCGCGATATTGCCGTGCTTGCCGAGGTCCTGGTCGACGCGGTACGGGCGGGGCAGGACCCGGGCGAGCTGAATGTCCTGCGTCGCTATGGCGACTGGCGGCGCGCGGACCACCGCCAGGTGACGGCATTCACCGATGGCCTGGCGCGCATGTTCACCCTGCCGTTGCCGGCGCTGGGGGCGGCACGCGGAGTCGGCATGCTGGCACTGGACCTGGTGCCGCCGGCCAAGCGTCTGCTGACCCGGCTGACCATGGGCCGTGCCGGCCGGGTCCCGCGCCTGGCGCGTGGTTTGCCTTTGTAACGGGGTTATTCACCGCATTTCTTAATGGGAGAACTCACCGCAAAGACGCAAAGGGCGCAAAGAAATCCAAAAAAATCTTTTACCGCCGAGACGCTGAGGACGCAGAGTAAGAATTCAATAGTGAAATTTAGAATAATCTATTGCTGCTCATAGAATATGATGATTTGTATTTTCAATCATTCATTGTTGTTTTCTCTGCGCCCTCGGCGTCTCCGCGGTGAATAGCGTGTTTTCTTTGCGCCCTTTGCGCCTTTGCGGTGAAAAGCTGTTTTAATGAAAGAACCATGAACCAGTTTGACGTGATCATAATCGGTGGCGGCATTGTCGGTCTCACAACGGCCTGCGCCCTGGGTGCAGCGGGGATGACGGTTGCCGTGGTCGAGGCGCGCGCGCCGGTTGTCGACAGCGGGGTTCGCGATGCGCGCGTGTTCGCCATTACCCGCGCATCGGAACGCATCTTCAGTGCGCTGGGGGTGTGGGACGCAATCAGCGCGCGGGATATCTGTGCGTTTCGCGAAATGCGGGTGTGGGACGCCGGCGGTTCCGGGGCGATTCATTTTGACTGTGCCGATATCGGCGAACCCTACCTGGGGCACATCATCGAGCCGCGTTTTATCCAGGCCGCGCTGCTGGAGCGGCTGCAGACGCTGGACGGGGTGCAACTGTTGTGCCCCGCACAGTTCCGTGACATCGATGTCGGCGAGGACCAGGTCACGGTCGTACTGGATGACGCCAGCACGCTGGTGGCCAAACTGGTCGTGGCCGCTGACGGTGCGCGTTCCCCGCTGCGTGAACGCCTCGGCATCCAGGTGCGGGAACATGACTACGGGCAGAGCGGGCTGGTCGCGCTGGTAAAGACCGAGCACGGCCACCGGGAAACGGCCTCGCAGCGGTTTCTGCGGGGGGGGCCGCTGGCGTTCCTGCCCAGGGGTGGTGGCTGGAGTTCCATCGTCTGGACCCTGCCCTCGGTGGAGGTGGAGCGGCTGCTGGCCCTGGACAAGGAGGCCTTTCATACCGAGCTGGGCGAGGCGTTTGATTTTCACCTGGGCAGGATCACCGACTCGGAGCAGCGCAAGGCCTTCCCGCTGCGGAGGCTGCATGCGAACCACTATATAAGTATGCGGGCGGCGCTGATCGGCGATGCAGCGCATACCATTCATCCGCTGGCGGGGCAGGGCGTCAACCTGGGCCTGCTGGATGCCGCTGCCCTGGCCGAGGTGCTTGCTGACGCGCAGGCGCGCGGCAGGGAGGTGGGCAGTGTGCCGGTGCTGCGTCGCTACGAGCGTTGGCGCCGCGGCGAGAACCAGCTAATGATGTCGGCCATGGATGGATTCAACCTGTTGTTCAGCAACACCCGGACGCCGCTGCGCTGGGTGCGCAATCTGGGCCTGACCCTGGTGGACGCGGCCGGCCCCGCCAAGGATGTCCTGATGCGCCATGCCATGGGGCTGGTGGGAGATCTGCCGGCGCTGGCAAGGGGGTCGGAAGAGGGATCCCGGACGGCCTGAACGTTGCTGGCAGGATGCAGCCACAAGCCGTGGGGTGAATGTTAACTTGCTGTAATTAATGTAAAACGGGCCGGATCCTGAGGTGGCAGCGCGGCGGCGTGCGGGCCTGGCCTGACGCCCGTCAATCTGGTACTGACGCCGAAGGCGCAACACGCTCGGAAACGCTCAGGCAAAAGGACCGTAGCAGGCAGTTGACTCTGGAGAGCGGTCGCAGGACGACCCACCGAAGGGGACACGGCGCGCAGGCTATCGGCAGCGGGTCGACTCTCTCAGGTTACCGGACAGAGGGGCGACGGTTGATGCGAATCGGCCGTCGCCCTTTTTTATTTTTGACATCGAATGACAACAGACAAAGTGAACGGCTGAATGGGAAACAAGACACCACTCTATGATGAGCATGTTGCCGCGGGCGGCAAGCTGGTCGACTTCGCTGGCTGGGACATGCCGATCAACTACGGTTCCCAGATCGAGGAGCATCACAACGTGCGCAATGCCGCTGGCATGTTCGATGTATCGCACATGACGGTGGTAGACCTGACCGGCGAGCGGGTGGGTGATTACCTGCGTCATCTGCTGGCAAACAACGTGGACCGCCTGAAGGACAGCGGCAAGGCGCTCTACAGCTGCATGCTGAACGAATCCGGCGGGGTCATCGATGACCTGATCGTCTACTACCTGCGGGATGATTTCTACCGCATGGTGGTGAATGCGGGAACACACGACAAGGATATGGCCTGGCTGGAGCAGCAGGCGGCTGCATTTTCCGTCAAGGTGCAGGAACGCCCCGAACTGGCGATGATCGCCATCCAGGGACCCGAGGCCCGTGCCAGGGTGCTTGCGTTGCTGTCTGAAGATGTCCGTGCCGTGGCGGAACCGCTGAAGCCCTTCTTCGGCGCCTTTGCCGGCGGCGACTGGTTCATCGCCCGCACCGGCTACACCGGGGAGGACGGTTTCGAGATCATCCTGCCTGCTACAGATGCTGTCCGCTTCTGGCAGCAACTGCACGCCGCTGGTGTCCGGCCGACGGGACTGGGGGCGCGCGACACCCTGCGTCTCGAGGCCGGCATGAACCTGTACGGTTCGGATATGGACGAAACGACCAGTCCACTTGAGTCCGCCCTGTCATGGACCGTGGCCTGGGATCCGCAGGAGCGCGATTTCATCGGGCGCCAGGCGCTGGAAAGGCAGCGTGAACAGGGCTTATCCCGGAAGCTGGTCGGCCTGCTGCTGGTGGACAAGGGTGTGCTGCGCAACCACCAGAAGGTGGTCGTCGAGAATGGCGGTGAAGGTGAGATCACCAGCGGCAGTTTTTCGCCCACGCTGCAACGCGCGATAGCCTTTGCCCGGGTCCCCGCCGGGACCGGTGAGACCTGCAAGGTGGAGATCCGTGGCAAGCTGCTGTCGGCACGGGTGGTCAAGCCACCCTTCGTGCGCAACGGCAAGGCCCAGATCGAACTCTAGAATGCATTCCAGTTAATCGAACAAGCAAATCCATAAGCGAGGAAGTCATGAGTAACATCCCTGTTGACCTCAAGTACGCAAAAACCCACGAGTGGACCCGGCTGAACGACGACGGTTCCGTTACCGTGGGCATTTCCGATAATGCCCAGGAGCAACTCGGTGACATGGTCTTCGTCGAACTGCCGGAACCCGGGCAGGAAGTGGCCGCCGCCGAGGCCTGTGCCGTGGTGGAATCGGTGAAGGCGGCCTCCGATGTCTATGCACCGATTTCGGGCGAGGTGGTCGAGGTGAACGAGGGGCTGACCGACAGTCCCGAGACCGTGAACCAGGATGCCTACGGCGCCGGCTGGATCTTTCGTTTGCAGCCATCCGCTGCCGCGGAACTCGAAGAACTGATGGACGCCGAGGCCTACGAGGTGTTCCTGGCCTCCGATACCCACTGAGGCCCCGCGCCCGACCTGAAGAAGACAGAACGATGCCATTTATACCCCATACGGATACTGATATAAGCGAGATGCTCGCGACCATCGGCGCAGGTGATATAGAAGACCTGTTTGATGAAATCCCGAAGAGCCTGCGTGTCGGCGGATTATCCGCAGTCCCGGAGGGGATGACGGAACAGGAAATCAGCCGCCTGATGATGGAGCGCGCCGAGGCCGACGGGCGCCCCCTGTGTTTCATGGGTGCCGGGGCCTATGACCACCATATTCCGGCGGCGGTATGGCAGATCACCACGCGTGGCGAGTTCTACAGTGCCTACACCCCCTACCAGGCGGAGGCCAGCCAGGGCACGCTGCAGCTGATCTACGAATACCAGACCATGATGGCCGGCCTGACCGGCCTGGATGTCTCCAACGCCTCCCTCTACGACGGTGCATCGGCCCTGGCCGAGGCCGCGCTGATGGCGGTGCGCGGCAATCGCAAGTCCAAGTCGCGCCGTATCCTGGTGCCGACCACGGTCCATCCGGTCTACCGCAAGACCACGCGCACCATCGTCGACAACCAGGGTATCGAACTGGTGGAGGTACCGTACTGCAGCGACGGCGGCAACACCGTCCCGGACTCGCTTACACATTTCGAGGGCGAGGACATCACTGCGGTTGTGGTCCAGCATCCCAACTTCTTCGGTATCCTCGAAGAGGTCGACGCACTCACCGACTGGGCGCATCGCCAGGGCGCACTGGTCATTGCCATCGTCAACCCGACTTCGCTGGCACTGCTGAAGCCGCCGGGCAAGTGGGGTGAGAACGGTGCCGACATAGCCTGTGGAGAAGGCCAGCCGCTGGGTGTGCCACTGGCCGCGGGCGGACCCTATTTCGGTTTCATGTGCTGCAAGCAGGCACTGGTCCGGCAGATGCCGGGGCGTATCGTCGGTCGCACCATCGACCGCGACGGCCGTGACGGCTTTACCCTGACCCTGCAGGCACGCGAGCAGCATATCCGCCGTTCCAAGGCGACCTCCAATATCTGCACCAACCAGGGCCTGCTGGTAACGGCGGCAACCATCTACATGTCATTACTCGGCGCCGAGGGCCTGGCCCGGGTTGCGCGCGCCTGTCATGCCAATACCCGGGCGCTGGTGGCGAAACTGACAGAGAATGAATACATCGAACCGCTGTTCAAGCGGCCCTGTTTCCACGAAACGGCACTGCGTTTCTCGCTGCCGCTGGCCGACGTGATGCGGCCCCTGTATGCACATAACCTGCTGCCGGGATACGACCTGTCGGCGGATTACCCGGAACTCGGCAATGCCCTGCTGGTCTGCGCCACCGAGACCCGCACCGCAGCCGACATCGAGCTGTATGCAGACCACCTGAACCGGGTGATCAGCGCCCAGACCGTGGCCGGCTGCCCGGTCAAGCCGAAGATGGCCTAGGCACCACGATACTGATGTACAACCAGACGAGGGGAGTTAAACCATGGCAACAGTAACCCTGCAGGGCAAGCAAGCACATACCAATGGAGATCTGCCAGCGGTTGGCAGTGCGGCACCGGACTTCCAGCTGGTGGATGGCGAACTGAACAACGTCAGCCTGGCCAACTACGGCGGCAAGAAGAAACTGCTGAACATCGTGCCCAGCCTGGACACCCCGACCTGCGCCACTTCAACGAAGAAATTCAATGACCATGCGAAGGGCCGCGATGACGTGGTGATACTGGTAGTCTCCGCGGACCTGCCCTTCGCCCAGGGACGTTTCTGTAGCGCGGAAGGCATCGATAACGTGGTGCCGCTTTCCATGATGCGCAGCCGTCATTTTGCCAAGGACTATGGCGTGCTGATCACGGATGGGCCGCTGGCAGGGCTCACCGCGCGCGCAGTCATGGTGCTCGATGAAGATAACCAGGTCACTTATAGCCAGCTGGTGCCGGAGATCGCCGACGAGCCGGACTACGAGGCGGCGCTTGCGGCACTCTAAACAGGACGCAGAATGGATGCAGGGAGGCATCCGTACCCCGGTTTCACAACCACTATGAAGACATGGCAATGCTGATATTTGAACAATCCCGCCAGGGCCGGCGCGCCCAGGCCCAGGCCCCGGAAAACGTCGATGAGTCAGGCGACATCCCGGGAGACCTGTTACGTGAAGAACCGCCACTGATGCCTGAGGTGTCCGAGATGCAGGCGGTGCGCCACTACACCCGGCTGTCGCAGAAGAACTTCTCCATCGATACCCAGTTCTACCCGCTGGGTTCCTGCACCATGAAGTACAACCCGCGTGCCTGTAATTCCCTGGCGATGTTGCCGGGCTTCCTGGCGCGTCACCCCTATGCACCCGCGGCAATGGGTCAGGGTTTTCTCGCCTGCATGTTTGAACTGCAGGAGATGCTCAAGGACGTGACGGGCATGCCCGCGGTCTCGCTGACACCGGCGGCCGGTGCCCAGGGTGAGTTTACCGGGGTGGCGATGATCCGTGCCTACCATGATGCACGCGGTGACAGCGAGCGTATCGAGATCCTGGTGCCGGATGCAGCGCACGGGACCAACCCGGCAACGGCCACCATGTGTGGTTACAAGGTTCGCGAGATCCCCACCGACAGGCAGGGCGATGTCGACCTGGCCGCACTCAGAGAGGCAGTCGGGCCCAAAACGGCCGGCATTATGCTGACCAACCCGTCCACCCTGGGTGTGTTCGAGCGCCGCATTGAGGAGATCGCCGCCGTCATCCACGATGCGGGTGGCCTGCTCTATTACGACGGTGCCAACCTCAATGCCATCCTCGGCAAGGTGCGTCCGGGCGACATGGGTTTCGACGTGATTCACATGAACCTGCACAAGACCTTCTCCACGCCGCATGGCGGCGGTGGTCCGGGGGCCGGACCCGTCGGTGTCAGCAAACGCCTGGAGCCGTTCCTGCCCGTGCCGATCGTCGGTTTTGACGGTGACGAGTATTACTGGATCACCGAGGACGTACGCCCGCAGAGCATCGGTCGCCTGTCGGCCTTCATGGGAAATGCCGGCGTGCTGATGCGCGCCTACATCTATGCACGCATGCTTGGGAGTGAGGGCATGCACCGCGTGGCGGACTTCGCCACCCTGAATGCCAACTACCTGATGGTCAGGCTGGCGCAGGCGGGCTTCGACCTGGCGTTCCCCGAGCGACGCGCCACCCATGAATTCATCGTGACCCTGAAGCGCCAGCAGAAGGAGCTGGGTATCACGGCCATGGACTTCGCCAAGCGCCTGCTGGACTACAACATGCATGCGCCGACGACCTACTTTCCCCTGCTGGTGCCCGAGTGCCTGCTGATCGAGCCGACCGAGACCGAGGGCAAGGAGGACCTGGACGCCTTCGTGGAGGCCATGGTGCAAATCCAGAAGGAGGCGGAGACCAGCCCCGAGCTGCTCAGGGAGGCCCCGCATACCCAGCCGGTGCGCCGGCTGGACGAGGTGCGCGCCGCGAAACAGCTGGACCTGGCCTGGACGGGTACGGTCACCTAGAACCAGGGTGCCAGGGACATCCACAACGCCGCATTTGACAGACCTCGTGACAGGTGTGCCTGATGGCCGGCAAGCCTGACAGTGGCGGTCTGGTGCGCCTGTTCAGGGCGGCCGTCTATTCCTGGCAGGGCCTGGTCGCCGCCTTCCGCAACGAGGCGGCATTTCGCCAGGAGGTCGCACTCGGTCTTGTGCTGATACCGCTGGCCCTGTGGCTGGGCCAGAGCGGCAGCGAGCGTGCACTGATGATCATGGCCTGGTTGCTGGTGCTGGTAGTCGAACTGCTCAACTCGGCGATCGAGGCGGTGGTCGACCGCATCGGTGCCGGGCATCACGAACTGGCGGGGCGTGCCAAGGATATCGCTTCGGCGGCGGTACTGGTCGCTCTGGTCAATGCCGGCCTGGTCTGGCTGCTGGTGCTGAGCGACTGAAGCGTAAAGACGCAATGTGTGCAAGGCACGCAAAGACTGAATGATTTCTATGCGATCCCGGCATCGCTGCTGTGAGTGAGATACAAGAAAGGGCTGATGGATTCGTCATTGTGAGGAGCGTAGTGACGAAGCAATCTGTGAATAATTGATCACATCACCATGACGTGACACATCGTTTAACCGGAGATTCCTGGATAAAGAAGTCAAGGGGTACTTGAAATGTCAGCACTGATCTGTGGTTCCTTCGCCTATGACACCATTATGCTGTTCAAGGACAGGTTCAAGAACCATATCCTGCCCGACCAGGTGCATATACTGAACGTGGCCTTTCATGTCCCGGATATGCGCCGCGAGTTCGGCGGCTGCGCCGGTAACATTGCCTACAATCTCAAGTTGCTCGGGGGTGATCCCCTGCCGATGGGGACGGTCGGTTCCGATTTCGGTCCCTACGCCGAGTGGATGGACTACAACGGCATCGACCGCCGGCATGTCACCGAACTGGGTGAGAGTTTTACCGCCCAGGCCTTCATCACCACCGACATGGACGACAACCAGATCACCGCCTTCCACCCCGGTGCCATGGACGGTTCGCAATTCAACAGCGTTGCCGACGCCGATGGCATCACCCTGGGCATGGTGTCGCCCGATGGCCGCCAGGGCATGTTGGACCACGCGGAGCAGTTTGTTGAGGCCGGCATCCCGTTCGTATTCGATCCGGGACAGGGGCTGCCGCTGTTCGGCGGGGAGGAACTCAGGGGCTTTATCGAAAAGGCCACCTGGGTGTGCGTCAATGACTACGAGTCGCAGCTGCTGCAGGAGCGTACCGGCCTGTCACCGCATGAAATCGCGGAGCAGGTCGATGCCCTCATCGTGACCCGGGGTGGCAAGGGTTCACATATCTACACGGAACAGGAGCGCATCGATATACCGGCCGCCAGGGCAGGCGAGCTGATCGATCCGACCGGCTGCGGCGACGCCTACCGTGGCGGCCTGCTGCATGGCCTGCTGAACAACCTCGGCTGGGAAACCACCGGCCGGGTCGCGGCGCTCATGGGAGCGATCAAGATCGAGCATCACGGCACCCAGAATCACAGCTTCGATGCGGACGAGTTCAGATTACGCTACCGCGACAGCTTTGGTTCGGAGATGCTGTAGTTGACCAGGCCCGCCTTGCGGGTGGAGCTGGGCTGCGACCCGGAATCCAGTCGTTGCTAATCAGTTGGTTACTGGATTCCGGCTTGCGCCGGAATGACGCTAGGTGGGTTGATCCGGGCGTCCCCCGCCCTGCCCGGCTGCCAGGCAGAGCGGCTGACCATGACGTGTCGGATGACGCAATACGCAGCGTTTTCAGGCCGACCCGGGCACCGGGTACAAATTGCCTCTGCCTGCAGCCACGGGTGTCATACTATCCCCAACCAGGGTCATTGCGCCCGTTGCTGGCGACGCGCTGACTGATGCGCAGCGAATTCATCTGAATCGATTTCTGCATCTGCATTTGTGTCGATATCGGCGAACGAGGGCGCATTGGCATTGTTTCTCATCTGGTAACCCAGTTGCTTCCTCGCGGCAATCCGCTTGCCCCGAGCGTAACTGAATTCCTGTTCCCTGATTTTTCCGTCTCCATCCAGGTCATAGTCAGAGAAGGCGGGCATGTATCTTCCCATCCCCATGCCTTGACCCCTACCCGGACCCTGGCCCATGCCCATTCCGGGGCGCTGCTCCCTGCGTGCCTGTTGTCGCGCCGCCAGTTCAGCGCGGGTTACTTGTCCATCGGCATTGGTGTCGATGTCCGAAAAAGAGGGCGCGCTTGCAGCTCCGCGCATCGGCCTGCCTTCGGCCTGCACGGTTGCCATGCGTTCCGCTCGCGCTGCGCTGAATTCTGCTTCACTGACGAGACCATTGCCGTCCGCGTCAAAAGCGGTGTATGGAATCGGGCCGCGTGCAGGGATTGCTTCCGCCTGAGCAAAGATCGGTGTCAATATGCCCACCACGGCGATTAGCAAGCCAACAGGGTATGAACTACTCAGTATTTTCATGATTCACCTCCAGGGGTTATTGAAACCCGGGCTGTGATTCGGGTCACCCGTACCCGGGCGATGATCCACCTCGAACGGTTGTGCGGATGACCGGAACCACCCGTTAAACTGTCTATTGATAGTATATTAGAGAATTATTATGAACGGGAGTGACATGATGTCGCAGCGTCATGAATACGTCAGCGCATACCAGTCTGCGAGGTCGAAGGAAAAAGGTATTCTGATTCCTGTTGAACAAGGAAACATGCAGATCGGACTAGCGTTAACGTAATCCGACGAATACAAATGTCGGGTTACGGCGCTATGCGCCTAACCCGACCTACAGATTTCATCGTAAGAAGCAAGGTGCCCTTGGGTAAATAGAGGAAAGCGGTTACAGGCTCCCGCGGCTGGCGTAGAAATTCAGGAGCGCTTCGATCTCGGTTTTGTCGAGCTTGTTGAACTTCGGTTTCATCTTCCTGTCCAGCTGCCGCACCTCGGCATAGAACGCGAAGAATTGTTGCTTCAGGTAGGGTGTCCACTGACCGGCCAGGATTCCGGCATCATCGCTGGCGAGACTGCCACCCTCGGAATGGCATTTCTCGCAGTCACGCTCATGGATCAGCTGGCCCTTCCGCGCGAGTTCCAGATTGAAATTCTGATTGGCCCGCCTGAACCGCTTGCCGGCGTAATACCTGGCCAGTTTTTCGATGTCTTCGTCGCTCAGGTCCCTGGAAATCCGGCACATGTCGGTTTTTTCCACCTTCTTGTCGTCGCTGATGTATTCAATCTCGGGGCAGGAGCGAAGCTCTTCCTGGTATGCCGTCATGCTGCTGATAATGTAAGGCTCGGAATAGCCCCCGATGATCGGCATATTCGGATCATTGCTGTCGCCATCCCGTTCATGGCACTGGGAACAGACGTCAACCAACTTGACCAATTCGGCCAACTCGGCCATTTCCTCGGTAATATCTGTCGTGTCAGCGGCCCGGACACCGGCGGCGAGAGAAAGGCTGAACAGACCGACGCCTGCCAACAAGATAAATCGGGTGGATTTTTGCTTCGTCATGTCGACCTCCTGATTACTGGTACGAGTCGCGTGACCACTATCCCTGTTGCCTTGCAGCCAAGAAAGGTTCGCGGTTCGCATGAGCAAAAAATGCCGCTCTGTCAATCTATCAAGATTATGTTGCTTCCGCAAAATAACTGCCACCTCAATCTGCGTTTCCAGGTATATACATATGGTCACCAGGTAGTCCCGGAGGTGTGAATGGTGCCCTGGTATTCCTGCTGGCCGTGGTCCTCCATCTCATGGAGACAACTATGGAATACCTCAACCATGGCTCACCGCAGGGTGTATTGACCATAGCGGCGGCGCCTGAATTGTAGCCCCCCTGGCTGTTCCGGAGACCGGCTTGCGTCGCAACAGGATTGGTCTAGAATTTATAAGAGACGTCGATGCGTGTCAGTAAAATATAGATATATATAGATATTTCATAAAATATCGGGTGCCGGAAATGCGAAATGGCATCCAGGGGGGACCATCATGAGTATAAAAACCGTAATCTGTAAGACCGGTGTCAGATGCTTAACCGTGGCCCTGGTTGTACTGATGTTTCTGCTGGCAGTCATCTGGATGCTGAGCTTCTCCCAACTCATCGGCCTGTAAGCCAGTCTACGGTTGTTTATACCCTGTCAGCCTCTCCATCGCTGTTGATCATCATATATTAACAATAGAATCAATATATTAAGGCTGTTCTCGGCTGCTTGTCCATCAGATGCCGGGCGTTGTCCCGCACCCTGGTGCCCCGGTCGACGCGAGTGATATCGCCGGATTTCATCGCCCTGATAATGCTGTCCAGTGACCACGCGCAGTCGGCAACCCCTTCGTCCGCGTGTTGTTGAGAACACCGGTCGCGGACACCCGGTTATGGGCGGGCCGGCCTGCCGGGCAGCGTTCCCCCTGTATCAAATACCACCTGAGGGACCATGCCCCGGTATGGGGTTCCATGCCGAATGACGTGCGGCAGATATTCGGGAAACCCGATGGACGGGCAGGGAGAAACCGTTTCACTATTCTACAAGTTTCCAGTAATCTGATGGTGCATAAAGCATGCAGCCAGGCGGACAAGGTTTTCTTCAGCATAACCGAGGGGGGGGGAGAAAGAAGCGCATGCCTGACGAAACCACGGAGGACAAGCCTGAAGGGCGCTTTCAGAGGTTGTGGCACAAGCCCCGCGCCTGGTGGCTGGTCGGCATTCCGACCGGCGGGTTTATCATGTTTCTGGCGGGCATCATCTTCTGGGGTGGTCTGCACACCGCCATAGAAATCACAAACTCGATCTGGTTCTGCACCTCCTGCCATGAGATGGAAACCGTCTACGAGGAATACAAGCAAAGCCTGCACTACCAGAATGCCAGCGGTGTACGGGCGACCTGCCCGGACTGCCACGTGCCGAGGGAGTGGGGCCCCATGATGGTGGTCAAAATAAGGGCGACCGTCAACGAGCTGCCCAAAAAAATCATGGGCACCATCGATACCCCGGAAAAGTTCGAGGCCCGGCGACTTGCACTCGCCAAGCATGTCTGGGAGCGAATGGAGAAAACCGATTCCAGGGAATGCCGCAACTGTCATAACTTCGAGTCGATGAACCTGGACGAGCAGGACAAGAGCGCAAGAAAAAAACATATCCCCGAGCGCGCGATTGAGAAAGGCGAAACCTGCATTGATTGCCACAAGGGAATAGCCCACGAGTTGCCGGAAGGCTACTAGGGAAAGTCCGATCAAGCCGTAAAGAAATCTGAAGCTGATTGATCGTACTGTCCGGAGATTGCTTCGCTGCGCTCGCGATGACGTGAAGCATCAATGAACCGGAGATTCCCCGGGCATTGATTTCCACCAGAGGCGTGCAGCGGGCACCAGCCGCATCGGGTGATCGCCGGGTCTGGTTACTCCGGATTGGCGGCAAACCTGCAGTATGCCAGCGCATCCTTGGGCTACACTCCCTGGTATGACTGCAAGGCGCGTTATGTCCGCTTCATTCAAAGGTCAAACGTATGCGAGATCGCTGGCCCTGTTCCCATGGGTGCTGTCGGTCCTTGCCCTGGTCACGCTGCTTGCCGGTTACGCGCAAGGGCACGAGGTCGAGAAGGCGCTGTTCCTGGTTCTGGAAGAGCGCCAGGTGGTGGCCAGCAATGCCCAGACCGGGCAGTTCTTCGAGCTGGACCTCAAGGCCAAGGAAGAGGTCCTGGAGACCATCGTTTCCAGCGGCGTGGCCATTGTGGTGACCAACCAGCGGTTCGCCGGTATCGGCGGCTTCTCGGGGGGCTGGCGCAGCCTGCGGCGGATGGCCGGCGAGGATTTCAGGCGGGCCGAGGCGGAGGATTATGCCGCGCTGGTGGTTACCTCGAGCCGCATTATCAGTTTCAGCGGGCGCAACGGGAGCTGGTCGCATACCGCACGCTGATCCTGGTTGAAGTTGTCCCGTTCCGGGACAATCAGTTCTTCTTGATGTGTTTGATATAGCGCGGGTGATCGATGCGTTCCAGTTGCATGGATTCTCCGTCGATCGAGAACACCTTGCCGCTGTCCACTACACTGAACTTGCAGCCGATCGATCCGTGCCAGTCAATCGGCAGGGGGGCATGGTCGCGGTAGGTAAAGATGTTGTTGATCAGGTCGCCGCCACCGATTTCGCACGGGCATTCCGGCAGCTCGCCCCCGATCTCGATATCCCGGATGGTCAGCCTGCAGTCCTGTGTCCACAGGGTGTCCTCGAAGGTGGCTGCCATGACTCGCACGATTTTGACCCCGGTCAGGTGCAGGGTGATTTCGTTCCCGTCCGTTTCGATTTTATCCAGGCGGGCGCCGGGTAGTTGCAGGGTGTCTGTGATGTCGCTCATGTGCTTGCCGGTACCTCTGATTCCGATAACAGTGTTTCAAATTCCTGGTAATCCCTGACCGGGGCGCTGCAGGACAGGCCGGTACAGATGTAGGCGAGCACCTCGCCCTGCGGTGTGCGCTCGGAGAGCACCCCGGGCAGCACATGCTCGCTCTCCGGTATCACCAGTGCCAGGCGCCGCGGTGCGTAGGCGGCATTCAGTCGGCGCTGCCAGGTGGCCATGGCATCCCCGCTGCCGCGCAGGATGACCGTCTGTATCGGGTTCAGGGATTCCTCCAGCGCGACCAGCAGGCTGGCGTGGCCGTGAGGCATCTGCTCGACGCTGGACCAGAGCGCCTTGAGGGTATGCTCGGCAGCATCCAGATAGGCGGTCTCGCCCAGCAGGTGTCCCAGGCGCGCGAATACCTTGGCGGCAATGCCGTTGCCGGAGGGGGTCGCGTCGTCGTGATTGGGTTTGGGGCGCTGGATCAGCGCCTCGTGGTCGTCCGAGGTAAAGAAGAAACCGCCGGCCGGGTCGTGGAAATGGTCGAGCACGGCCTCGGCCAACTCGATAGCGAACAGCAGATCACGGTCGCGCCAGCGCGCCTGCAGCAGTTCCAGCAGGCCGTCGATCAGGTAGACGTAGTCGTCCAGGTAGGCGTTGAGATGGGCGCGCCCGTCCTTGCAGGTGGCCAGCAGGCGGCCGTTCCGCCACAGCCGGGCGTGGATGAAATCGACCGCACGTTCAGCGGAGTCGATCCATTCGGACCGGTCGAGCAGCCGCCCGGCCACGGCCATGCCGCGGATCATGAGACCGTTCCATGCGGTCAGCACCTTGTCGTCACGTCCCGGGTGAACCCGCCGATCACGAGCCGCGAGCAGCTTGTCGCAGGCCTGCGTGATCAGGCAATCGACCTCGCCGGCTTCGAGGGAAAAGTCCCGCGCCAGCTGTTCGCGACTGCGGTAGACGTGCAGATGCCACATGCCTTCGAAGTTGGCGTGCCGGTCGAGGCCGAAGTGGTGCGCACACAGGCGGTATTCGTCTGCCGTCAGCAGTGACTCCACCTGTTGCGGCGACCAGACATAGAAGCGGCCTTCCTCGCCCTCCGAGTCGGCATCCAGGCTGGAGTAATAACCGCCTTCACCGGACTGCATCTCGCGCATTACCCAGGCCGCCGTCTGTTCGCAGGTGCGCCTGAACAGCGGGTTGCCGGTGGCGGCATGGGCCTCGGCATACAGGGCCAGCAGGGCGCCGTTGTCGTACAGCATCTTTTCGAAATGCGGGATCATCCAGCGTTCATCCACGGAGTAGCGGCAGAAGCCGCCGCCCAGCTGGTCGTTCATTCCGCCCTGCGCCATCTTCTCCAGAGTAAAGACTGCCATGTGCAGGGCGCGCTGATCGGCGATCCCGCCCGCCGTGCCGGTACCGGCCCAGTGGCGCAGCAGGCGTTCCAGGTTGGTGGGGTGGGGGAATTTCGGCGCCTGGCCGAAACCGCCGTGGCGTTCGTCGAAGCTGCGTTCCAGTTGCTGTCGGGCCGTGTCGAGCGGCGCAGCGTGCAGGGACTCGGCCACCGCACCGGCATCAGTGATCGATTCCAGTGCATTGAGCAGCGAGGTGTTCTGGGTGCGGATCTCGTCTTCGTGCCCGGCGAGGAAGTCCGTTACCCGCTGCATCAGGTCGGTGAACGCCGGCATGCCGTGGCGGGATTCGTTGGGGAAATAGGTGCCGGCAAAAAAGGGGACCTGGTCGTCCGGGGTCAGGAACACCGTCAGGGGCCAGCCGCCGGTGCGCTGGGTCAGCAGGGAATGCGCCGTCTGGTAGATCTTGTCGATGTCCGGGCGTTCCTCCCGGTCCACCTTGATATTGACAAACAGGCGGTTCATTAGCTCGGCCGTTTCCGGATCCTCGAAGGACTCGTGCGCCATGACGTGGCACCAGTGGCAGGCCGAATAACCGATCGAAAGCAGTATGGGCCTGTTTTCCCTGCGCGCCATCTCCAGGGCCTCGGGTCCCCAGGGGTGCCACTCGACGGGGTTGTGGGCATGCTGCAGCAGATAGGGACTGGTCTCGTTGATGAGTTGGTTGGTATATTGATGGTGCTCGCTCATGACCGTGCCCATGTCCTGCCGGGAGGGCGTAGTACTATAACCAAACGCTCAAACCCTGTCTTGCCCCTACGTGCAGTAAGGTAATCACATGGAGCTCTCCATCATCATTCCGGTATCCAACGAAGCCGACAGCATTGTCTCGCTGGTTGATGAGACCGCCAGCGTGCTGGACGGGGATGGCCAGAATGACCCGGCCGATATCCCGGGCCTGTATGCCGCCGCGACGGCGCTTGATGCGCCCGCGGGTCTCGGGCTGGTTGCCGGCTGGCGCAAGCGGCGCCGGGACAGCTGGTTGAAACGGCTGTCATCGCGCATCGCCAACGGCATGCGCCGCCGCCTGTTGCGGGACAACACGCCGGATACCGGTTGTGGCCTGAAGCTGTTTCGTCGTGATGTGTTTCAGGCCCTGCCGCAGTTCGATCACATGCACCGTTTCCTGCCCGCGCTGGTCCTGCGTGCCGGCGGCCGGGTGGGTTCCGTGGCGGTGAGACACCGCCCGCGCAAGCAGGGCGTGAGCAAGTACGGGGTACATAACCGCCTCTGGGCGGGCCTGGTCGATCTGCTCGGGGTACGCTGGCTGCAGCGGCGGGCGCTGCGGCCCGTTGTGTCAGAGCTTGACTGAGCGACCATGAAACTGCGTATTCTCCTGCCTGGTCTGGTCGTGATCGCCGTACTGGTCGCGCTGGGTTACCTGCTGGGGGATGTCATCGATCGCAGCTGGATCGACACCCACGTGCAGGGCAGGGGACTGACGGGTGAGTTGCTGTTCATCAGCGTGGGCGGGCTGCTGGCCAGTGTCGGTCTGTCGCGCCAGGTGATTGCCTTTCTCGGCGGTTACGGTTTCGGTTTCCTGGGCGGTGCCCTGCTGGGGACGCTGGCGGCGCTGCTGGGCTGCCTGCTGAGTTTCAGCGTTGCGCGGCTGCTGGGCCGTTCCTGGCTGAAACGGCAATATTCAGGACGCATCACCAAGATCGATAAGTTTATCCACGACAATCCCTTCTCCATGACCCTGTTGATCAGGCTGCTGCCCCTGGGCAGCAACTGGATGGTCAACCTGGCCGCCGGTGTATCCGGGGTGCGACCCGTTCCTTTCTTTCTCGGTTCGGCGCTCGGTTATGTACCGCAGATGCTGGTGTTTTCCCTGGTTGGCAGCGGTACCCAGGTCGGGCAGTTTTGGCAGTTGCTGATAGCCGTGTTGCTGTTTGTGATCTCCGCCATGCTGGGTGTCTATCTCTATCGCCGCTACCGCCATGGCATGGTGCTGGATACGGCCATGGACCACGAACTCAGTCTGGATGCAGTGCGCCGGGAATCGTCCGGGTGTACGCGTTGACAGTGATGCCTGGCCGATGAATGCCGGCGTCCGCTCGTGGTCGGGCCTGGGCGTGTCGTGGCTGCTACTCGTATTGCTGGCCCTGCTGACGCGGCCGCTGTTCCCCATGGACGAGACCCGTTATGTCGCGCTCGCCTGGGAGATGTGGCAGCGCGGCGATTTCCTTGTCCCTTACCTGAACGGCGAGCCCTACAGCCACAAGCCCCCCTGTTTTTCTGGCTGGTGCACGCCGGTTGGTGGCTGTTCGGGGTGAACGAGTGGTGGCCACGCAGCGTCGCGCCGCTGGCCTTGCTGGTTGCGCGCTTGTGGAGCCGGTCCGGGGGCCAGATGCAGCAAGGGCGCCCCATCTTGCTGGCCGGTGTGCTGTTGATCGTCGGGGCACTGGTCGCGGCCTTGCCCTGGTTCCCCGGGGGGGCGGACTGGATGGCGGCGGTCCATGCCCTGTGGGGTGGACTCATCATGGCCGCCGGCCTTGGGCTGCTGTTCATACCGCTGCGGGACACGCACCACCCGGTGGCGCTGGCACTGGTGTCGGTGTACGTGATCGCTATCGTGCACCTCGGTGTGTTCCGGGCCGGCGCACACGCCTATGACCTGAGCGAGGTGAGTGACTTGATCGCGCGGGTGCAGGCGGCGGGACACCCCGTGGCGAACCTGGCGGCCTATCATGGCCAGTTTCACTTCTATGGTCGTCTGGTGCAGCCACTTGAGGAACAACTTACTCCGGCCAGGGCAAGGGCATGGAGCAGGGCGCATCCTGATGCTTATGTCGTGGCCTATTACCGGGATGGCATGCCCGAACGCCCCGGTGCCGTTCACGTACAGGCATTTCGCAGCGGCGGCCTGGCCGTGTGGCGCGGTGCGGCGTTCGCCGCCGGGCACGGGGCACTGCCTTGAGAAATCACGGCAAACCTGTCTGAAGGCGCAGCGGTATCGGGCGCAGCCGGGGTGTCAGGCGACACCCCGATTGATGCATGCGCCGGGATGACAGAGCGACTAGGGGCTGTAGCCCCCGAAGAACCCGATTGCCACGATGACCAGCAATACCAGGCCGATCGTAATCAACGTCAGGCCAAGGATCTTGGATCCCAGGGTCATGGGCCGGGACGGTGAATCCACCAGGTATTTTTCCAGTTCACCGCTCTCGACCAGGCGGTCGTACTGCATGCCGTGGTCGCGCCTGAACTCCTCCAGTGACTGGGTACCGGTAAACATCACGACGTCCGGGGGCGGCAGCTTGTCGGGTCGGAAGTGGTTGTTGAAGAAATGCACCGTGAACAGGAATACGGCGGCCAGGAAGGCCTCTTCACCGTGTACCAGCGTCACCACATTGAATACCCAGCCGGGGAAGATCGAGGCGGTGATGTCGGGGAAGGTCAGCATCATACCGCTGCCGCCGATGATCGCCATGCCCCAGAACACGGCCCAGTAGTCGAATTTCTCCCAGTAGGTCCAGCGGTCGAACACCGGCTTCTCACCCTTGTGGACGAACCACTTGAACATGCCCCAGGCATCCTTGAAATCCTTCCAGTTGGGCACCAGCGAATCGGGGCCGAACCAGCGGAAGTTCCTTCCCTTGCGGGCAATATGGATGCTGACCCCGATCAGGTGGAGGAAGAAAATGCCCAGCATGATGGCCGCGCTGATGCGGTGTATCAGCCCTGCCATTTGCGGGCCGCCGAGGATATCGATGACCACCGGCGCCCATTTGGTGTAGGAGTAGAACACCGCCATACCGGTCAGGATCAGCGTCATGACGCTGAGCGCGAACAACAGATGACCGATGCGCCAGACCAGCCCGAACCGCCGCACTTGCTTGTTTTCCAGGCCCACCAGCTCGTCGGTGCGGATACGCTGCTCGGTTTTGACTCCGCAGCGATCCACGCATTCGCGGTACCACCACAGCAGCGAATGCGCCCAGAAATAGCCGAACACGAACAGCAACAGGCCGTGCATGAACTTGGCCGCAATCCAGACCTGCGGGTAACGCTCGTAATCATGGGTATTGGCGTGTGGCCCGAAGGTCAGGAATCCAGCGGTTGCCTTCTTTATTTTCCTGCCGTCGTGACATTCCTGGCAGGTTTCCAGGCGGTTGTCCGGGTGTACCATTGATTCCGGATCGTCGACTGCGAAAATTTCATGGCTGCCATGACAGTCGAAGCACTTGGCGGTATAGGCATACCCCAGCGTATTGATCTGGCCGTGATAGGTATCCCGGTAGCTTTCGAACTCCTCCTCGTGGCAGCTTCCGCACTGTTTGGTGATCAGCAGCTGGAAGGGGTCCCGCGAGGTTTTGCTGATCGCATGGGTGGTGTGGCAGTCCACGCAGACGGCTGCCTTGAGATTATGTTTCTCGGTGGCTTCCACGCCATGCACGGAGACCAGGTACTCCTCGAGCGAATCTTCGTGACATTTGCTGCACACAGTCGGAACCGTCAGGTGCCACTCGGTGCGTTTCGAGGTGCCGCGCGGCGGAACGTCAAACGAGTGGGTATCGTGACAGTCATCACAGTGGGCCTTGACCCCTGACTTGCGTGAGGGTGCGGAGCGGGCGTGAAAGGATTCCTTGTAGGCCTCGATGTTCTGCACAACCACCCCGAGCCGTGCCTTTTCCTCGGTCAGGTCCTCTCGCTTGGCGATCTCCCACAGTGCCTCGTGGCATTGCACGCAATCGGGTTTGGGCGCAGAGCCGTATTCATGCGGCACCTTGCTGTCGATTATTTCCACGTGACAATCGACGCAGGCCATGTCGCCGTGCACGCCTTTTATATACTTCCTGTGGTCGATGGTCAGAAGCGGACGCTCTTCGCCGTCCTCATTTGTGACCGTCAGTTGCTCCTTGCCGGCGTGGCAGCTCAGGCAGGTTGCGTCGTCCAGGCCCTCGCCGGCCACCGCAGCGTCTGCGGCCATGGCGCCAGGCAGCCAGGCCAGCTGCGTAATAACCAGGCAAGCAAGCCACGCCAGCAAATAGACCGCAGGTTTTTGGGCAGGCATGGCTTTACTCTCCCGTTGGGCAAGGATTCAAGGTATACGTTCCAGCAAGCAGGCGATGACTGCAGGCACGAAACTCAGTTCCGGAATAAACGGCACCACTTCCCGGAACGGAGCCGGCGAATCGCTGTAGTCGTCTTATTTGACGCTCGCGTAGTAATGAATCAGCGCTTCCTTGTCCGCATCCTCGAGCTTGTTGAATTTCGGCTTCATCTTTTTGGGCATGGGGCGGTCGCCAGAGCCGAAGTCCTCGAAGGACTGCTTGATATAGGGCATCCACTGGCCAGCAAGGATGCCGCTGTCATCATCGGGCAGACTGCCGCCCTCGTCATGGCATTTTTTGCAACTCGCGTCATGCACCTGTTCGCCCTTCGCTGCCAGTCCGGCATCGAATTCCTGGGTCGCGCGGACAAACGGTTTCGCGGCAAGGTATTCGCTGATTTGCTCGATTTCCTTTTCGCTCAGGTCATCTGCAATGGTGCACATGTCGGTCTTTTTGCCCTTGTCGGGCCCGGAAGGAATCTCGATCTCGTGACAGGGCCAGTCTTTCTCCTTGTAGGCAAGCATGGCATCGGTCAAATACGGTGCTGACATGCCGCCAATGATAGGCATATTCGATTCGGTGCTGGCGCCTTCCTTGCCGTGACAGACGGAGCAGGGTTCGAACAATTCCTGGACATCCGCCGCCAGCGCGCTTTGGGCGCCGGATGCAATCAAAAGCAAACCGGAACAGAGAGATGTCAGATATTTGCTGCCGTGAATTTTCATAATCAGTGACTCCATTTGTAAGTTGCCATGGTAGACCGGCGGCCGTAACCAGGAACACTAAAATTCAGGCGGAGATACTACCCACGCAGACCGGTTAAGTGAAGGGGCAATATCAGCGTCTACTGTAATACTTAATATCCCAGAGTATCTCTATTGGCCTTGACATAGGTCAAGATACTTCTTGATTGATAACAGTTCTGCTTGCATTTGAGCTAATACCTAATAAAATCACTGCCTAACGGCCATCGACTGATACCCTGGGGCCTGGATGTGCGACCGCTTCGGTGCAGGCCTGTCCAGAATGAAGGGAAGAAACGGGTCAGGCACAATCGGGGGCGGATTTGCAAGTCATAGACAGGGAATATGAATAATAAACACACGCTAGTCCGTACACTGTTTCTCCTTGCGGTATTCGTTTTCAGGCCGGTCATCGGTGAAGAACAGACGTCGGCTGCCGATGCGCCGGTGATGGACGACAGCCAACCCGTGCTGCTTTCCGAATACACCAGGAAAGGCGCCGATACCTGCCTCAAGTGCCATGACGAGTCCAGGGAATACCCCGTATTCGATATCCTCAAGACCAAGCACGGCCAGGTGGCTGACGAGCGCTCGCCCTTTGGTGGATTGCAGTGCGAGGCCTGTCACGGCCCGGGTGTCTCTGGTGTGGCGGCGATGGAAGAGGCACTGGAGCGGGGTGGACACGTCGGCAAGGTCCGGTCCGGCCAGGAGCGTCCGCCGATACTGAATTTTGGTTTCAAGTCGGATGAACCCGTGGCGTTGCAGAACAAGATGTGTCTCAACTGCCACATGGACGCCGACCACATCGGCTGGCAAGGCAGCGTGCACGAGGCCGGGGACCTGGCCTGTGCCAATTGCCACAGAATCCACGTGGCTGAGGATCCTGTCCTCACCAAAAGGACACAGCCCGAGGTGTGCTACAACTGCCACCTGAAGGAACGGGCGGAGTTTAGCAAGCCATCCAACCACCCGGTACGGTTCGGGCTGATGGCCTGCAGTGATTGTCACACCGTTCATGAGGCAGTGCATGAGGCGATATCAGAGAGCCTGCTGAAAAAACCGACCCTGAACCAGATGTGCTATACCTGTCATGCCGAAAAGCGCGGGCCCCTGCTGTGGGAGCATGCGCCCGTGACCGAGGATTGCAGTCTGTGCCATACCCCGCACGGCTCGATCCACCCGACGCTGTTGAGTAAACGTGCGCCACTGCTCTGCCAGCAGTGCCATTCACAGGCAGGACATCCAAGTGTTGCCCATACTACTGGCGGTCTGCCCACGGGAAGTGCTTCCGGATTCCTGCTCGCCGGTTCCTGTCTCAACTGTCACACGCAGGTGCATGGCTCGAACCACCCCTCCGGCGTAAAACTGATGCGCTAGGGCGTGCATAAGGTCGAGACCACCACTAAGAACGGGACCAGACAATGAAAGCATCCACAGGCCTGTTGCTGCTCACCGCGTTATCCATATCGCTGCCTGCATTCGCCACCGAGTATGAATTTGCCATCAAGTACGATCCGGATGCGGTGGATACCTCCCGCTGGGAGTGTGAGTATTGTGAATACCCGGAGGGTTACACCGGCGAACTGGATATCGGCGTGGGTGCCGTTTCGGATGAATCCTTCAAGTTCGGTGAATACAGCGGCCTCAACGAGGAAGGCGGTTACCTTATCGGCAATGCGCGGGTGATTTACCGTAGCCAGGAGGACGCCCGCTACTATGACCTGCATGCCAATAATCTGGGACTGGATACGCGCTCTTTGTTTCTCGGGGGCGGAAAGCAGGGGCATTACGATGTGTTCCTGAACTATGACGAACTGCCGCATTTCATCTCCGACAGTGCACTGACACCCTTCAGCGGTGCGGGCAGCGATAGCCTGAGCCTGCCCGCCGGCTGGGTCGCCTCCGGCACCACCGCAGGGATGAGTGCCCTGGCCGCCGGCCTGCGCGGGGTGAAGCTCGAGACACAGCGCAAGCGACTGGGTATCGGTGCGCGTCTTTTACAGGGGCCGCGCTGGGGTCCGCGCTGGGAGTACAATGTCAGCTTCCGCCGCGAGGACCGCGACGGTGCCCGGCGTGCCGGGGGGGCCTTTTTCCTGAGGTCTGCGCAGCTGGTGCGACCGGTCGACTATGAGACTGACGAGGTGGATGCCACGGTCGCCTACAACAGCCGCAAGCTGCAGGTCCAACTGGCCTACTATGGCTCCACCTTCCGCAACGCCGATGAATCCCTGACCTGGGAAAACCCCTTTACTGCTCCGGTCGGTGACGACCGGGGGCAACTGGCCCTGCCGCCCGACAACCAGTTCCACCAGGGTACGGTCTCGATCGGCTACCAGTTTTCGGAGCGGACGCGTGCAACGGGTGATGTAGCTATCGGACGCATGGAGCAGGATGAGCGTTTCCTGCCGGTGACCCTGAATGCCTCGCTAGGCCCCGTTTCCCTGCCGCGTTCCTCACTGGACGGTGAAGTCGACACCCTGACCGCCAATCTCCGGTTGACATCGGCGCTAACCGACAAGCTGCGCCTGAATGCCAGCTACAGCTACAACGAGCGCGACAACGACACCCCGCAGGCCGACTACACCTGGGTAACCACAGACGCCTTTCTCAATACGGCAACCCGTACCAACCTGCCCTACAGCTATATCCGCGACACCTTCAAGCTGGGCGCCGATTACCGCTTCCCGAAAGGTTCCAGGCTGCGCGCCGGCTATGAATACGATGCCTACAAGCGCGACTTCCAGGAGGTTGAAAAGGCCGAGGAAGACAGTCTGTGGGCCAAGCTGAAAGTGCGCATCGACTACAAAACCCACCTGACCTTCAAGGCGACGCACGCCGAGCGCGATGCCTCGGGCTACAGCGCGGTGCCCGAGATCGGTCCGCCCGAAAACCCACTGCTGCGCAAGTACAATATGGCGGACCGCGACCGCGACCTGGTCGGCGTGAATGCCAGTCTGTCGCCAACCGAGAGGCTCACCCTCGGTGCAGGGCTCGACTACATCAATGACGACTACGACAAGTCCGAAGTCGGCCTGACGGAAAGCCGCGAGTTCAACCTGAGTGCCGACGCCTCCCTGGCGCTGAACGAAAAGACCAGCATGAGCCTGTACCTCAATCGTGAAAAGATCGAGTCGCGGCAGCAGGGCAGCCAGACATACGCGACGGCCGACTGGTCGGCGCAAAACGACGATACCGTGACCACCGTCGGTATCGGTGTCAAGTACCAGGCGATCGAGGACAAGCTGGATATCGGTGCCGACTACGCGCGCTCCCACTCGCGTGGCGAGATCAACGTGAATGGCAGTGGATTCCCGGACCTCGAGACCGAGCTCGACACCGTCAAGCTTTATGCCACCTACCGCCTCAAGGATGACGTGTCGCTGCATGCCGCGTACTGGTATGAACACTATGACAGTGAGGACTGGGCCCTTGACGGAGTGGCGCCGGGCACGATCGGCAACGTGATCAGCCTGGGTGAGACCAGTCCCTCCTACAGCGTCAATGCCCTTGGGCTTTCGATGCGCTACAACTTCTGAACTGCTCCTCCGGCTTTGTCCCGCGCCATACCGAGGCGCGCAAATCGATTCAACTATCCCCGGCTGTTTGCCGTACAATGGCGCGCTGACTTTCCAGTGGGTGCAGGCCATGTCCGGAATACAGCTTCCAGCCGTGATATTGCGGAAAAACAAGGACCGGCGCCTGCGCGCCGGGCACCTGTGGGTCTACAGCAACGAGGTGGATACCCGCAAGTCTCCGCTGTCCGGTTTCGAGCCGGGCGCGGCAGTCGTTGTCCAGACTTCGACCGGCAAGCCGATCGGCACCGGTTACATCAATCCGCATTCCCTGATCTGTGCGCGGTTGCTGACCCGGCACACGCCGGCCGTGTTCGATACGGGTTTTTTCGCGCAACGCATCGAAACGGCGCTGGCGCTGCGCGCGGCCCTGTTCGAGGGCCGGCATTACCGGCTGATCTACGGGGAGGGCGACGCCCTGCCCGGACTGGTGGTGGACCGCTATGACGACGTGCTGGTGGTGCAGATCACCACCGCCGGCATGGAACGCTGCAAGGCCACGCTACTGGAGGCCCTGCAGCAGGTGCTGAGACCCCGGGGCATGCTGCTGCGCAACGACAGTCCGGTACGCAAACTGGAGCAGCTGGAGTTGTACACCGAGACCATCGGTGAGGTGCCGGCGCGGGTAATCCTGGAGGAGGGTGGCGCGCGTTTCGAGTTGCCGCTGGGCGAGGGCCAGAAAACCGGCTGGTTCTTCGACCAGCGCAGCAACCGCCTGGCCATGCACAAGTACGTCAGGGACCGGCGGGTGCTGGACGTGTTCAGTTATATCGGCGCCTGGGGCGTGCAGGCGGCGCGAGCCGGTGCCACGGGAGTCAGCTGCGTGGACGCCTCGCCGCTGGCACAGGAACTGCTGCTGAACAATGCCGTGGCCAATGATGTGAAGGGTATTGTCCGGCTGGAGGCCGGGGAGGCCTTCGAGGTCTTCAAGACCCTGCGCGCCGCACGCCGGCGATTTGATGTGGTGATTGTCGATCCGCCGGCCTTCATCAAGCGACGCAAGGACATCCGCAACGGCGAACAGGCCTACAGCAGGTTGAACCAGCAGGCCATGCAGCTGTTGGAACCCGGGGGGTTCCTGATATCATCCTCCTGTTCCATGCACCTGGCCGCCGAGCGCCTGCAACACATCCTGCAGCAGTCCGCGCATCACCTGGGCCTGCGGCTGCAGGTCGTGGAGCGGGGATTTCAGGCC
>CAMYIX010000077.1 GCA_947258615.1 uncultured Ectothiorhodospiraceae bacterium | reverse complement strand
CGCCGCTGCTTCCGGCAGGTCTGCGGCGAACGCGCAATCGCGTCCCCGGGCACCCCGGAAACACACTGAATCCATCCGCTTTTTAACCTTATGCCCTGCGCATGGGGTAGAATGCTGTATGTAGCGAACATCATTATTCATCGCACGACTCCAGGGATGCAGGAGGTAGAGCAATGCAGGAGCAATTGCCGAAAGGCGCAAAGGACGCAAAGAACACATTATTGCAACAACACCGATCCGGGAAATGACATACAGACGTTCATTTTTCATGACCGAGGTTGGTTGTTGTTAGCAAGATTTGTGTTTTGACTTTGCGCCCTTTGCGCCTTTGCGGTGAATGATTTTGATTCTGAATTTCTCCGCGTCCTCGGCGTCTCTGCGGTTAGTTATATTTTCCAATAGTCATACAACACACCATGTCTGAACCACGAAAAGCCATTGCCCTGATTTCCGGTGGTCTCGATTCGCTGCTGGCGGCGCGCGTGGTCATGGGGCAGGGCGTGCATGTCGAGGGCATCAATTTCTACACCGGCTTTTGCGTGGAGGGCCATACCCACGCGATCCGCAAAAGGGACCGCGCCAGGCCGAAGCGCAACAACGCCCTGTGGGTGGCCGAGCAACTGGGCATCAAGCTGCATATCGTCGATATCATCGAGGAATACAAGCAGGTGGTGATCAACCCGAAGCATGGCTACGGTGCGAATCTCAATCCCTGCCTCGACTGCAAGATCTTCATGGTCAACAAGGCGCGCGAATGGATCGATGCCAACGGATTCGATTTCATTATTACCGGCGAAGTCATCGGTCAGCGGCCCATGTCGCAGCGGCGCGATACCATGCCGGTGGTCGCACGCGACTCCGGTGCCGGTGAGCGGTTGGTGCGGCCGCTGTGCGCACGCAACCTGCCGCCGACGCTGCCCGAACAGGAGGGCTGGCTGGACCGCGAACAGCTGTATGACTTCAGCGGCCGTTCGCGCAAGCCGCAGATGGCACTGGCACGCGAGTTCGGCTTCGAGGATTATGCGCAACCGGCCGGGGGCTGCTGTTTCCTGACCGACCAGCAATACTCCGTCAAGCTGGCGGACCTGTGGGAAACCCGCGGCAAGCGCGAATATGACCTCGACGACATCATGCTGCTCAAGGTCGGACGGCACCTGCGGCCGCGTCCGCATTTCAAGCTGATCGTCGGGCGCGAGGAGGGCGAGAACCGCTTCATGGAAGGCTATCGCAAGCGCTTCGTACACCTGGTCCCGCTCAGTCATACCGGACCACTGGTGCTGCTCGACGGCGAGGCCGGGAGCGATGATCTGGAACTGGCCGCACGCCTGACCGCGCGCTTCAGCCACGGTCGCGATGCCGAACGTGTCACCGTCGAGGTGACCGGCAAGGACGGTGTTGCGCGCACCCTGGAGGTCACCCCGTTGCCTGCCGGCGAGATCCCTGCAGAATGGTATCTATGACTACCGAGACCGTTGATGCCCGGCATCTGCTCTGTCCGTTACCCGTAATACGCACCCAGGACTCGATGGCCCGGCTGGCGCCGGGTGATTCCGTACAGGTGTTGTGCACGGACCCGGGTGCTATCCATGACATCCCGGCCTGGTGCCGTGTCCATGGCCACGAAGTATGCGATATTGTCGAGCAGGATGGTGAAATCGTGATCACTGTTCGTGTCGGCAACACCTGACGGGACTGGTTTATTGACTGCACAGCACCACAGCATGGAACAGCTCGATGTACGCTACCGGGAGGTTCGCAAGGTGACGCTGGTCGGCTCCGTGGTCGACTTGTTACTGGGGGTGGCCAAGATACTGATCGGCATACCGGCGCATTCCCAGGCGCTGATTGCCGATGGCGTGCACTCGCTGTCGGATCTCGGTACAGATGTGCTGGTCCTGTACGCTGCCAAGCATTCACACCGTGCCGCCGACGCAGAGCACCCCTACGGCCATGGCCGCATCGAGACCGTGGCCACCGTTGCACTGGGCATGGCCCTGACGGCCGTGGCCATGGGTATCAGCTTCGATGCCGTACGCCGCATGCTGGACCCGCAGCTGCTGTTGAAGCCGGAAATGCCGGCGCTGGTGGTGGCGATGATCTCGATTCTTTCCAAGGAGGCCATCTACCGCTACACCGCCAAAGCGGCGCGGCGCCTGCGCTCCAACATGCTGCATGCCAACGCCTGGCACAGCCGTACCGATGCCATTTCCTCGATCGTGGTGGTGATCGGGGTCGCTGGGTCCATGGCGGGTTTGCCCTACCTGGACGCCCTCGCCGCGGTCGCAGTGGCTCTGATGATCGCCAAGATCGGCTGGGATCTGTTATGGAAGAGCGTGCAGGAGCTGATCGACACGGCACTGGAGAGTGAACAGGTGGAGGGCATCCGCGAGTCGATCCTCGAGGTGCCGGGGGTGCGGGAACTGCACATGCTGCGTACCCGGCGCAGCGGCAGTGATGCCCTGGTGGATGTGCACATCCTGGTCGATCCGACCCTGAGTGTTTCAGAAGGGCACCAGATCGGCGAGTCGGTGCGCGCCCGGCTGCTCAGGGATGTCGACGAGGTCACCGATGTGACCGTCCACATCGATCCGGAGGACGATGAGCTGGGTGCGCCCTGCATGGAACTGCCCCTGCGGGATGCGATCCAGGAACAGCTGGATGCGCAGCTGGATGAACTCGATATCGACGTGGCCATGGAAAAACCCGTCCTGCATTACCTGGGCGGCCGGATCCATGTGGATATCATCCTGCCACTGGCGGGTCTCGATCCGGGGGCCGCCCGCGAAATCGCCGCAAAGCTGGTGCGTGCAGCCCAGCAGGTACCGGACGTGGGCGAGGTCAAGGTCTACTACCAAGCACCATGATGGTGCGCCTGTGTTGAAGAGCGCACCATATTGGCGCGTTTCTGTGCCAGTGTATGGGCCTAAGTCTGTGAAAGAAAAGGCGTTGCCTGAATGTGTGCCCGTGGCATAATTCCTGCTTTCTCAGAGTGCAAGAATTGTGATGATTTTATGAAATGTCCGTTGTCCTGCCGACCGCGGTGTGAAATGACGTAGCCAATCTGGAGGAGTTGTAATGTCTGCAACCAAAGTTCTGAAGATGATGAAAGATAACGGTGTCAAGTATATCGACATGCGTTTTACCGATACTCGCGGCAAGGAGCAGCACGTCACCCTGCCCGCCAGTCAAATCGATACCAGTTTTTTTAAAAACGGCAAAATGTTCGACGGCTCGAGTATTTCCGGCTGGAAGGGCATCAATGAATCCGACATGGTGCTGATGCCGGACACCTCAACCGCCGTCATGGACCTGTTCAGCGACGAACCCATGCTGAACCTGCGCTGCGATATCCTCGAGCCGACCACCATGAAGGGCTACGAGCGCGACCCGCGTTCCATTGCGCAGCGCGCAGAGGCCTACCTGAAATCGACCAAGATCGCCGACACCGCCTATTTCGGCCCGGAACCGGAGTTCTTTGTACTCGACGATGTGCGCTGGGGTGCCGACATTGGTGGCGCCTTCTACAAGGTCGATTCCGAGGAGGCCTCCTGGAATTCGGAGCGCGTCTATGAGGACGGCAACATCGGTCACCGTCCCACCAACAAGGGCGGTTACTTCCCCGTGCCCCCGGTCGACTCGCTGCATGACCTGCGTAGCGCCATGTGCCTGGCCCTGGAAGAGATGGGCGTGCCCGTGGAAGTACACCACCACGAAGTGGCCACTGCCGGTCAGTGCGAAATCGGCACCGTGTTCAACACCCTGACACGCAAGGCCGATGAGGTGCAGATCCTCAAGTACGTGATAATGAATGTTGCCCACGGTTACGGCAAGACCGCGACCTTTATGCCCAAGCCACTGGTGGGTGACAACGGCAGCGGCATGCATGTGCACCAGTCCCTGGCCAAGGCCGGCAAGAACATCTTCACCGGCAACAAGTATGGCGGCCTGTCACAGCAGGCACTGTATTACATCGGCGGCATCTTCAAGCACGCCCGTGCCCTGAACGCCTTCACCAACGCCAGCACCAACAGCTACAAGCGCCTGGTGCCGGGTTTCGAGGCGCCGGTCATGCTGGCCTACTCGGCACGCAACCGTTCGGCCTCGGTGCGTATTCCGTTCGAATCGAACCCCAAGGGACGGCGTGTCGAGGTGCGTTTCCCGGATCCCAGCGGCAATCCCTACCTGAGCTTTGCGGCCATGCTGATGGCCGGCCTTGACGGCATCAAGAACAAGATCGACCCGGGTAGCGCCATGGACAAGGATCTCTACGATCTGCCGCCGGAGGAAGAGGCACAGATCCCGACCGTGTGTCATTCCCTGGACCAGGCCCTGGAGTCGCTGGACGAGGACCGCAAGTTCCTGACCGCCGGTGGTGTGTTCACCGACGACATGATCGACGGCTATATCGACCTGAAGATGGACGAGGTGACGCGCATGCGCATGACTACCCACCCGGTTGAATTCGACATGTACTTCAGTCTCTAAGGCGGCGGTATCCGCTTGATGAAAAGCGCCCTTCGGGGCGCTTTTTTATTTCTGGCTGGAAAAAAATCCTTCACCGCAGAGTCGTAAAGGACGCAAAGAAAGTACAAGATTTTCCACCGCGGAGACGCAGAGGCCGCAGAGTAAAAATCTCATTGACCAAAAAACCGTACTATTAATTTGTTACTACTTTCGATGAGTTTCTTTATTGGCGAATATTTATTGTTTTCTCTGCGGCCTCTGCGTCTCTGCGGTTAATATTTTGGTGTTCTCTGGATCCGCTGCGGTGAAGACTTTTTTCTGGTCTGCGATCTTGCGTCTGCGGTGATCAGTTCCGGACACCGTGGCGGCAGCCGGCAGGATGATGACTGAATACAGGGGCTTGAATCCGATCGACGGGGTCAAAGCGCGGATGAACTGTATTGCATCGCTGCCATGACGGGGCTATGGTGGTTTTATGAAATATTTAGTCATGTTTCTGCTGCTGTTGGCGGGCCCGGCGCAGGCAGAGGTCTACAAGTCCACCAGTGCCGATGGCGAAGTGATCTTTTCCGATCAACCCAGCCCGGGGGCAGTACCGATACAGCTGCCGGAGTTGCCGACCTATAAGGCACCACCGGTACCCGCGCGTGCCCGGACCAGCGGCGCGGCGAGACAGGATCAACCTGCCCCGAGGGTGTACCAGAGTATGGAGTTCAGCATCCCGAAGGATGATGCCACGGTGCGCAATAACCTCGGGGCCTTGACGGCCAGGGTGTCCTTGCAGCCCCCGTTGAAGACCCGACTGGGCCACCGGGTGCAGTACTACCTGGATGACGCGGCCCACGGCGAGCCGGTCACCGGAACCAGCATGAGTTTTACCGGCCTGGACCGGGGCTCCCATCTCCTGTCCGCCAGTGTGGTCAATGCACGGGGTGATACGGTCATCAGCACCGACACGGTGGTCTTCCACATGCACCGCGAGTCGATCAATCTTCCCAGCCGCAAGGCGCCGGCAAAGACCCCCTGATTCCGCGTGACAGGCGCACCAATTTGGTGCACAATGGGAGTCGTGACATCCGACTGTCACCGGTACCGATCCTCACCCCGTAAATATCTATCTGTATTGTATGTAGTTTAATTTGACCATGCCGGCGCTCCAGTGCGCGCTGGATTCTGGTTTGGTTTTTGCATAATAGCTCCCATGGCAGGCATTGAGCACTTCACGGATATCCAATCCGAACAGTTACTGGATAACCTGAGTACCGCGCTACTGGTCTTCGATGACCAGTTTCGGCTGCGCTATCTCAACCCGGCGGGCGAGGTGTTGCTGGCCATCAGCGCCAGCCGCGCGCGCGGCAAGTCAATCCGGGATCTCATCAAGAACGCCGACGCGGTAACCGAACATCTGAGTGCCACGATGGAAAGCGGTCATGTCATCAACCAGCGCAACTGCCAACTGGAGTTGCCCGACCAGCATGCCCTGATCGTCAACTGCACCCATACGCCGATCAACCTGCCGGGTCAGGGTGGCGGCGTGATGCTGGAACTGCGCAAGGTCGACCACCATTTGCGTATCGAGCAGGATGAGCAGTTGATTACGCAGCAGGAAGCCACCCACGCACTGCTGCGCGGACTGGCCCACGAAATCAAGAACCCGCTGGGCGGCCTGCGCGGTGCCGCCCAGTTGCTGGAACAGGAAATCGGCGAAGCTGCACTCAGGGAATACACGCAGATCATTATCGGCGAGGCCGATCGCCTGCAGAACCTGATGGATCGTATGCTGGGACCCAATGACATCCCCAACGTACAGAGCACGAATATTCACGTCATCCTGGAACGGGTACGTGAACTGGTGCGTGCAGAAACCGGCGGCGGTCTGATGATTCACCAGGACTATGATCCCAGTCTGCCGAATGTCCAGGCCGATCCCGACCTGATGCTGCAGGCCATACTCAATATCGTACGCAATGCCGCGCAGGCACTGGAGGGTGCTGGTGAAATCATCTTGCGGACGCGGGTGCAGCGTCAGTTCAATATCGGCAATCGCCTGCACCGCCTGGTGGCCTGTATCCAGGTCATCGATAACGGTCCCGGTATCGAGGAGGACCTGCGCGAAAAGATCTTTTACCCGATGATCACCACCCGCAGTGAGGGTACCGGACTCGGCCTTTCAATCGCCCAGTCTCTGATCAGCCGCCACCAGGGACTGATCGAATGCAACAGCAAGCCGGGTGAAACCGTGTTCACCATTTTATTACCACTGGACGACAAGCAATGAGCCATAACGGTAAAATCTGGGTCATTGATGATGACAACTCCATTCGCTGGGTGCTGGAAAAGGCGCTGCAAAAGGCCGGCCTGGCGATGAAGACTTTTGAGAATGCCGGGGCCGCGCTCAACGCACTGCAGCATGAAGAGCCCGCCGTAATCATTTCGGATATTCGCATGCCGGGCATGGACGGACTGGAACTGCTCGAAAGGATCAACGGCCTGTACCCGGAAATGCCGGTGATTATCATGACGGCGCACTCCGATCTCGACAGCGCGGTGTCCGCCTACAAGGGCGGGGCCTTCGAGTACCTGCCAAAACCCTTTGATGTGAACGAGGCGATTTCCCTTGCACGCCGGGCACTGGAGTTGCGTGAACAGCAACAGGTCGAGGTTGCAGCGCAGGCTGAACAGGAATCACCCGAGATCATCGGCAAGGCGCCCGCCATGCAGGAGGTGTTTCGCGCCATCGGACGCCTGTCGCACTCCAATGCAACCGTATTGATCAACGGCGAATCCGGCACCGGCAAGGAACTGGTGGCACTGGCACTGCACCGCCACAGTGAACGCGCCGACAAACCCTTTGTTGCGCTGAACATGGCAGCCATTCCGCGCGACCTGCTGGAGTCGGAGCTGTTCGGGCACGAGCGCGGGGCATTCACCGGTGCGCAAAGCCGGCGTACCGGCCGCTTCGAACAGGCCAACGGCGGTACCCTTATGCTGGACGAGATCGGTGACATGCCAGCGGAACTCCAGACCCGCCTGTTACGGGTGCTCGCCGATGGTGAATTCTATCCGGTCGGTGCACACACGCCCAAACAGGTCGATGTACGTATCATCGCCGCGACCCACCAGGACCTCGAGCAACGCGTGAAGGACGGTGACTTCCGCGAGGACCTGTTTCACCGGCTCAACGTGATCCGCGTGCACATCCCGTCGCTGCGCGAGCGCCGCGAGGATATCCCGTTGCTGATGCGGCATTTCCTTGCCCGGGCCGCGCAGGAACTTGCGGTCGAGCCGAAGGTGCTGCGCCCGGAGGTTGAAAGAATTCTGATGTCACTGGACTGGCCCGGCAACGTGCGCCAGCTGGAGAACCTGTGCCGCTGGCTGACGGTGATGGCGCCGGCGCAGGAGATCAGAGGCGAGGATTTGCCCGCTGAACTGCTGGATGAAACCGGTGCTGTCGTTAGTGCCGGCGCCGACTGGCAACAGTTGCTGCGCCAGTGGGTCCATCAGCAGCTTGCCGACAACCGGAGGCAATTGCTGAAAGAGGCGCTGCCGGCATTCGAGCGCATCATGATCGAGACGGCGCTGCAGCACACCGGGGGGCGGCGCCAGGAAGCGGCACGCCTGCTGGGCTGGGGCCGCAACACACTGACGCGCAAGCTCAAGGAACTGGGCCTCAACGGCTCCGTCTGAGCAGGGCCATTGCTGCTCAGCGCTCGCAGCAGGCGGCGCCGCCGGGTTCGTTGAGCATCAGGCTGCCGGTGAGCGCCGGGATGCCGTCCAGTTCGTGTTGTTGCAGGTAGTCGAGCAGGCCCCGGTTGATCTTGTTGCAGACCAGCGGGTCATAGAACAGCGCGGTGCCGACACCGATGCAGCTGGCGCCGGCGATCAGGAACTCGATGGCGTCTTCTGCCGTGGTGACGCCGCCCTGGCCGATGATGGGAATCTGGTGCGGCTTGCAGACCTGGTAGACCTGCTGCACCTTGAGCAGGGCCATGGGCTTGATCGCCGGTCCGGACAGTCCGCCCTGGTTATTGCCGATGACCGGGGTGCGCGTATGGATATCGATGGCCATGCCCATCAGGGTGTTGATCACGGCAAATGCGTCACTGCCCGCCTCGATGCAACGGCGCGCATTCTCCGCGATATCGGTCTGGTTGGGGGACAGCTTGGTTATCAGCGGCTTGCCGGTGACGGCACGGCAGGCCGCCACGACGCGCGCCGACATGTCCGGGTCGTTTCCAAAGGCCACGCCGCCTTCCTTCACGTTCGGACAGGAAATGTTGATCTCGATGGCGTCGATGGGCGAGTTATCGAAACGGCGGGTGACCTCCGCGTATTCCTCCAGTGTCGAGCCGGAGACGTTGGCGATGAAGCGGGTCTCGTCGAAATCGAGTGATGGCAGGATTTCATTGACCACGTGATCAACGCCGGGGTTCTGCAGGCCAATGGCGTTGAGCATGCCCATCGGGGTTTCGGCAATCCGGTGCGGCGGGTTGCCCAGCCTCGGTTCCAGCGTGGTGCCCTTGAGGCAAACGGCACCGACATCCCGGTTGGAAAAGCCGTGTACGCGTGTGTATTCTTCACCGAAGCCGACGCAGCCAGACAACAGCACCAGCGGTGTGGTCAGCGACAGCCCGCAGAAATCGAGGGCGAGTTCATGTCGGTCTGTTGCAGTGTATTCCGTCATCAATCAAAGGCCTTGCAGGTTGGCAGATGTTTCATGTCGTTTTATATCAACCCGAGATTCCACCCAATACGGGCAATATCATACGCCTTTGCGCCAATACCGGCAGCGCCCTCCACCTGATCCGGCCGCTGGGTTTCGAGCTCGATGACCGCAGGTTGCGCCGCGCTGGCCTGGATTATCACGAGTGGGCGAGTGTCAGCGTACATGATTCCCTGGAGGCCTTTCGGGACCGTGTGAAACCGGCACGCCTATGGCCGGTGTCCACGCGCGGGTGCCGCCGCTATGACGCGGTCGACTATCGTCAGGGCGATGCCTTCCTGTTCGGGCCGGAGACCCGCGGCCTGCCGGATAGCGTGCTGCAGGCAAGCGGACTGGACGCCGTGCTGCGGGTCCCGATGCGCGAGTCCAGTCGCAGCCTGAATCTTTCCAACAGCGTGGCGGTGCTTGTCTACGAGGCCTGGCGACAACAGGGTTTTGCTACCTGACCCGCAGCTGCTTTTCCCGGCGTGCCCCAAACGTCGAATTTTTGCATTCAGTCCCGGGGCTAGCGGGACTCCGCCTTGATCTCCCGGGTCAGCAGGTTGTGTACGGCCTTGCCGGGGGACAGGCCCTCGTGCAGGACCCGGAACACCTGTTCCGAGATCGGCATGTCGACCCTGTTATCGCTGGCCAGTTGCACAACCTCGCGTGCGGTGTTGAAACCCTCGACAACCTGGCCGATTTCCCGGACGGCGATTTCCACGGGCGTACCGTGGCCGAGTGCCAGGCCCAGGCGCCGGTTGCGTGACTGGTCGTCGGTACAGGTGAGTATCAGGTCGCCCACACCGGCCAGTCCCATCAGGGTTTCCCTGCGTGCACCCAGGGCGTCGCCCAGGCGGATGATTTCCGCCAGGCCGCGGGTGATCAGGGCGGCGCGGCTGTTGGCGCCAAGCTGCAGGCCGTCGCTGATGCCGGCCGCGATGGCCAGCACGTTCTTGACGGTGCCGCCGAGCTGCACGCCGATGATGTCATCACTGGTATAGACGCGCATGGCTTTGCCATGCAGCCGGCCTGCCAGGTCGTTGGCAAAGGGCGGATTGTTCGAGGCGACCGTCAAGGCGGTGGGCAGGCCGGCGGCGACTTCAAGTGCGAAGGTTGGCCCCGACAGCACGGCCGCCGGATAGTGTGTTCCCAGCACCTCTTCCAGGACCTGGTGCATGAACTTGCCGCTGCGGTTCTCCAGGCCCTTGGTCGCCCAGGCGATGCGGTAGCCGCTTTCCAGCGCAGGTGCGGCCCGGGTCAGGACCTCGCGCATGGCGTGGCTGGGCACGGCGATCAGCAGGTCGCGGCCCTGGCGGATGGCCTGTGCCAGTTCGGTCTCGATAGCCAGGGACTCGGGAAAGGTCATGCCCGGCAGGAACTCGCGGTTCTGGCGCTCCCGTTCGAGTGCGGCCATGGCCTCCGGTTCGTGGCCCCAGAGGCAGGTGTCGTTGTCATTGGCGGCGAGGCGGATGGCCAGGGCCGTGCCCCAGGAGCCGGCGCCCAGGACGGTGATCGGTGTCCGTGTCATCGGTCCCGGGAGCCCTGTCTGCGATCGGTCCTGGTGTTCATGTCCGCAGCCCGGATGACACCGGTATCAATGCCGGGCTGGGTCGGTTTCGCCAGCCTCTGCCTGTTGGCGGCGCTTTTCATAGAGGTTCTCGAAATTCATCGGTGCCAGCACCAGTTGCGGAAAGCCGCCCCGGGTCACCAGGTCCGACAGCGCGGCACAGGCAAAGGGGTAGAGTGTCCTAAGGCAGTAGACATTCTGCAGCCGCTCCAGCCGTTCCGGTTCAAAGCCCCTGAGGGTGAAGATACCGGCCTGGTGGACCTCGGCCAGGAAGGCCGTGGTCTCGCCCACCTTGACCGTGGCGGTGATCGTCAGCACGACCTCCCAGGTGTCCTCGGCGACGCTGGCGATCTGGTTGTCGATCTCGACGCCCAGCTGGGGTTGCCATTCCCGGGTAAAGATGTCGGGTGAGTTGGGTGTCTCGAAAGAGACATCCTTGAGGTAGACCTTCTGCGGGATAATGGCCTTCCCGTCATTACCTCCCTGGTTTGCGGTCTGTGCTTCATCGGCCATGGCGTGTTTCCTTGTTTGGGTTTTATTCGGGAGGCCGTGCCGGGGTCTACTTGCCCCTGGTCAACGGCAGTTCGGAGCGCTGCCATGCCAGGACACCGCCCTTGAGGTTGTACACGGGCTCGAAGCCCTGTTTGCGCAGCTTGCCGCACAGGCGGGTCGATTGATTGCCGCTGTTGCAATAGACAATCAGGGGGCGATCACGGTACTTGTCGAGACGCGCGTCGCTGCCCTGGTCCTTAACCGGTATGTGCACGGCGTTGACGATGTGGCCGTCGCGGTAATCCTTGTCGCTGCGCATGTCAATCATGATGGCGTTGTCGTGATTGAGCAGTCGCGTGGCCTCGACCGGTGTGATGGACTGGATGCCGCTGATGCGGCGTTTGAGTTCACCGCCTACCAGCATGGCCAGCAGAACGACAAAGGCCATGACCAGCAGAAGGTGATTGGTGACGAATTCGCTTAGTTGATTGAAATCCATGCCCGGGTCAGTGCCGTGCTGTGCCTGTGAAACAGGTCGTCGTCGATAAGGAGAAGGCGTTACAGCGCTGTTGCCAGCAATCAGTTATGTTCGCAGAACACCTCGCGCATCATTCCGATCAGGCGCAGGGTGCGCGCATCGCCGACACGATAATAGACGCGGTTGGCGTCCTTGCGCGAGGCGAGGATACCCTTGTCGCGCAGGATCGCGAGGTGCTGGGAGATATTGCTTTGCGACGTGCCGACGCTTTCCACGATGTCCTGAACGCTGACCTCCTGTTCACCGAGCGTGCACAGGATCTTCAGTCGCAGGGGGTGGGACATGGCCTTCAGGGAGCGCGAAGCCCGGTCGATGTCTTCGTCGCGCGATATCAATAGCTCACTGTTGAATGTCATTTGAATGTCCCCTAAGCCCCCTGAATTTGTTTTATGTTACTGCAATCATTAATAAAACATTATACAATAATAAGCCGTTTGGGCTATAGGTAATGTCACGCCTGTTGCCGCATTTCCGTATGATCCTCATGCGCGCACGCATCGGCCTGCGCCTGTGGCGTAGATTGTACATATGAATTAGACTCATTCCAGAGATTATGAACGAACAGCAACACCACTCCGGTTCCCAGGCCTCCCCGGCAAAACCCATGGTATTGGTCATCCTGGATGGCTGGGGTTACAGCGAGAGCCCCGAGCACAATGCCATTGCCGCTGCAAAAAAGCCGGTGTGGGACCGCTTGTGGGAACATTACCCGCACACCCTGATCCGCACCTCGGGCGCCGCCGTCGGCCTGCCGGCGGACCAGATGGGCAATTCCGAGGTCGGTCACCTCAACCTGGGTGCCGGGCGCGTGGTCTACCAGGAATTCACCCGTGTCAGCCGCTCCGTCAAGACCGGTTCCTTTTTCAGTAATCGCACCCTCACCGATGCCGTCGACCTGGCCGTTGAAAACGGCAAGGCCTTGCACCTGCTGGGACTGCTGTCGCCGGGTGGCGTACACAGCCACGAAGCCCACATCCATGCCATGGTCGAACTGGCCGTGCAGCGCGGTGCGCAGCGCATCTACCTGCATGCCTTCCTCGATGGTCGCGATACACCGCCGCACAGCGCCAAAGAGTCTCTGCAGGCCATGGATGACAAGTTCCGGGAGCTTGGTGCCGGGCGGATTGCCTCGATCATAGGCCGTTACTACGCCATGGACCGTGACCACCGCTGGCCACGGATACAGGCCGCCTATGACCTGATCACCCGGGCCAGGGCGGAGTTCGAGGCGGAGAACGCACTCAGCGCTTTGGAAATGGCCTACGCCCGCGGCGAGGCCGACGAATTCGTCAAGGGGACGCGCATCGTCGCTCCGGGGGAGGACGCGGTGCACGTCTTGGACGGTGACGTCATGGTCTTCATGAACTACCGTTCGGACCGTGCCCGCCAGATAACGCGGCCGTTCATCGAGCCTGATTTCGACGGCTTCGAGCGTGACTATGTACCGCAGCTGGGCAGTTTTGTCAGCCTGACGGAATACAAGTCGGATTTTGACGTACCGGTCGCGTTTCCTCCCGAGCGCCTCAAGAACGTCTTCGGCGATTACATCGCCGGCCAGGGGCTGCGCCAGTTGCGCCTGGCGGAAACCGAGAAATACGCCCATGTGACCTTCTTTTTCAACGGTGGCGTGGAGACCCCGTTTGAAGGCGAGGAGCGCGTCCTGGTCAAGTCACCCATGGTGGCAACCTACGACCTGCAGCCGGAGATGAGCGCCTCGGAGGTGACGGACCAGCTGGTGGATGCCATCGAGGGCGGCAAGTACGACGTCATAATCTGCAACTTCGCCAATCCCGACATGGTCGGACATACGGGTAAATTCGACGCCGCCGTCAAGGCGATCGAGGCCATCGACGTCTGTCTCGACCGCATTGTCGAAAGCCTGCTGTCGGCCGGCGGGGAAATGCTGATCACAGCGGATCATGGCAATGCCGAACTGATGCAGAATGCGGACACCGGACAGATTCACACGGCACACACCACCAACTTCGTGCCCCTGGTCTATGTTGGCCGTGCGGCGCAGATGGTCGATAACGGATCGCTGTGCGATGTTGCGCCGAGCATGCTCTACCTGATGAATATGCCCATCCCGCCGGAAATGACGGGGACGCCACTGATTGAACTGCTGCCGGCCGTCGCTGAGCCGGCCCAGCCGACCGGCAAAGTCGAACTGCATGGTTGATTTGCCGGCCTTCCTGCCGGGGCAATGCGAATACCGTGCCATCGTGTTTGCCGGTTGGTGAACATCCTTGGGTGACGTGGCCTGGCGGAATCCGATAGCAGCGCTGCTGCTGGCAAGCCTCCTGCCCTGTGCCGGTCAGGTTGTGGCCGATGCCGGTCAGGCCGTGGAGCAGGCAACGCGTCTCAAGCAGCTGCGCACCCAAATCGACAGACTCAAGGACGAGCTGGGATCGATCCTCGATCGGCAGGGCAGACTGCACAGGCAGCTGGAGCGTGCGGAGAAGGAGATCGGTGCCACGGTTACCGAGGTGCGCCGGCTCAAGCAGGAGGCGCAGGCATCGGAGCAAAAGCTCGAGGCACTCGATCGACAGCGCCGGCAGCAACAGGAGGCGCTGCGGGAGATGCGCAGCACGCTGGCACGCGACATGCGCTCCGCCTACTCCATGGGCCGGCAGGCGCAGGTGAAGCTGCTGCTTAACCAGCAGGACCCGGCGACCATCGGCCGCATCATGACCTATCACAGTTATCTAAGCCGTGCCCGCAGCGAGCGCATGCAGTCGATCCGGGGCGCGCTGGACGAACTGGGACGCACTGAACAGGCGCTACTGGAGGAGAAATCCAGGCTGGAGGCCTTGCACGGGCAACAGCGCGAAAAGACCGGGCAGCTCGAACAGCAGCAGTCGAACCGGCGCAAGGTGCTGGCAAAGCTGCAGTCCGACCTGAAGAAAAAAACCAGTGAACTGGGTACGCTGGAGCAGGACGAGCAGCGACTGCAGTCGCTGGTGCAGTCACTGCAGCAGGCCCTCAGGGACATCCCGCCGGCGGTAGGCCAGTATCAATCGTTGCGTGCACTCAAGGGCAAGCTGACCTGGCCAGTGGCAGGGCGTATCGGTATGCGTTTCGGTGAACGCCATGCCGCGGGCAGGCTCAAGTCACGCGGGGTGTTGATCAGGGCGAGTGTCGATGCGGACGTGCAAGCCATATCCAAGGGCCGCATCGCGTTTGCCGACTGGCTGCGTGGTTTCGGTTTGCTGCTGATCCTCGATCACGGCGACGGCTATATGTCGCTGTACGGGCATAACCGTAGTCTTTTCAAGGAGGTCGGAGAGTGGGTCGAGGCCGGTGAGGTGATTGCCGCGGTCGGTAACAGCGGTGGCCAGTCACAGCCGGCGCTGTATCTCGAGGCGCGCAGGGGTGGCCGGCCATTCAATCCCGCGCCCTGGTTTGCCGGTATGCCCGCAGAACACCAGGCCAGTCGTTGAGGATGGCGCTGACCGTGGTGGCGTGGCCGGCGGGAGACGGGCACCTTCGCGGCGTGCCGCTGTCTGAGTTAGAGGAACGGGATTTATCCCGTATTTCAACAGCTTTTTACCGGCACGCCGATACCGCTCTTACTGACCCTGTGATATTGTCATAATTACTGACAGACCGTGGTGCGCCGACCGGGCCAGGCAGTCCGGTCGCAAGCGGCGCGCCGCATGGAAATAGATCCTATGAAAGTGAAAACCCAGAATTATTTGCTATTGATCACGGGGCTGGTGCTGGGCGTGCTGGTCTCCATCGGACACGGTGTGTTCGCCGAGCGCGATACGACCGCGGCCACCCTGCCCGTGGAAGAACTGCGCACCTTCAGCGACGTGTTCGGTCGCATCAAGAATGACTATGTCGAATCGGTCGAGGACAAGGAACTGCTGGAAAACGCCATCCGCGGCATGCTGACGGGCCTGGATCCGCATTCGGCCTATCTCGACACGGACCAGTTCAAGGAGTTGCAGGTCGGCACTACCGGCCAGTTCGGCGGACTGGGCATCGAGGTCGGCATGGAAAACGGCTTCGTCAAGGTGATCGCGCCGATCGATGATACCCCGGCCCAGCGTGCCGGCATCAAGGCGGGCGACCTGATCATCCGGCTGGACGATTCACCGGTGAAGGGCATGACCCTGAGCGATGCGGTGAAGGTGATGCGTGGCAAGCCCGGCACCGACATCGAGCTGACCATTGTGCGCGAAGGCCTCGACAAGCCGCTGCAGATCACCATCACGCGCGATATCATCAAGGTCAAGAGCGTCAAGAGCCGGACCCTGGAACCGGGTTATGGCTACCTGCGCATTTCGCAGTTCCAGTCCAAGACGGCGGACTACCTGGTCGATGCTATCGCCAAGCTGAGAAAGGAGAATGACGGCAAGCTCACTGGCCTGGTGCTGGACCTCAGGAACAACCCGGGTGGCGTGCTGAACGGCGCGGTCGCCGTGTCCGACGCCTTTCTGAGCAAGGGCCTGATCGTCTATACCGAGGGCCGCATTGCTGACTCCAGCCTGCGATTCAACGCGACGCCGGATGATGTGGTCCGCGGGGCGCCGATGGTGGTGCTGGTGAATCAGGGATCCGCTTCCGCATCGGAGATTGTGGCCGGTGCCCTGCAGGACCACAAGCGTGCCATCATCATCGGCACACGCACCTTTGGCAAGGGCTCTGTGCAGACCATATTGCCGCTGAGTGGCGGTACCGCGCTGAAACTGACCACTGCGCGCTACTACACACCCTCCGGACGCTCCATCCAGGCGGAAGGCATCGTCCCGGACATCGAGCTGGAAACCCTGGAGGTCGCGGCGGCAGAAAAGAACCTGCAGCCGCTGAAGGAGTCCGATCTCTCGGGGCATCTGTCGAATGGCAATGACAGGGTGCTCGACGAGGGCGATGGCGAAACCTCCGGCGCTGAGGCCGGGAAGGAGTCGCTGGCGCAATCCGACTACCAGTTGTACGAGGCGCTGAACCTGCTCAAGGGCCTGTCCATCCTGCAGGAACGCATGCAGTGACCTCCGGCGGCGCGGGCGGACTGTCCTGTCTGGCGCGCGCATTCGGAGGCCTGTTACTGGCCTGTCTGCTGCTGCCGGTGTTGCCCGCTGCTGCGGCTGACGACAGCGTCCCTGCAGCAACAGCCAGGATCGCCCTGATCATCGACGACCTGGGCAACCAGCTGCTGCAGGGCAGGCAGGCGGTCGCCTTGCCCGGTCCGGTCGCCTGTTCCTTCCTGCCGCATGCACCCCACACCCGCTCCCTTGCGCGGCTGGCAGATGCCGGTAACAAGGAAATCATGCTGCACCTGCCGATGCAGGCGGTCAGCCGTTCCGCCAGCGAACCCGGGGAGCTGACGCTGGACATGACCCGGCAGCAGCTCACCGACACCCTGCAGCGGCATCTAGCGGCGGTGCCCCATGTCAGCGGCATCAACAATCACCAGGGCAGTCTGCTGACACGTCATCCGGGCCACATGGCGTGGCTGATGCAGGGCATCAGCCGGCACGGCCCACTGTTCTTTGTCGACAGCCGCACCACCACGGCGACGGTCGCATTGCAGATGGCGAACGAGTACGGTGTTCCCGGGATCGAACGCAACGTGTTCCTTGACAACGTACGCGACCCCGCGGCCGTAATGCGCCAGTTCCGGCGGCTGCTGGCAAGCGCACGCGCTAACGGTACGGCACTGGGTATCGGGCATCCCTATCCGGAAACCCTGGCGGTGCTGAAGCGGGAACTGCCACGGCTCGCCGACTATAATGTTCAGCTGGTGCCGGTCAGGCGACTGATTGAAATCGATGACGGGGGTAACGAACTATGGCAAGCGTCCTGGTCCCGCTCGCACAAGGTTGCGAAGAACTCGAAGCCATCACCATAGTGGATCTGCTGCGACGAGCGGATATCGAGGTGGTAACTGCCGGCCTCGATGACCAGCCGGTGCGTGCCTCGCGCGGCACGGTGCTGATTCCCGACATGAACCTGGACCAGGCACTGACGCAGGATTACGACATGGTGGTGTTGCCGGGCGGTCTGCCTGGCGCCGACCATCTGGACGAGGACCCGCGCGTGATCGGGCTGCTCAGGCAGATGGCAGCCGCGGGCAAATTCACCGCGGCCATCTGCGCCGCTCCCAAGGTGCTGGCGCACAGCGGCCTGCTGGATGGCAAGCGCGCCACCTGCTATCCCGGCTCCATGGACCCCAACAGTGTCCCGGGCATGGAATACACTGAGGCGCCGGTCGTTGCCGACGGCAAGGTGATCACCTCACGCGGTCCCGGTACGGCCATGGACTTTGCACTGCAGCTGATCGAGGTGCTGGCCGGGGAGCAGACGCGTGCGCAGGTCGAGGCGGGACTGCAACGTCCCGCGCACTAGCAGGTTTCCAAAGGCCCGTGCGCATTATCGAGGTTATCGCCGATGCCGGCCACCTGGACACCCTGGCGAGTCTTGCCGAACAGTACCGTGTGCTGGATTCCTGGGCGGTTCCGTCTGCAACCGACGGTCGGGTGGTGCTGCGTATGCTGGTCGATGACGCAACACCCCAGCAGCTGATCGATGCCCTGCAGGGCCTGCTGGGCGGCAGTGAAAATTACCGCATCATGATTCTCCCGGTAGAGGCGGCATTGCCGCGCGCGCAGCCGGCAACCGACACCGGGCAGGACAAGGCGCCTGGCGGTAATGGCCAGACACGCGAAGAGCTGTACAACGATATCGAGCAGGGCGCGCGCCTGGACAGCAACTTCCTGCTGATGGTGTGCCTGTCAACGATCGTCGCCTCCATCGGACTGATCGAGAATAACGTCGCCGTGATTATCGGCGCCATGGTGATCGCACCGCTGCTGGGGCCAAATATTGCGCTCGCCTTCGCCACCTCGCTGGGTGACCATGAACTGATATGGAAGTCGCTGAGGACCAACCTGGCAGGCCTGGGACTGACCCTGTTGCTCACGCTGACAATCGGTGCGCTCTGGCCCGATGTTTTGTCCAGCCCAGAGATCCTGGCACGTACCGATGTTGGTCTCGACGGGGTGGTGCTGGCGCTCGCTTCGGGCGCGGCCGCTGTGCTGTCGCTGACGACGGGGTTATCGAGTGTCCTGGTGGGCGTGATGGTCGCGGTGGCCCTGTTGCCGCCGGCCGCCACCCTCGGCATGCTGCTGGGTAGTGGCCAGGCCGGTCTGGCGCTTGGCGCTGTACTGCTGCTGGCGGTGAACATCGTCTGCATCAACCTGTCCGCCAAGCTGATGTTTATGTACCGCGGCGTCAGGCCGCGCACCTGGCTGGAAAAGCGCAAGGCACGCCAGTCCAAGGTGACCTACACGGCGATCTGGATTGTGACGCTGGCCCTGCTGGTCGCGGCGATTTTCCTGCGTCAGCAGTTGCCGGGGTAGGGCCCGGTCAGCTCAGGTCGGTGTTGTCGGAGCGGCTGATGTACAGCACCGCCAGCCCCAGACCTCCCAGCAGCCAGCTCAGCAGTGGTGCACCCAGCAGCATGCCCGTCTGCCCGGTGCCGAGACCGGCCAGTCCGTACACCACGGCCGCTGCGAGGATCAGGCCACTACCGACGATCGCGCCGACAGTGCGGCGGTTGGCGCGGCGCATATCACGGCGCAGCCTGCCGAGTTCTCCCGAGGTCCACTCGACCCGCAGCTTCCCTGCGGTGGCCTGTTCCATAAATTTGTGCCCCAGCATCGGCAGTTCCGGCAGGGTCTCGGTCCAGGCGGGAATGCTCTGCTTGATGTTGCGGATCAGGGCGCGGGTGCCGAGCTGCTCGCTCATGGAGCGTTCCAGGAACGGTTTGGCCGTCTGCCACAGATCGAGGTCGGGATACAGCTGCCGTCCCAGGCCCTCAATGTTCAGCAGGGTCTTCTGCAGCAGGACAAGCTGCGGCTGGATTTCCATGTTGAAGCGTCGTGCCGTCTGGAACAGCCGCAGCAGGACATTGCCAAAAGAGATCTCCTTCAGCGGTTTCTCGAAGATCGGTTCACAGACGGTACGAATCGCCGATTCGAACTCGTCCACGCGGGTGCCTGACGGTACCCATTCCGACTCCACGTGCAACTCGGCCACGCGCCGGTAATCACGCCGGAAAAAGGCCAGGAAATTTTCCGCCAGATAGCGCTGGTCGACGGGGTTGAGGGTGCCCATGATGCCGAAATCGACCGCCATATAGCAGCCGCCGGGTGACACGAACAGGTTTCCGGGGTGCATGTCGGCATGAAAGAAATTGTGTTCGAAGACCTGGGTGAAGAAGATCTCCACGCCGCGTGCCGACAGCTCCTTGAGGTCGATGTCGTGCTTGCGCAGTGTGTCGATATCGCTGATGGGTATACCGAAGATGCGCTCCATCACCATCACATTGGGTCGGCAGTAGGGCCAGTAGATCTCGGGAACGTAGAGCTGGCGCGACGTACTGAAATTGCGCCGCAGCTGGGAGGCATTGGCGGCTTCACGCAGCAGGTCGAGTTCGTCATACAGGGTCTTTTCGAACTCGCGCACCACTTCGCAGGGGCGCAGGCGGCGTCCGTCCTTCCAGTAGCGCTCGGCCATGCGGGCGACCGTATGCAGCAGGCTGACATCGCGGGCAATGTACTGGCGGATATTGGGGCGCAGGACCTTGACCACCACGTCGGTCCCGTCGTGCAGGCGCGCGCTATGCACCTGGGCAATCGAGGCCGACGCCAGCGGTGTCTCATCGAAGGCCTGGAACACCTGTTCCACCGACTGGCCATAGGCCTTTTCGATCTGTGCCCTGGCGCGTTCTCCCGGAAACGGTGGTACGCGGTCCTGCAGATGCGCCAGTTCGATCGCGATATCGTCAGGCAGCAGGTCCTGGCGCGTCGACAGTATCTGGCCGAATTTTACGTAGATCGGCCCGAGGTCTTCCAGAGTCCTGCGGATGCGCACGGCGCGCGGTTCGCGTTCGCGTGGCAGCCAGTTCCAGGGTGCGAGGTAAAAGATGAAGCGGAACGGCCTTAACAGGTGGGTCGCGAGGATGACTTCATCGAGTCCGTGGCGCACCAGCACGAAGTTGATGTGCACCAGCCGGATCAGCTGTGCCGGCCGGATCATGTCCTGTCATCCGTTGCGGGTCCCGCCGTGCGGACCGCCTGCAGGCGCGCCAGGCGTGCCTGCAGGCGGTCCATGGCCATGCCGAGCCGGCTGACATCTTCGATGAAGTTTTCGACCTCGATACGTGCCGGCAGCACGCGCAGTTCCTCCTGCAGGTATTCAGACAGGTCCTGCATCAGGGTGGCGCGCCCGTGTGCCAGCAGCGTGCCGGTCTTGTGCGCGATGTTGCCGAGCTGGTGGGCCACCACGTCGCCGGTCAGTCGTGACAACTGCTCCTCCCAGTCGATCTCCAGGTCATCCAGGATGGCCTTGAATGCCTGGCCGGTTTCGACATCACCCGCGATCTCCACTGCTCCGGAAAACAGTGTGCCTGCACTATTACCGCCCAGACCGAGGCGGGCCATGCCCAGCGGACTGCCGCGCAGCACGGTGTCGGCGTCCTGGTCGCTGTCGGTCAGCACGGTGATGCCATTGCGGCCGATCCTCAAAAGAATCCTCAGGTCGATGCCCCCGAGTTGCAGTGCGATCAGTCGGCCCTCGAGTTCCGCCAGTCGGTCGCGCACGGCCGGGTCCAGGTCGAGGTAGCGGTTGAGCGCAATTTCCAGGCCTGTGGCCGCGCCGGCGGGCAGCTTCATCATGACCCCCGCGCCAGTTCCTGCAGTGTCTTGAGCGCGTAGTCCTCACGGATCACCAGCGTCCCGGCCAGTTTGTCATGCAGGCCCTGCTTGTGCTTGTCCCAGCCGATCCACAGCAGTCCCAGTAGCAGTGGCAGGACCGCGAGCAGCAGGCAGGCGGCGCGCCGGGTCGACTGGGCGAGGCCGATGGCCTGACCGCTGCGGGCATCGACCAGCCGGCAGTCAAGCAGCTGCAGTCCCGGGGTGCCCTGCAGCCGGGCGTCTAGCCACACCATCAACAGCAGCGCGATCAGCACGGCAACGGCAATCGCGCTGTTCAGGGTGCGTGAACCCCAGGCCGGCATGTCACCGCTCCAGGCGCTCCAGGCCAGCACGGCGCAGGCCAGCAGCATGGCGGCCAGAAAGACATCGATCAGCAGTGCGCCGAAACGGCGCCACATACCGGCATACTGGAAGCCTGTGCCGTTCAAAATTTATAACCGCGATGAACGGCGACGATACCGCCGCTCAGGTTCCGGTAGCTGCAGTCCTCGAAACCGGCCGCTTCCAGCATCTCGAGCAGTGCCTTCTGGTCCGGATGCATGCGGATGGATTCGGCCAGGTAGCGGTAGCTATCGGCATCGTCGGCGAACAGCTTGCCCAGTCTGGGCAGGACCTTGAACGAATAGAAGTCATAGGCGGGCTTGAGTGTCGCGAGCGGGCGCGAGAACTCGAGTACCAGCAGGCGTCCACCGGGCTTCAGGATACGGTGCATGGAATCGAGCGCGGACTGCTTGTCGGTGACGTTGCGCAGGCCGAAACCCATGGTAATGCAGTCGAAGCTGTTGTCGGCAAATGGCAGCCGTTCGGCATTTGCCTGGATGAAATCGACGTTGCCGGCGATCCCGTCATCCAGCAGGCGCGCCCTGCCCGTGTTGATCATGGCGTGATTGATATCGGACAGGATCACCCTGCCCTGCGTTCCGGTCCTGGCGGCGAGCAGGCGGGTGAGGTCGCCGGTGCCGCCGGCGAGGTCCAGGATCTGCTGGCCCGGCCGTATGTTCGCCATGTCGATGACCAGGCGTTTCCACAGGCGATGGATGCCCAGGGACATCACATCGTTCATCAGGTCGTAATTGTCGGCGACGGAATCGAAGACGGCGCGCACCCGGTGCACCTTATCCTCTGTGGGGACTTCCTCGAAGCCGAAATGTGTGGTCTTGTCTTTCATGCTGGCGCCCGTCTTGTAACGTTATTATAAATCTACCGCATAGACGCAGAGAAAGCAGGAAAAAATGGATGCCTCAGGTCATGCAGGGACATCCGGCCGGTTGGTTGTCTTGCTGTTTGCCAGAATCAATTCAGGTCGTGTTTCCGCTGAGCGGCTGTCTTATCCGTTTCCCTTGCGCTTGTGTCCGGCCGTTTCCAGCTGCTGCAGGTACTCGGTCCAGTATTTTTTCTGGTTCTTGCCCATGTCATAGAGCGTTTCCCAGGAGTAGATGCCGGTGTCGTGGCCGTCATCGAAATGCGGCTGAATGGCGTAGGCGCCGACCGGGTCGACCTGGGTGATGCTGACATCCTCCTTGCCGACCTGCAGGACGCCCTGGCCGGGACCGTGACCGCGCACCTCGGCAGAGGGTGAATAGACCCTGAGGTACTCGTAGGGAAGCTTGAAATGTGCACCGTCCTCGAAGCTGATCTCGAGCACGCGGGATTTCTGGTGCAGGCTGATTTCGGTGGGTTTGGGTGTGTCTGTCATGCACTTGCCTCTGTGTTGTTCGCCTCTGTGGCCTGGATTGCCTGTGTGGATTGACTGATAAGGGTCTTAGAGTATGTAGCGGCTCAGGTCTTCGTCCTGCACCAGCTGCCCGAGGTGCTCGTCGACGTAGGCGGCGTCGATCGTGGTGACACTGCCGGAGCGGTCGGTGGCATCGAAGGAAATCGCTTCCAGCAGGCGCTCCATCACAGTGTGCAGGCGGCGCGCTCCGATATTCTCGGTGCGTTCGTTGATGTCGCTGGCGATCTCGGCGATGCGCGTGATGCTGTCTTCGCTGAACTCCAGGGTGACCGACTCGGTGGCGATCAGTGCGCTGTACTGTTCGGTCAGCGAGGCATCCGGTTCCGTCAGGATGCGCGCGAATTCTTTCGCGCCCAGTGCATCCAGCTCGACCCGTATCGGCAGGCGGCCCTGCAGTTCCGGGATCAGGTCCGAAGGCCTGGAGATGTGGAAGGCGCCGGAGGCGATGAACAGGATGTGGTCGGTCTTCACCATGCCGTGTTTGGTTGACACGGTGCTGCCCTCCACCAGCGGCAGCAGGTCGCGCTGCACGCCCTCGCGCGACACGTCGGGTCCGCTGGACTCGCCGCGGCGCGTCACCTTGTCGATTTCGTCGATAAAGACAATGCCATTCTGCTCGACATTTTCCAGCGCACTCTGCTTGATGTCATCGTCGTTGATCATCCTGGCGGCCTCTTCGTCAGACAGCAGGCGGCGCTGGCGGCCTCTTCGTCAGACAGCAGGCGGCGCGCGTCCCGGATACGCAGCTTGCGCGCCTTGGTGCGGCTGCCGGCCATGTTCTGGAACATGCCCTGCAACTGGCTGGTCATTTCCTCCATGCCGGGCGGGGCCATGATCTCCACGCCGACGGGTGTGGTGGAGACCTCGACCTCGATTTCCCGCTCGTCCAGCTGGCCTTCACGCAGGCGCTTGCGCAGTTTCTGGCGGGTGTCCGAGTCGGTGTCGGCCGTCTCGCCCGGTGCCAAGCTCCGGGGCGCGGGCAGCAGGGCTTCGAGAATGCGGTCCTCGGCGGCGTCCTCGGCGCGGTGGCGCACCTTGTCCATGGCCTGCTCACGCTCCAGCTTGATCGCAACATCGGCAAGATCGCGGACAATCGACTCAACATCACGGCCAACATAGCCAACTTCGGTGAATTTAGTTGCCTCCACCTTGATAAACGGTGCCCGGGCCAGCCGCGCCAGACGCCGGGCGATCTCGGTCTTGCCGACACCGGTGGGTCCGATCATCAAGATGTTCTTGGGGGTGATCTCGGCCCGCAGTGGCTCATCGACCTGCATGCGTCGCCAGCGGTTGCGCAGGGCGATGGCCACGGCCCGCTTGGCGGCGTCCTGGCCAATAATGTGCTTGTCCAGTTCCTGGACGATCTCTCTGGGTGTCATTGCCGACATTTAACTACTGCTCGCGTATTTTAATATAATTTGACTACAAATAACTGCATTTTTGTGTTGTTGATCCCGGGGTTGCCCGCTAACCGGTGCGATCCACGCTGAGTTCCTCGAAGGCCAGGTTGTGGTTGGTGTAGATGCAGATGTCCGCAGCGATTTTCAAGGCGGTCTCGGTGATGGCGCGCGCCTCCATGGCGGTGTTCTCCAGCAGGGCGCGGGCCGCAGACTGGGCGTAGCTGCCACCCGAGCCGATGGCCATGAGGGCATTTTCCGGTTCGATGACATCACCGTTGCCGCTGATGATCAGCGAGGTGTCCTTGTCGGCCACGGCCAGCAGCGCCTCCAGGTTGCGCAGCATCTTGTTGGTGCGCCAGTCCTTGGCCAGTTCCACGGCCGCGCGGGTCAGCTGGCCGGAGTGGGCCTCCAGCTTGCCCTCGAACAGTTCGAACAGGGTGAAGGCGTCGGCCGTACCGCCGGCGAAGCCTGCGATCACCCTGTCGTTGTACAGGCGGCGGACCTTGCGGGCATTGCCCTTCATGATGGTGTCGCCCATCGATACCTGGCCGTCGCCGCCGATCACCACATGGTCGTTGCGGCGTACCGACAGGATGGTTGTGCCTCGAAACTGCTCCACGGGTTCACTCCAGGGACAAAGGGCGTACGATTGTACACCATCCGATCCAGTCTACTCAGACTGAATCTAAAGGGGTTTTGGCCTGCCCGGGAGGCGGGGTTCTACTTGCGCACGCGTCGCGCGCGCGGGTGTGCCTGGTCATAGACGCGTGCCAGGTGCTGGAAGTCCAGGTGGGTGTAGATCTGGGTGGTGCTGATATCCGCATGCCCCAGCAATTCCTGCACGGCGCGCAGGTCACCGCTGGACTCGAGCAGATGACTGGCGAAGGAATGCCGCAGGGTATGCGGGTGGATATCGCCCGGGAGTCCATGCTGCCGGGCCCAGCGACGCAGCCGTTGCTGGACGGCGCGGGCACCCAGGCGGCGCCCGTGGCGACCGGTGAATACTGCCGGTTCCGCGGCATCGGCCAGTTGGCCGCGCTGCTGACGCCAGGCCTGCAGCGCGGCCATCGCCTTGGTACCGATGGGGACGACCCGGGTCTTGGCGCCCTTGCCGGTGACCCGCAGCATGCGTTCCTCCAGGTCCACCTCGCCCCAGTCGAGGGCCACCAGTTCGCCCAGGCGCAGGCCGGAGGAATACATCAGTTCCAGGATGGCGAGGTCGCGCAGTTCCAGCGCGTCCCGGGCATGGGCGCTGAGCAGCCGGGCGATGTCATCGACATTCAGGGTGTCCGGCAGGCGGCGTTCGGATTTGGGTGCACGTACATCATGGGCCGGGTTGCGGGTGACCACCTGCTCGCGCAGCAGGTAGCTGTAGAAGCTGCGCAGTGCCGACAGGCGGCGCTGGATACTGCGCCCGCTGAGTCCGCGGCGATGTGCCCGGGCGGCATACTCCCTGACCTGGTGCGTGTCCAGGTCATTCCATTGCGGGATGCCCGCCTCCTGGCAGAAGGCGAGAATCTCCTGCAGGTCACGCCGGTAGTGCTTGAGGGTGTTGGCGGAGAGGCGGCGTTCGGTGCGCAGGTGATGCAGGAAGCGCTCCAGCCAGCGTTGCGGGTCAGTCGGCACGGGGCGGCGTGCGCATCATGATCAGAAAGCGCTGCCTTCCCGGTTGTCCGGTTCCAGGTGTGGATTCAGCAGCAGGTCGACCAGTTCACCCAGGTGGGTGAGGAACAGGGTGCCCATGCCGGGATGAAAACGGTTGCCTTCCTGGCTGCCAATCGCCAGCAGGCCGGTAGCGCCACCCTTGCCCAGCGGGATGATGGCGGCTGACTCGATGGCCTGTGCCTGGTCGCCAAACAGATAGGAAAGCTGTTCACGCTTGAAGCGCCCGCACAGGGGACGGCAATTCTTGTAAAACGACTCGAAATGCTCGAGTTCGGCGGCCTCGCGGTTGAACGGGTCCACGCCGCATTCGCGACTGCGGGCTTCCGACATGCCCGCGAGGCGCAGGGTGACGGTATCGGCGTTGAATTCACCCTGGAGGTGTTCGCGCAGGGTGTCCAGCAGGGCCTCCAGGGTGCCCGACGTGACCAGTCCCAGCGTCAGCTGGTGCATGCGTTCGTTGAGCCGGTTGTTGTCGCGTGCCACGTGCACCAGGTCCATCAGCTTGCGTTTCAGCTGGCGGTTCTGGTCGCGCAGCACCTTGACCTGATGCTCGATCAGCGACACCGCCGTGCCGCAGGTGTGCGGTATCCGCAGGATGGCCAGCAGGCTGGGGTTGTTAAGGAAGAACTCGGGATTATCACGCAGAAAATCGGCAACCGCTTTTTCTTCCAGCGGCTGCATTTCGGTTTGGGTTTGCTGTGATGTGGTCATATATCGATGCGCCCCTTGAAGACCCGTGTTGCCGGTCCGGTCATGTAGACCGGATGTCCCATGCCGGCCCAGCTTACCACAAGATCCCCGCCGGGCAGGGCGACATTCACACGCGCTGCCAGCTGGTCCCAGAGTCGGCCGGCAACCACGGCCGCACAGGCCCCGCTGCCACAGGCCCGGGTTTCCCCGGCGCCGCGTTCGTAGACCCGCAGGCGGATGTGTTCGAAGTCGATGATCTGCATAAAACCGGCATTGACCTGCTCGGGAAAGCGCGGGTGCTGCTGGATCAATGGCCCGAGCCGTTCGACCGGCGCCGTATCGATGTCCACGATCGCGGTCACTGCATGCGGATTGCCCATGGAGACGGCGGCGATCTCGATCTCCTCGTTATCCAGCGCCAGGCTGTAGGACTGGGCATAGGCCGGTGCATCGAAGGGGATGTCCGCCGGCTGCAGGCGCGGCTCGCCCATGTTCACCGTCACCAGCCCGTCATCTTCCAGAACCAGCTGCAGGCGCCCGCTGGCGGTCTCGACGTTCACCTCGCGCTTGTGACTCAGCCCCTGATCGTGCACGAAACGCATGAAGCAGCGCGCCCCGTTGCCGCACTGGTCCACTTCCCCGCCGTCGGCATTGAATATGCGGTAACGGAAGTCGGTGCCCGCTGTGGTCGCCGCCTCGACCAGCAACAACTGGTCGCAGCCGATGCCGGTGTGGCGGTCGGCGAGCCGGCGCACCTGCTCCGGTGACAGCGCCACGGCCTGGTTGATGGCGTCGATGACCACGAAATCGTTGCCGAGGCCGTGCATTTTCGTAAATTCAAGTTGCATAGTTTCAGTTACCCACCGCAGAGGTCGCGTGAAAATATATTAAATAATCTCTCACCGCAGAGACGCCGAGGACGCAGAGAAATGCAACACAAAAAAGTTCTAACCGCAAAGACGCAAAGTGCGCAAAGTCAAAACACAATTCTTGCTAACAACAACCAACCTCGGCCATAACAATTGACCGTTTGCTTGTCATTTACCGGATCGGTGTTTTTGCAATAATAATGTTTTCTTTGCGCACTTTGCGTCTTTGCGGTGAATGATTTTAATTCTGAATTTCTCTGCGTCCTCGGCGTCTCCGCGGTGAAAATGGTTTGGGCTGTCATTCCGGTAGCAGGTGCTCGCCGCGGGTGAGGTCCTCCAGGGTTTCGCGTTCGCGGATGACGTGCATCCGGTCGCCGTCGACCATGACCTCGGCGGCGCGTGGCCGCGAGTTGTAGTTAGAGCTCATGGTGAAGCCGTAGGCGCCGGCGGAGCGCACCACCAGCACATCATCCGCGGCCAGTGCCAGTTCGCGGCCCTTGCCGAGAAAGTCGCCGGTCTCGCACACCGGGCCGACCACGTCGTAGGCCAGTGCCGGCTCCTCGCTGCGTGGCTGCAGCGGGACGATGTCGTGCCAGGCGTTGTAGAGCGCCGGGCGCTGCAGGTCGTTCATTGCGGCATCAACGATGGCGAAGTGCCTGTCGGTGGTGTGCTTCAGGTATTCAACGCGCGTCAGCAGGATGCCCGCGTTACCGGCGATGGCACGACCGGGTTCCAGCAGGATTTCCAGCGGGCTGTCGCCGAGCTTTTCCAGCAGGGCGCGGGCATAGGCATCCGGCAGCGGCGGCCGGTCCTGTGCCTGGTAAGGGATGCCGAGACCGCCGCCCACGTCGATATGCTGGAGGGCGATGCCTTCGTCCTCCAGGCGCCCGACCAGTTGCAGGACGCGCTCGAGGGCATCGACGAAGGGGGTGATCTCGGTCAGCTGTGAACCGATGTGGCAGTCGATGCCGGTGATGCGCAGGTGCGCCAGCCCGGCGGCATGGCGGTAGACCTGCAGGGACGTGTCAACATCGATGCCGAACTTGTTCTCCCTGAGTCCGGTGGAGATGTACGGATGGGTGCCGGCATCCACGTCCGGATTGACACGCAGCGACACCGGTGCAACCTGTCCGCTTGCGCCGGCCACCGTGTTGAGGCGCTCCAGTTCGGCCTCCGATTCGACATTGAAGCAGCGGATGCCGACCTCCAGTGCACGCCGCATCTCGCTGGCACGCTTGCCGACGCCGGAAAACACCACCCGGGCAGGATCGCCGCCTGCCTGCAGCACGCGTTGCAGTTCCCCTTCCGAGACGATATCGAAACCCGAGCCCAGTTGCGCGAGTACCTGCAGTACGGCCAGGTTGGAGTTTGCCTTGACCGCATAACAGATCAGGTGCGGCTGGCCGGCAAGCGCGTCGTTGAACACACGCCAGTGGCGCTCCAGAGTTGCCCGCGAATAGACATAGCAGGGCGTACCCACGCGCCTGACGATCTCGTCGAGGTCGATGTCTTCCGCCCAGAGGCGCTTGTCACGGTATGCAAAGTGGTCCATGAAAGGTATTTCCCGGTTGCCCGGCCGGTATCAGTCGTGTTCCTGGTGCAGTTCCTTCGGCAGGTAGAGCGGGCCCTTCTGGCCGCAGCCGGAAAGCCATGCGCTGGCTGCGGTGATGACCAGCAGCAAGCCGAACAGCCTGGTTAGTTTCAGCTTGTTCATAGCGTATTTCCGTCAACTGGCCCGCATTTCTCACCGGGATTCCAGATCTGCACTCTGTTCATTATCCCAACGCCTTATGTGAATCTACCGTTCTCCGGTGAGAAATGCGGGCTAGCCGTGAGTATACGGTGTGGTTGCGGCAAACCCAATGCCGGCGCCCTTTCTGGTGCATACTTGTCGTTGTGCAATCGACCCTACTGGATACCATCGAGATCAATCCGCCGACGCCGCCACGCGCCTGCATGATCTGGCTGCACGGCCTGGGGGCCGACGGCCATGATTTCGAACCCCTGATCCCCGAGTTGGGGCTGGTCAGGGAACGTGCGCTGCGGGTGGTCCTGCCGCATGCCCCATACCGGCCGGTCACGCTCAATGGCGGTCAGGTCATGCGTGCCTGGTACGACATCAAAATCCCCGATCTGCTGCAGGCTGAAGACGCGCAGGGTATCCGCGAATCGGAGCGGCAGCTGCAGGCCCTGATCGAGCAGGAGATCGGCAACGGCATAGCCGCCGAACATATCGTGCTGGTCGGCTTTTCCCAGGGGAGCGCCATCGCCCTGCAGGCCGGCCTGCGCTATCCGCAGCGACTGGCCGGTATCCTTGCGCTGTCGGGCTATCTCCCGCTGGCCGCCACGCTGGCGACCGAGCGTGCGGCGGCAAACGCGGCGGTTCCGATCCTGATGGCGCACGGGCTTAATGACCCGGTGGTGCCTCTGGGGCTGGCCGAGCAGTCACGTGACCGGCTGCGGGGGCTGGGTTATGCAGTGGACTGGCGCAGTTACCCGATGGCGCATGCCGTATGCCCGGCCGAGATCGCGGATATCCGCGGCTGGCTGGTTAAGTATGTGTAGATATTATTGTGGTGCTAACAGTTGGTTGCCGGTGTTTCAAACGGCGATGGCGATTCCGCTGTCGTTGTTGCGTGCCTCGGCGAGTGCGGACTCGGCGCGTTCCAGCAGGGACTGCGCGTTGTCGTTCTTCTGGCAGTGGGTCACACCATAACTGGCGGTCAGTGTGGGCTGGTCGTCGCCGATGCGCCCGAGGTGCTCGCCCAGCTTGTTGATCAGCTGCAGGGCGGAGTCCTGGGTGGTCTCCTGCAGGATCAGGATGAATTCGTGGTTCTCGGTGCAGCCGACCAGGTCGGCCCAGCGGGTCTGGTCCTTCAGCAGGTAGCTGACCTTCATCAGGGTGCGTTGCTGCGCCTCCCGGTCATTGAGCCCCATGACGACGATGGACAGCGGGCTGTTGTAGCGCCGGCTGCGTGCCACCAGCGGTTCCAGTGACACCAGGGATCCGTGCCGGCTCAGCAGGCTGGTCAGTTCCGCGTCCTTGAGCGACTGCTCCCGGAGTTCGTTGCTGAGCGCGTCACGCTCCTGTTTGTGGCGCAGCTTTTCCGTTACATCCTGGTAGAAGCGAGCCGTGCCGCCCGTATTGTCCTCCAGGGGAACGCTGTTCACAGCCAGCCAGCGCACGTCGCCGTCCGGCATGACCCAGTTGACCAGGGTGCCCTGCCCCAGCAGCGGGGCCAGCAGGCTGTCGTTGCTCAGATCGGCTCCCGAATCCGAAATGGTGCGTGCGGCCTCGCCCAACAGTTCGGCAAAGGCCGCATTGAAACCGCGCAGCTGGCCGCTGCTATCGATCAGCAGGATACCCAGCGGGCAGGCATCCAGCAGGGTCCGGGCTTCCTCGAGTGCGAGTTTGTTTATCATGCTGATCTGTTTCCTTGGTCCACGATTCGGGCCGCTAATTCGACTGCAAGGTTCACGCTAATGATACTGCCGGCTCTAGCCTTCAAGGTTTGCGAGCCGCGTCTGCACCGCGGTGATGGCCGCCCGCACCTGTGCCGGCGCGGTCCCACCGAAGTGCTTGCGTGCTGCCAGCGAGCCCTCCAGTGTCAACACCTCGAATACGTCCGCGCCAATGGAGCTGGAAAACCCCTGCAGTTCCTCCAGACTCATGGCGGACAGGTCCTTGCCGTTCTCGATACCGTAACGGACCGCGCGGCCAACGATTTCGTGGGCGTCGCGGAAGGGGGTGCCCTTGCGCACCAGGTAGTCCGCAAGGTCGGTTGCGGTGGAGAAGCCCTGGCGCGCCGCGCGGATCATCTGCTCCCGGTTCACTTCCAGCGCGGGCATCATGTCGGCGAACACCCGCAGTGATCCCTTGAGGGTGTCGACGCTGTCGAACAGCGGCTCCTTGTCCTCCTGGTTGTCCTTGTTATAGGCCAGTGGCTGTCCTTTCATCAGGGTCAGCAGGCTCACCAGGTGGCCGGTCACGCGTCCGCTCTTGCCGCGCACCAGTTCCGGCACATCGGGATTTTTCTTCTGCGGCATGATGCTGGAGCCGGTGCAGAAGCGGTCCGGCAGTTCAATAAAGTTGAATTGTGCCGATGACCACAGTATCAGTTCCTCCGAGAAGCGAGACAGATGCATCATTACCAGCGCCGCCGCACTGCAGAACTCGATCACGAAATCCCGGTCACTGACCGCATCCAGGGAGTTGGCGGCCGGGGTATCGAAGCCCAGCAACCGGGCCGTGTACACCCGGTCGATGGGAAAACTCGTGCCGGCCAGGGCGGCCGCGCCCAGCGGCATCACGTTGACCCGCCGCCGGCAGTCCCGCAGGCGCTGGTGGTCGCGCTCCAGCATCTCGATCCAGGCCAGCATGTGGTGACCGAAGCTGACCGGCATGGCGACCTGCAGGTGGGTGAACCCGGGAA
>CAMYIX010000076.1 GCA_947258615.1 uncultured Ectothiorhodospiraceae bacterium | reverse complement strand
ATATATCGTTGCCAACCCGTTGCGAGCTGGCCTGGCTCGGAATATTGGCGATTACCCACATTGGGATTGCATCTGGATAACAGATGACGATGAAACACCATTGGTCGAATGAATTCGACCCTACAGTAGGAACGAATTCATTCGGCCAACAACCTCGCCATCAGAAGGAATGCGTCGCGTCTGAATTGATGTGTTACCCACTCAATCAGGGGAAGATCCAAAGTATATGTACAGAATGCGGTGCTGTCGGCACCAATCGGGAAATTTGCTGCGTGCTGCCGGCCCCACCCCCTAATGCGCCCGGGTCTTCAGGGCCCCGCAGCGACTGCAGCGGTACACCGTCACCAGGCGGCCCTGCTTGACGTCGAACTGGCGCGCCTTGTCAACCAGCCACTTGTGAAAGCCCCGTTTGCACAGCGTCTTGCCCCGGGCCTTGTCCGCGACTTTCGGTCTTTTGAAGCGGACTACCTCACCCATGTCCTCATCCCGTTCAGCATGCCTCAGACAGACTGCCCAGCGACCCAGCCGGAAGACCAGGCCCATTGAAAGTTGAAGCCCCCGAGGTGTCCGCTGACATCGACCACCTCGCCTATGAAATAAAGCCCCGGGCGGGCCTTGCACTCCATGGTCCGCGAGGACAGATCGCGGGTATCGACACCGCCCAGGGTGACCTCGGCGGTGCGATAGCCCTCGGTACCCGCCGGCCTGAGTGCCCAGTTCCCGAGGTGTCCGGCGACGTCCCGCAGTTGCTTGTCGGGCCACTCCGCCAGCGGCGTCTGCGCCCGTTCGGGCCACCACAGCGCCTCGAGCTCCTTCACCAGATTCATCGGCAGGCAGGTCGCCAGTGGCGTGCGCAGCACCGAGCGCGGCCTGTCCTGCTTGAACGACAGCAGCAGCTCGGCGGCCTCCAGTTCGGGCAGCAGGTCCAGTTGCAGGGCCTCTCCCGGTTGCCAGTAACTAGAGAGCTGCAGGACCGCCGGACCACTCAGGCCGCGATGGGTGAACAGGATGTCATCGACAAAGGATCCGGCGGCACTACAGACGCGGGCGCGCAGCGAGACACCCGACAAGCGCGTGGACAATTCGCGAAAGTCACCGCTGAAGGTCAGCGGGACCAGTCCGGCGCGCAACGGCTGGACCCGAAGCCCGAAGCGCCGGGCCAGCGTGTAACCGAAGTCCGACCCACCCAGGGAGGGTATCGACAGGCCCCCGGTGGCGACCACCAGCGCCCCGGAGGTGAAACCACCGCAGCTGGTGTGCAGCCGGAAGCCGTCGTCGGCTGCAACTGACTCCACCGCGCAGCCCTGGAGGATGGCCACACCGGCACTGGCGCATTCATCCAGCAGCATTGCCAGTATCTGTCTCGATGAAACGTCGCAGAACAATTGACCACGGGTCTTCTCGTGGTAGGCGATGGCATGCTTTTCCACCAGCGCGATAAAATCCTGCTGGGTATAGCGGCTCAGCGCCGACTTGCAGAAATGCGGATTGGCGGACAGAAAACGTTCCGCCGTCACCTGCAGGTTGGTGAAATTGCAGCGCCCGCCGCCGGACATCAGTATCTTCTTGCCGACCTTGTTGGAACGTTCCAGAACCAGCACCCGGCGCCCGCGCTGGCCGGCGGTCAGTGCGCACATCAGGCCCGCGGCACCACCGCCAATCACGATCACGTCGTAGTCCTGCATTGCTCATGCAGTGGCGTTTGCCACTGCCCTATTCTGCATCCCGCGGGTTTTTACCATCGACATAGAACCAGCGCCCCTCCTGTCTGACAAAGCGACTGACCTCGTGCAGGCGCGCTGCACGGCCCCCGACCTTGCGGCGTGCAACGAACTCAACGGTTCCGGAACTGTCATTGTCACCACCGCCCGCGCAGGCCAGCACCTTCAGACCCAGCCACCTGGCGGCCGGCTCCGACGCCAGATCCAGTAGCGCTGGCCGCGTGGTGGCATGCCAGGTCTCCAGCAGGTAGGCCGCGTCGTTCAGGACATAGGCGGTGTAACGCGAACGCATCAGGGCCTCTGCCGAGGGGGGCACAGCCGCATGCGCGTGATACGGTCCACAACAGGCAGTGTATTCCCTGGCAGACCCACAGGGACACGGGGCTTCGGCAGGCATGGCTCCTTCGGGGACGGGTCAGGCACGGTGGTCCGGAAAACCGGGCACTCCACGCGGGAAGCGCCCCCGTCCAGTCACGTATAATGGGATTATCAGTACATCCGGGCATACGCATCATGGCCGATAAGCCAGCCAAACTCAATGACGCAGGACTGCTGCAGCAACTCAACCTCGAAACCGGTCGGCTGGGCTGGCCGGAACTGCAGCGCCACTTCGCCCGCGGGGTGGTAATCACCCTGTCCGGGGACATGGACCTGGTCGAGGTGGCCAGCCGCTTCGCGCAGGATGACAGGGCAAGTGTCGAACAGTGGCTCGGCCAGGGCCGCATCTGGCGCGCCTCAGATGAAGATGCGCGGCACTGGAGCAGGACAGAACCGCTGTTCTGGGCAGTCGTGGTGGCCCCCTGGGTTCTGGTGCAGGAGATCACCCTGCAGTAGGGCTGCCACGACCGGACATCAGGGGTAAATCGAAATGATACACGGCACCACTCAACTCATGACATTGCGATCCCGCACCGCTGCCCTGCTGGTCGCCCTGGTCCTTGCCTGGGGCCTGCCCGATGGAGCGTATGCCAGGACAGCGCCACCGGGTGACACCATCGCCCCGATGCTGGAGCAGGTTCTGCCGGCCGTGGTCAACATCTCGACCCGTACCCGGGTTGCTGTCCAGCGCCACCCCTTGCTGGATGACCCCTTCTTCCGGCGCTTCTTCGACCTCCCCGGTGAACAGCGCCGGGAACGCAAGCAGCACAGCCTGGGCTCGGGCGTCATTGTGGATGCCGCCAAGGGCTACATCCTCACCAACCACCACGTGATCGAGGGCGCCGACGAAATCACCGTCACCCTGCGCGACCAGCGCCAGTTAGGCGCGCAACTGGCCGGCGCCGACCCGGAGGTGGACCTGGCCCTGCTGCGCATCGAGGCCGATGGTCTGACGGCACTGAAGATCGCCGAGTCGGAGAAACTGCGTGTCGGCGACTTCGTGGTCGCGATCGGCAGCCCCTTCGGGCTGGGGCAGACCGTTACCTACGGCATCGTCAGTGCACTGGGACGCAGCGGGCTGGGTATCGAGGGCTACGAGGACTTCATCCAGACCGACGCCTCCATCAACCCCGGCAACTCCGGCGGCCCACTGGTGAACATGCGCGGCGAACTGGTCGGGATCAATACGGCCATCGTCGGGCCCAGCGGTGGCAACATCGGTATCGGATTTGCCATACCCAGCAGCATGGCGCAGGCAGTCATGGGGCACCTGGCCGAATACGGACAGGTGCAGCGCGGGCAGCTGGGGCTGGTGGCACAGGACCTCACGCCCGAACTCGCGCGCGCCTTTGGCATGCAGCTGCGTCGCGGGGCCGTCGTCGCCCAGGTGACACCGGGATCGGCGGCCGAACAGGCGGGTCTGCGGTCCGGAGACGTGATCGTAGCAGTGGACGAGCGTCCGATCAGCGGTTCAGGCGATTTGCGCAATGCCATCGGTCTGTTGCGCGTGGGGACCCGGGTACGGCTCGATGTGCTGCGCAAGGGCAGGCCGCTGACACTGCATGCCGTGATCGCCGACCCGCTGGAAACCGCGACCGCTGCCGGCGAATCGAGCCGGCACCTGGCCGGCGCCATCCTCGGGCAGATCCTGGACAATCATGCCCTCGCGGGACAGGTGGAGGGGGTGCAGGTCCTGGAGGTGGAACATGGCAGCCCGGCCTGGTCGGCCGGCCTGCGACCCGACGACATCATTGTGTCCATCAACCAGCAGGCACTGCAATCGGTGGACGATCTCGCCGTGGCCATCAAGCGCAACCCGGACGCCCTGCTGATGAATATCCGCCGCGGCAACGGGGCGCTGTTTATCGTGATCCGCTAGCTAGCGCTCCCCGATGGGTACGTAATCGCGCCGTTTCGCGCCCACGTACAACTGCCGCGGCCGGCCGATGCGCTGGTCTTCCTCGCCGATCATTTCCATCCACTGGGCCAGCCAGCCCACGGTGCGCGCGATGGCGAACATTACCGTGAACATATTGGTCGGTATGCCGAGGGCCTTGTAGATGAGACCCGAGTAGAAGTCGACATTCGGATACAGCTTGCGCTTGATGAAGTACTCATCGCTGCGTGCAATCTCCTCCAGGCGCAGCGCCAGTTCGAACATGGGGTCATTTCCCTTGCCAAGCTTTTCCAGCACCTCGTGGCACATCTTGCGGATAATCCGTGCACGCGGATCGTAGTTCTTGTAGACACGGTGACCGAAGCCCATCAGGCGAAACGGGTCGTCCCGGTCCTTGGCGCGCTCCAGGTATTTCGGCACCTTGCTGACATCGCCGATCTCGTCAAGCATCTTCAGCACGGCTTCGTTGGCACCGCCATGGGCCGGTCCCCAGAGCGCGGCAATACCGGAAGCAATACAGGCAAAGGGATTGGCACCGGAACTGCCCGCCAGGCGCACGGTGGAGGTACTGGCATTCTGTTCATGATCGGCATGCAGGATGAAAATCAGGTCCAGGGCCTTTTCAGCAACCGGGTCGATCACGTATTCCTCGCAGGGCACGCTGAACATCATGTTCAGCAGGTTCCCCGTGAAACTCAAGGCGTTGTCCGGATAGACCTGGGGCTCGCCGATGGAATGCTTGTAAGACGCAGCCGCGATGCTCGGCATCTTGGCAATCAGGCGGTGTGCAGCGATTTCACGGTGCTCGGGATTGTTGATATCGGTGGAGTCGTGATAGAAGGCCGACAGGGAGCCCACTACACCCACCATGATCGCCATCGGGTGCGCATCATGGTAGAAACCGCGGAAAAATCCCTTCAGCGATTCGTTCAGCATGCTGTGGTGGGTGATTGTTTTGTTGAACTCGTCCAGCCGGGCCGGGTCAGGCAATTCGCCGTACAGCATCAGGCAGGCGACCTCGATGAAACTGCTGTGTTCCGCCAGCTGCTCGATGGGGTAGCCGCGGTATTCCAGCATGCCCTGCTTGCCGTCCAGGTAGGTCAGACTGCTGTGGCAACTGGCCGTGGACAGGAAACCGGGGTCATAGGTGAAATAGCCGGTTTCGCGCAGAAAGCGACCGATGTCGACGGCATCAGGCCCCTGGGTCGATGCCCTGACCGGCAGATCGACCCGTTTACCGGTCCGGTTATCGATGAAGGTTACGGTATCTTCGCCCATCCCCTGCCTCCACTTGTACAGTTCGGGTTGTTCACGCGGGGTACAGTGCCCCGTTTCGGACAGCATTCGGAGCATACGATAACAGGCCGGGCAGCGCCTCCTGTCATCACTTTATCGTGACCGGATCCCGGGCGCTGATGCCCCGTCCTGCAACCTGATAAACACCACGGACAAACCGAGACCATCCGTATCGGTTGACGCATAACCGCGGGGTGTCTGCACGTTCGAGACACCAAATCCTGCCATGTCCTGGCGCGAAAGAAAATAATAGTCCGGGACATTATACGGGGGCATCTTGCCGATCCAGCAAAGATACTGGTCGACACCGATGCGTTCGAAGAACGCCTGTTCAAGGCGCACCAGCCGCTCCATTACCGCACGGGCCCTGTCGCGGGCCGTGGCGGCATCTTCGCCGTGGCGCTGTCTGCGCGCGTCGATGTCATCCGTCCACAGCCCGGTGGACTTCAGGTGGTGGTAGTTGCCATGCCAGGCCACCACGGCCCCCGGGGCAATCCGCTTGCGAATGGCCGCCGGAAATACATAATTGGCACAGGACGAGAGGCAGTATTCGGTTACCTCCAGGTCCAGTTGCTGCTCGAAGACCCAGGTCCCCAGGGCGATCGCCGCTTCCACTTCCCCGCCGCTGGAACGGATCACCAGCCGCCTGAGCGGCCGGTTCGCGACTGCTGCGAAAAAGCGCCGATTCTCCTCCAGTGATATGGGACCCTGATAGTGGGCGACGTCACCGGGCAACCGGCCCGGGGTGCAACCGGAAGCGCACAGCCAGAATGCCGGCAGGCAGGCAAGAAGGTATACAGGGACCGACACCGTCGTGTGATATCAATGATGCTTCGTATGCGGACCGGTATCAGTATCCATTGCCCCGACCCGTTGTTCAACAGGAACCCGGGAGTCCAGATAGAAGCTGAAACGGTTACCGCCATCCTGCTTCGCAAGGTACATGGCGGCATCGGCCCGCTTGATCAGGGAATGCTCGTCCCGACCATCCTCGGGATACACGCTGACGCCGATACTGGTTGATATTTGTCTTTCATAACCAGAGATTGTGAAGGGCTTGTGGATCTCGTAGAGGATCCTTTCGGAGATACTCACCACATTATCGAGGTCCTCTATTCCCTCCAGGATGATGGTGAACTCGTCGCCACCGTAGCGTGAGACAGTATCCGTCTCCCGCACCGTGGTTGCCAGCCTGGCAGCCGCCTGCTGCAGTAATTCATCACCCGCCAGGTGGCCCAGCGTGTCGTTGATCGCCTTGAAGCCGTCCAGATCGATGAACAGGACGGCCACCCGTTTCCCGGACCGGCGGGTGTTATGCAGTGCATGGGACAGGCGGTCATCGAAGAGTGTCCGGTTGGGCAGGTTGGTCAACGGATCATGGTAGGCCAGGTGTTTCACGCGCTGCTGGATTCCCTCGATGGCGGCGATATCGGTAAACAGATATACATAATTGGTAACCGATCCCGCCTCATTGCGTACCTCGCTGATACTGGTCCAGTGCGGGTGTGCCTCTCCGTCTTCACGGCGGTGCCAGATCTCACCCTGCCAGCGACCATTTTCATGCAGGGTGGCGATGATGCCTTCAAAGAACGCGGCGTCATGCCGATCGGACCTCAGGACATCGGCCGGCTTTCCGGCCAGGTCCGCCTCGGCATGGCCCGTTATCTCGGTGAAGGCCCGGTTGACAGACAGAATATTCCGGTCGGCATCGGTCACCATGACGCCTTCGTTGGAGTTGTCGAATACAGTCGCTGCCTGGCGCAACTTGTCATGCGACTCACGGCGGTCGCTGATGTCCAGGATCATTGCCACGAAGACCTGGCGTGCCCCGTGACTGGAAAGCTGCAGATGCACCTCAACCGGATAGCGGCTGCCGTCCTTGCGCTGGTGCTCGGTCTCGAAACACAGACGATCCAGACTGCCGTTGCGCAGCGACAGCAGCTTGCGATCAAACGACTCCCGGGTCATCCCGGGCTTGATATCGATCGGCGTCATTTCGCTGAGTTCCTGCAGGCTATAACCGAGGTTCTGGCAGGCACCCCTGTTGACGTTCAGAAAATGCAGGGTAAGGGAATCGAATATATAGATTTCATTCAGTGACCTATCGAGAATCTGTCCCAGGCTATCCACCATCCCCTGGCTTTGCTTGCGTTTGTGCATCTCCCTGAGCAAATGGATATTCGCTGCCGACAGGTCACGGGTCCTTTCGACTATGCGCTGTTCAATCTCGGCCTGGTAGCGTTGAAGACGCTGATGCGCAAGCTGCCATTCCCGGAAAATGATGGCCAGCATCAGCGCAGTAAGGCTGGAGATACTCATGTAGGCCTGCAAGATCAACAATGACTCATTCAGGTCGTGGTGCACGAAGGGGCCGAATCCATGGAACGTTCCCCATATTGCGTGCAATGCCACGATGACGACCGACAGGCTGGTACCGCGGCGGCCGAAACGCAATGCTCCCCATATCAGGACAGGGAGCATCAGGAAGGCAAGTGGATGATTGCCGGCACCGGTGGGAAACCAGCCGCTGAAAACGATTTTCGTTGCGCCTATCAACACAATTGCATAGGCAAGCCCCTCGGCAAAGCGCGGCGCATTCCAGGACAAGACGGGGTTATGGGCCCAGGCCAGGAACAGGGGGGCGAACACAATCACGCCCGCGGCATCCCCCAGCCACCAGGTCAGGAAGATTTCTACGGAACCATCGGGCGCCGCTAACCCGGTCGTAACCAGTGCCGTCACACCGACCGTGGCGCTCAGCGTTGTGGCGGCCAGCCCTCCACCCAGCGCCAGTGCCAGCAAGCCCTTGCAGCTTCCCAGCGGATTGCAGCCATCACTGAAATAACAGACCAGGCGCGCACCCACCACACCCGCCAGGGTGTTGCCTCCCGTGATCAGCAGCGAAGTCAGTAACGGTGTGTCATTCAGGAAGTTGACCAGGAAGGCACCCGCCGCGATGGCTGGCCACACCCAGGTCCCCAGCATCAACAGGGCCGCCAGGGCGATGCCCGTGGGCGGCCACACCGCCGTCACGTTGCCGTGGATCACCGCAAGCTGGAGCCCCAGCTTCGCCGAGGCGACATACAGCAGGGTCAGCCCGAGGGCCACGAGCAGCCGGTGCACCCGCTTCGTTAATTCGACAGAGGGACAACAGGCCACCCCGGAAACGCTACCCGGAAAACCACTCAAAATTTTTTTCCATTTATAATCATGAAGATACAGATCTTTACAATAAATCGCGAGTAAGTAATCACCCGTACCAGTAAAACATCGGTCCCTGGGATGGATTCCTTTAACCCTGTGGGGTTGAACGTTCGGCAAGCGGGACCGGCTCTCCGGCACCCGGGTTAGCCGTCACCCATGGACGCCGACCCCGTAAGGGATACAGGGTGACCGGATTTCAATGCAGGGGGGTAAACTGCACGGGGACCTGCTTGCGATAGTCCTCGTCAAAGATCAGTTCGATGGAGACGTCACCTTCGTTTTCCTCGAACTTGACCTGCTTCAGGTCCGGCAGGCGATTTGCCAGATAGCTGCACAGGGCAGCGGCCATTGATTCGTCATCGCTCCTGATGGCATGCAGCAGGTTGGCGGCCACGAACTGGGCGCGCTGGTTCACGTCAGGCTGCTCGACGGTCTCTTCGCCAACGAGGATGCCCGCATCCATCCGGGTGTCCATTTTCTCGAGATAGACCGCCTGATGATCCGGCAGCGGCTTGTCGCGATCGTATTCCAGTTGCGCAATCCCGTTCAGGAATACCGCCATCATATTGCTCATTGCCCAGGGAACCTCTTTTCTTTATGTGTCATGTCATTGCGAGCGCAGCGAAGCAATCTCCTGACAGTACGATTGATCTGTTACAGGTTATTGCCTTGCGACGCTCCTCGCAACGATAACTATTCAGTCCTGATGTGCTTATCTGAACGGTCGAGATTATAACTGTCATGCACACGGCCCGGTATCCCCGCCGGGCCGTGTGCGGGGGCCCCGACTCAGTATTCGGGTGCGTCGGTCTCGTAACGCAGGCCCAGCTTGCCGGCCTGTTCCCGCACCGCCCTGTATATCTTGTGGTCCAGCGAGTCGCTGGCACCACCAAGCTCCTCGACCTTCTTTTCAAGATAGGCCGAACGTTTCTCCGCCAGCTCCTGCACTTGCTGCCGCAACTCGTTGCGGCGCGCGGCCGTCTCGGTGATCAGTGCCTCCTGCTCCGCCGGCGCCATGGCCTGCATCGGTTCCGGCAGCTTGTCCCTGTCGATACCTGAGAGGTCGACGCGTCCGCTGGCCACAGCATCGACCAGCTCACCATCGCCGAGGAAGTTGGACGCACCGCTCTTGGAGACATTGAATGTCGCCCTACGAGCACGTGACTCGACCGAGGATCCGCTATGCAACTTGTCGGCTGCATCCAGCTTCAGGCGCTGTTTCTCCTTCTCCTCGGCAGTCCCGTAGTAGAGCCGCGTGTCATCGAGCCTTGAAGACAGGCGCGCGAGTTTCTCGTCAAAGGGCGTGGCGATCGCCACGGCACTGCCCGCCTGCTCCACCTGGAAGTAGCGGCCATGACCGAGGCCGGCAATCCGTTCCCATTCCTGTTTGGCCGAACCGTGATGGCCGCACTGGATGGTGTTCACCACGATCCCCCTGGCCGTGGCGGCAGTCAGGGTTTCCGGGTACTTGATGTCATCCTGGTAATCCATGTGCGGCGGTGCATCGCCGACCAGGAATACCACCTGGTAGGCCTGCCTGTCCTGGCTCCAGGAGACCTTGTGGACCGCATCGTACAGGGCCTGGTTGACACTCTCCGGCCCGTCACCGCCGCCATCGGCCTGGAAGTCCATCAGGGTGGCATACACGGAATCCAGGTCATCCGACAGGTCCACCACCCGGGTCACGTAGGCATCACCGCGGTCACGGTAGGCGACCAGGCCCATGCGGATATCGGGTGCGGGTTGCGCCGAGGCCATGGTGGTGGCAATCGACCAGATCTTTTCCTTGGCGGTCTGGATCAGCCCGCCCATGCTGCCAGTGGTGTCCAGCACAAACACGACCTCGACCCGAGGTCGTTCATTGGCCTGGGGATCAAGGGGTGGCAGATCGATGATGACCGGATCGACCAGTGTATTGATCAGGGTACCCGCACTCTGGTAGGCCGGGTAAAAGGCCACGCCTGCGGTTGTGATTATGAACAATGCCAATGCAATGATTCTCGATTTCATTTGATTGCCTCCTGAAGATTCATTTGACTGAAGTGAGTTTGCGCACTGCCCCTTCCGCGGCGCGGTAGGCATGCTGAAAGCGGTCCTCGTCATCGGGCCCGGATTGCCGGTCCGGGTGTCTGCCCCCGATGCGCCTTGGGATACCGACAAACAGTGCCTGTACCAGGAAGAAACACCAGAGGCTGAGGAACAGGCTGCCTGCCTGCAGGGTTGCCCAGACCGCCGCTACCAGGCCGAGTCCGCTGAGGCCCAGATCGGCCAGCGCGGAGAGCACGCCGGCATGGAAGTACAGCGAGCGAACGAGCCATATGAAGCCGGTGTGCGCCAGCACGTAAAGCAATAGCGGCGGCTCCAGCCACCAGAGCGCAAGCGCCGTGATGGTCCAGGCGGCCACGGTGGTGACGCGGCCCACGCATTCGCGACTGCGGCTCAGCAGGTAGATGACATAGACCAGGCTGCTGGCCGCGATCAGCAGGCGCAACACCGCAGCGCCGCCAAATACCGGCCCCATGACCGTGAACAGCAGGCCGGCAACCACGCTCACGCCCAGCGCCAGTACGACACCCTCCATGATGCCCGGGCGTTTCATGACAGCCCCCGCTTCTGGCGTTCACGCAGAAAGGCCACCTCTACATCCGCATCACGGACCGAGGTATCCGGTGCAGGCCAGGACTCTTCGTATTGAGCGGAGGCATCGTCCGCCGCAAGCAGTTCGGCCTTCTGGCGCATGCCTTCCAGCCGCGTGCGGTTCTCGCTGACCCGCTGCCTGAGTCCGTCGAGTGTTGTTTCCAGTGTCTCGTGCCTGCGGGTGAGAAACTGGATAAAGCGCTGCGCCTCCAGCTTGCGCCTGATCAGCACCCGGGCAAGATCGTGCTTGCCGGAGTCGAAGCAGACACCCAGTTCTGCCTCGACCTCATCCAGGGTCTGCTGGATGTCCCGGTGCCGCTTGACCAGTTGCTCGTGCTCATGGGTCAGCAGCTTGATGCGCTGCTCATCACGGGCAAGCTCTTCCTCCATTTCGCGGACGGCCTGCCGCAGCAGTACGTCGGGCTCTTCGACCCGGTCGAGGACCGCGTGAAGATCGGCCCGAAACAGCCGTGATACACGGGTAATCAATGCCATGGTTCACCTCCTTTCCAACGGGTACTGTTGACTGTGAAATCAGTCTAGAGGCCACCACGCGTCGCTGGTAGACAGGCTTTGGTAAAACCCGCGACGCATGTTTTACCAAAGATTTACATGCCGCCAGCGACGCAAGCTGATAGGCTTTAAACAGGCATCGACCCTTACTCATGCAGCCTCGGGGCCACGCTGACCGCACAGCCAGACACCGAATGATCGACTGACCATGCAGCGAAAGATCCGTATCCTTGTTGTCGAAGACGAGGCCGCCATCCGCGACGGCCTGGTGGATGTACTGGTATTCCACGGCTACGATACCGACTGCGCTGCCGACGGCAATGCAGGACTGGACAAGGCACTGAGCGGACGTTTCGATCTCATCCTGCTCGATGTCATGTTGCCCGGCATGAACGGCTTCGATATCTGCAACCGGGTTCGCGAACGCGACCCCGAGCAGGCCATCATCATGCTGACGGCCAAAACCAGCGATGAAGACATTATCCAGGGACTGTCGCTGGGCGCCGACGACTACGTGGCCAAGCCATTCTCTGTAGCCCAGCTGATGCTGCGCATTCAGGCCGTGCTGCGACGCAGCCGCATCGGCATCGAGCGGGACCACTTGATCCGCCTCGGTGACGACATCGAGGTGGACTGCCGCAACCTGCAGGGCATATACAACGGGGGGTCCCTTGCCTTCACGCGCCGCGAGATGGACATCCTGCAGTACCTGAACGCCAATGCGGAACGACCGGTCTCGCGCGAGGAACTGCTGACCAAGGTCTGGGGTTACGCCCGGGACCTGAACATCGAGACCCGGACCGTCGACATCCACATCGCCAAGCTGCGCCGCAAGATCGAACCCGAACCGGCGCAACCGCGTTACCTGGTGACCGTGCGCGGCGCGGGATACCGGTTGCTGACGGAACCGGGCTGATGCAGACCGCGCTTACCGGGCTGGACCGCAAGCACCTGCGCCGCTGGCTGGCCATGTTCTTCCTGGCAGTGGTCATCCCCACCGGCATCCTGGTCTACCAGGCCTACAGCCAGCTGAAGTGGGAGGCCTTTCACCAGCACCGGGGGCTGGCGGAGGAACTGGCCGCGCGCATCGACAGGCACTACCGCCAGCTGCTCAATGAAGAGGAAACGCGCAACTTCAGCGATTATGCCTTCCTGGTCATCGCAGGCGACCCCGCAGCCAGTTTCGTCCAGCGTTCACCGCTGTCGGACTACCCGGTCAGCAGCGCCATCCCCGGTCTGATCGGCTATTTCCAGGTTGATGCCGCGGGGGCCTTCAGTACTCCCCTGCTACCGTCAGCGGGCGTGGATCCGGGGACCTACGGCATCTCCACGGAAGAGCGCGAGCAGCGGCTGGCGCTTGCCGGGCGCATGCAGCAGATCCTCAGCCGCAACCGGCTGGTGCGTGATGGAGCGTCAGGCACCGCTGGCAAGGCCATGCGTGCACAAGCCGGCGCGCGCAGCGACCATCCCGCCACAGACAAGGACAGTGCGGCCTATCTCTCTCTCGACGATGCCGCCACGTCACCGCCGCGACCACCGCAGCAACAGCCAGCTGGCCAGGCCAGCTTCGACCGCCTCAACGAGCCTGCCGCCCCGCTGCAACAGGAGCGCAAGCAGAAACACGGCACGGCTCTGGGGCGGGTCGAAGACCTGAAACTGGATTCCCGCTTCCAGGTCCGGCCCGCCGAAGAACGGCAGGCCGGACCTGCCGATGAACCGGCATCAGCGCTGGAGAAACGCGCCGCCCGCCGGGAGCGCAGCGCCCTGCCCGAACCGCTGCCCGGGACCGGGCTGTCGTCTGCCGAACCGGTACTAGAGGCCGAAACCGCGGCACCACGCATGGCGCAAGCCCCGCTGCGCATCCACACCTTCGAAAGCGAAATTGACCCCTTTGAGATCAGCCTCCTGGATAGCGGGCATTTCGTGCTGTTTCGCCGGGTATGGCGCGACGGGCAGCGCTATGTCCAGGGTGCGTTGATCGAACAACAGCTGTTTCTGCAGGGTGTCATTCAGCCCGATTTCCGCGAAACCGCCCTGGCGCAGATGAGTGACCTGATTGTGGCCTACCAGGGCAATGTCTTCACGGCCTTCACCGGGCAGGCCGCACGCGGCTACCTGTCCAGCGCCGAGGAGCTGCGTGGCGCCCTACTCTACCAGCGGCGCCTGTCCGCCCCCCTGGGCGGGATGGAGCTGATCTTCAGCATCACCCGACTGCCCTCCACGCCCGGCAGTACCCTGATCAGCTGGATCACCGCCGTCCTCGCACTGGTGCTGCTGGGCGGTTTCTATCTGATGTACCGGCTGGGTGCCGGACAGATCGATCTCGCGCGTCAGCAACAGGATTTCGTTTCGGCCGTCAGCCACGAGCTCAAGACCCCGCTGACCTCGATTCGCATGTATGGCGAGATGCTGCGCGAGGGCTGGGCCGACGATGAAAAGAAACAGGCATACTACGACTACATCTTCGATGAAAGTGAACGCCTGTCACGCCTGATAGGCAACGTGCTGCAACTGGCGCGCATGACCCGCAATGATCTGCAAGTGGACCTGAAGCCCGTGAGCGTCGGCGAACTGCTCGACACCGTTCACTCCCGGATCGGCGCCCAGGTAGAACGTGCGGGCTTCGAATTCAGACTGGACTGCAGTGACGCCGCCACCCGCTCGACCATCCGGGTCGATGCGGACTATTTCACCCAGGTCATCATCAACCTGGTAGACAACGCCATCAAGTTTTCCGCCCGGGCAGAACGCCGCGCCATCGATCTCGGCTGCGCACGCCAGCAGGATGGTCGTGTGCTGTTCTCGGTGCGCGATTACGGTCCCGGCATCCCCCGCGACCAGATGAAGAAGATCTTCAGGTTGTTCTACCGCTCGGAGAACGAGCTCACCCGGGAGACCGTGGGTACCGGCATCGGCCTGGCACTGGTGCACCAGCTGGTCGTTGCCATGGGCGGGCAGGTGGATGTCGTCAACCAAACGCCCGGGGCGGAGTTCCGGGTGTCCTTCCCCGAGACCAGCTGAGCAAACCGGGTCCGCTGCCAGCTCAGCGCGCGCGTTGCCAGATCAGCACCCCGTCCCTGAATACCTCCCGGATCCGGTGCAGCGGGATACTGTGGAGTTCACCCGCCTGATCGACCAGGTCGAACGAAAAGTGGTCGTCGGGTTCAAAATACAGGTCAGCCAGCGGCACCCGGATGATTTCATCGCTCACCCTGTCGTAGTAACCGATGACGAAGTCCGCCCGGCCGAAATCCCGGTCCCAGCGGATCCGGCTGAGCAACTCGTGGATCGGAATCATCCAGACACCCCCGTGGCCCGGTCACAAACGCGGAGTTTTCACTATACTTCACCCTATGCAACTGTGGTCGCTCCTCATGATGGCCTGCCTTAGCCTGCTGCCGGAACCGGGGGGCGCGGTTCGGCTGCACCTCGCACTCACACCGGTAATTACCGGCCCCGGCATACCTGGCGCCATGGACCGGGAACCGGCGCCCGGCAAGTTCCTGGTGGCGCAACGTGACCTGCAGGACCCCCACTTCAGCCACAGCGTGATCTATCTGCTGGATCACGGACCCGGGGGGACCACCGGCCTGATCGTAAATCGCCCCACCGAGGTGAAATTATCAGAGGCCATATCGGGCATCAGGGAACAGGTCGCCGCCGGCTATCCCCTGTATTTCGGCGGGCCCGTGCAGCACAGCCGGATCATCATGCTGATGCGCAATGCCAGCCAGAGCCGGCTGGTACAGCACGTCGTCGACGATATCTATGTCAGCGCCGACCGCAATGTTATGGACCGGCTGCTCGCCGAGAACAAACCGGAGGACGAACTGCATTTCTATGTCGGCCACGCCGGCTGGTCGGCAGGGCAACTCGCCCGTGAACTGCGGCGTGGCAGCTGGCATTTGGTGGAGGCGGATGCACAGGCCATCTTCTCCAGCGAACCCCGCACCCTCTGGGAACGCCTGATCGAACGCCTTGAGCCGGAGGGTCTTTATGTGAAGGCCGGTCCGGTCGGCGTTTCCGGCTAATCCCCGGGGCCAGATTCCGGCAGGTCCTTGCTGCGCAGCTGCCGCAGCAGCCGGAACGGCAAGCCCACCAGCAGCGCCACGATACTTGCCATAAAGAAGCCAACGATGGAACTGATCACCCAGAAGGGGTCCAGGCCTCCTGTCTGGAGGTAGCTCGCGAACTGGGTCGCGAGCACCATGGCGCAGGCCGCGACAAACGATGCCAGGAAATAGTGCCTGACCGCGAAGTGAACCCCGGCCGCGATAATGACCCAGGCCACAAACAGCAGGAACAATTGCATGCCCTCGCTCATGGACACCCGCCCCGTCGCCGGTGCCTGGCCTGCAGCGGTATCGGGTTCAGATCCGCCACGGGAGCGGTGAGCGGGGCAGCCAACATGGGCAGACAATAAAGCATTTTCCCGGCCGGCATCAACGCCGATAATGGGTCGGCATCCAACCCGTCCGACAGGGCGTAGCGGGTGCTTGACAAAAAGTCAGGCTAGCGTACTTTAGGCGTGGATTTGCGAAAGGTGGCAGAGAGGCAAGATCACTAAATTATCCGAACCAGGAGGAGCACAATGATCGTCAGAGAGATAATGAACCGCGATGTGACCAGCTGCGAGCCGGAGGCCACGCTGGAGGCGGCCGCCATCCTGATGTGGGACAACGACTGCGGAACCGTGGCCGTTGTGGACGCCGGCGGCGGCGCGATCGGCATTATCACCGACCGGGACATCTGCATGGCGGTCGCCCTGCAACACAAGGCAGCCAGCGAGATCCAGGTCCAGGAGATCATGAGCCGCCAGCTGTTTACCTGCCAGCCCGAGAGCGACATCATGAACGCCCTCAAGACCATGTCATACCAGAAGGTGCGCCGCCTGCCGGTGACCAATGCCAACGGACAGGTGGAAGGCATCATTTCCATCGAGGACCTCATAGCCCACGCCGAACGCGGCCGCCGGGGCATCCAGGTGCCGGAGTTGTCCTATGATGACACCATGACCACGCTCAAGGCCGTGTGTCGCACGCATACCCCGAGGGCGGCCGCAATCGGCGCCGGCTGATACGCCCGCCCGGGTATGTCGTACTTTCGGACCATGTACTTCAGGGCAATATACAAGCCACCACCGGTTACCTAAGATATTACCCAGTGGCATATACAGAATAATACAAAGAAGGGTGTATCCTCGTGTGCCACTAGCACGCCTCGTCTCCATGATTCGAGGCGTGCTTCTTTATGCCTTCAGACAACCCGCCACGGCAGGCAGGCATCAATCGTCATAGACGTTGGAGTCATAGGCATTGTTGATGGCGTAGCCGATCAAGCCACCCAGAACCAGCCCGATCAGCAACTTCTCGTCGTCGTCATCATCGTAGCGGTAGGCATAGTTGTGCCGGTTGTAATGATGCCGTTTTTTGTACTGCTTGTAGTGATGCCGGTCGTACTTGTGGGCCTTGGCATGCCGGCGCTGCTTGTTATGATGCCGGTCGCCGTAGTGGTCCCTGGATTGATAGCGGGAATGCTGCCGGTCCTGGTGGGCAGCGTAGTCATGCCGGTCATTGTAACGACGACCGTCTTCCGCCAGGACAGTGCCCGAACCGGCCAGGGAGATGGCCAGGACAGCGGCCACCAGTGATGGAATTCTGATATACCTTTTCATGATTGACTCCTGGTTTTGCGGATTGCCTACATGACGCTAACGCCAGGGGACGGAAAAGGGTGACAGGTCGTTCAGCCTGTCAGCAGACGGCACCGGCATCGGCCCGGAATAACCTGAATATTAACATTCAAAAACAAGTAGTTATGGACTATTCATTATAGACCATACCAAGGGAAGGCAAAGCTAATCCGGCCAGCATCCACGCGCCCGCGCGATCCGCCGGATGTAGCGTGCAAGCCGTGCGAAGCCCCTGCTGCGTGGATGGATCTCGTCCTTCCACCAGGCCGTCTTCGGGCGCCCGTTACAGGACAGCACGCTGCGCGTATCCACGACAACGAAGTTGTCGAAGCGCTCCTCCAGCGGCTGCAGGCGTTTGTACAGGGCATCCACCATGCCCTGCATGATGTCCAGCTGTTCGGCCGCTTGCCTGATATGCAGCCGCTCCAGGTACACCCGGATCCAGCCCTTGCCGAACATCAGCGGACCCAGGCGGGTGCCGACCTTTCTCGGTCTCAGGTAGCTGTAGACGTGGGTGACCACCGGGGTGTATGGATTGAGGTCCGAGCGATCACGCAGCTTCAGAAAATCCACATAGCCGCGGGCAATCCCGGAGACCGTGTCGTAAAAGCGCGGGGTCAGGAGTTCACGCCCGAGCAGGTTGGGGTATTCCCGCTTGTCGCGGACGAAGCCGTGGGTGTGAATCTCGGGGCCGATGATATCGTTCCCGCCCAGACTCAGAAAAATCAGGTCGAAGTTGTAGCCGTAACGCCGGGTGTGCAGCAGCCGGCGCAGCGTCCTGAACTGCGGACTCCCGGGCCGCAGGATCCGCCGGGCCTCGTCACCGGGTGAGGCGAGGTTCAGCATCAGGGTGTCAGTGTCATCGAACTGCCGCGCCAGGTTTTTCAGGAAGGGATAGGACACCCAGGAGTCACCTTCCACCAGTACCAGCCGGTCGTAGTGATCCGTGTGCCAGGCCCGCAGGTATTCCTGCTGATCAGCGAACATAGTCACGGACAACATCCTTCAGGGGCAGAGGATGGTGGCGGCCTCACTGGCACGCCGCCGCGCCCGTCAGCGACAGGAGGTGGTCAAGGACCTCTGCCAGCCGGCCCTCGTCAACCAGCAACAGCAGGGGCACACCCTGCAACTGCCGGTTCTCTGCCCGCAACCAGTGAAACATGGCGGCCTCATCAGCCTCCATGATGGCTAACAGGGCCCGGTAGAGGCGAATGAACAGCACGGCCTGCTGCCAGCTGCGGCTGCCGGGGACCAGCTGCTCCCGCGCCGCACCCAGCCGGCCGATGTCCGCGCACTGCAGGTTTAACACCCGGGCAAGTTCCGCGCGGTACAGGCCCAGCCACTCCGCGGCCTGCAGCACCGCCGGTGTCAGGCGGGCCGGCGAGTCGGTTACCCCGGCGGGTATCTCGGGCAGCAGGGCCATCAACAATGATTGTTCAATCCAGGCCTGTCTTCGCCGCCCGGATGCGCTGCTCGATAGCTGCCCGGGTAAAGCCGGGGGCCACAGCACCCGCGGGTTCCAGCCGCCCCGTGGCCAGGTAGCCGTGCGCCTCGCTGCGCAGGTGCGCGCGCATGTCATGGCCGCGGCGACGCCCGCGCTCGCGCCGCAGGGTCCCGATGTCCAGCGGTGCAACCACGACCTTCTCGCCCGGTCCCGGATCGGCCTGGGCGAGGACCCGGCCGTCGTAATCGACCACCATGCTGCCGCCGGGCCAGCTGAAAGGCGGATAGGCGGCCAGGCTCGCCCCCTGGTTCGCTGCCACCACGTAGACCGTGTTCTCGGCGGCGCGTGCCCGGTTGAACAGCGTCCACCAGTCCATGGGCGGTGTTGCGCCCCAGGGGTCGGAAACAGCCAGTCATAGCAGATGGCCACCCCCAGCCGGCCGAGCTCGGTCTCGACCACGGGAAACAGGTCCTCGCTATAGCCTTCGATGTCATGGGGACTGGCGTGCAGTTCCCAGGGAATCCACGGATTGACCTTGCGGTACTTCGACAGGATGCCCTGGGGGCCGATCAGCAGCGTGGTGTTGAACACCGCATCGGGATAGGCGCTGTCCACCTCCAGGAAGGTACCGGTCTGGATATAGCAGCCGTACTGGCGGGCGAGCCGGGTATAGCGCTCAGTGTGCTCGTTGGGGATGGGTACGGCCAGCCGGTCGCGCAGCTTGTCGATGCTGTCGTAGATCGGGGCGGCGTGGGCGAACTCCGGGAAGGCCAGCAGCCGAACATCGAAAAACGGCTCATAGCCGACAATGGTCTGTTCGGCGATGGTGCACATCCGCCGGGTGTGTTCGTCTATGGAGCTGCGGTCTGCCGGGCATTCGAATGCCGTCTGGCAGGCCGCGGCGTAGTAAAACTCACTCATGCTGACACCTGTTGGTTGCTGGCCTGGGCAGAGTGTAGCAAGACCCCGCACGGGCTAGACAAACAGGGTCAGCACACCGGTGTAGCCGTACAGGCGGTTGTGGCAGATCTCGCCGTTACAGAAGAACCCGACCAGCGGAAAGTCACCCAGCCGTTCGCGGATCATGTTCAGTTCCACCGCGTTTTCTCCGAACTGGTGGCGACCGCGGCCCAGGCAGGTGTAGTAGACCCCGGCCCGGGGTATGCCCCCGGCCCGCCGGTCGAGATCATCCAGCATGCGCTGCATGTCCTCGTGGGCACTGTCCCCGTCGCGGCGACAGAACATGACAGGGTCACCGGGCTCGACCAGGTCACCTATCGCGACCAGCTTCCGCTCGGGATCGATACCGACCAGATTGCGCACCAGGTAGTCGCCGGTATCGGAACCGTGGACCGGCAGGCCGGCGAAGATATAACCCGCCACCCGTGACAGGTCGCGCGACAGCACGTCACCGATGTCCTCGCGAAACACGTCCAGTGCGGGCCGGTCGTCCAGCGTAACCAGAATGTTGTGCTGGCATTCTGTGACAATATGCCTGCCACCCAGCGGGGAAACGCCCTGGGTCAGCCCGGTAACGACCGGGATATCAGCCGCCATCAGGACACCCGAGAGTGCGTTTTCATTCAAATTGCCGGCGATGGCGATATTGTTCTCGTCTTCGCCCGCGGATGTCAGCCCGCCGACCAGGAAACCGGAATCCAGGGTCTCGGACAGGGACTCGATCAGTTGCGGTAACTGCGCACTGCGAGGGTCGCCGTGCACAATAGCGAAGCGTGCACCCCGCTCAGCGATCCACCCGCGGTTCTGTTCGAGCATCCTGTTCATCGCGACCACGCCGGGCGGAATCAGGCGGATGGCGTCATCCGGCAGGTTCGCCAGCATGATGGCCGCGGCCGGCTCGTCGTAGATCTCCCGGCCGGTGTAGCAGATACCCGCACCGACCGTGCCTACCCAGTCATGCACGCCCGTTCGGGACCGGAGGTGCTCCAGCAGTTCGCCCAGTTGGGGGGCCAGTGGTTCGGTGACATACAGCCAGCCCAGACTGGCCGGAAAGGTACCGGCATCCAGTTCGTCCAGGCAGCGGGCGGCGATGGTCTGCCAGTCAGGCCCGGTCGCACAGGCGGCCGTGAAGGTCGATGAAGTCATACCGGGAGTATGGTCCAGCCATGCCTGGCGGGAAAGCAAAATCCTGCCGGAATCTCACCGGGGCGCGTGACCGGTGACACCCCGGGTCCGCAACCGCGTGCTAGAATTTACATCGACAATCAGGTGCCCGCGACCCGGCATCAGCGGTGCGCCCGTTGCTCGCACCCCGCCTGCTGGATATATCCAACCCAGTGCCGACCCGCAGCGTATGCACACATGAGTCCGCAATCCCTGCCAGCCACCCCCTTCCATGCAGCCCCCGGTGCGGTCCGTGCCCAAGACCTTTGGCTGTGGCTCTGGCTGTTGCTATGCTGCCTCGCCCTGTCTTCCGTCACCGGGCGTCCGGCCGCCGCAGAAATATCGCCGGCACCCTCCCGACTCAGTCAGCTTGCCATGGCCCTCGGCGACGCACCCGGACCCTTGCGCTCAGACTTCGCCGTTATCGCCATTGCACAAATGGCCGAGGCACACAGTGCGGAGGCGGAACGGGCCCGCCGCGAGGCCACCCGGCTGGCACAGCAGCGCGACCCGAGACGCTGGGCCGGGGCCGTGGACGCCTATGCCGCGGAACTGCTGGGGATTGCCGGTCGCATCACCCCGGAGACATCCCTGGATATCAAGATCGGGCCGGCGAACACCGTCTACCTGGTGGTCGACGGCACGCCGGTCATGGTGAACGGCCCGCTGGCCTCACAGCAGACGGCCTTCGAGCAGCAGATCATCGAGCGCTTCTGCGGCTTCTATAGCTGTGACGAACTGCTCGCCGGGTACCAGGCCCCACTACCTCCATCACGGCCGGACACATCGGTGACGCAATGGAGCTTCAGCCAGCGCGCGGGCCCGGTCTGCAGCACCGCCGACGGCCTGGAGTTTCAGTTCAGGGACATGGAAAATCTTGCCGGCCACCGGGAGGCCTGCGCACGCATCGTGGCCGAACTGGACACGCTCGCCGGGGGGATCGTGCGCAGCCGCGCGAGCGGCATCCGGGTGGACTGGGACCACATCGCCATCCAGGCCCTGCCCGGAAGCGCGCGCCACCAGGTCAGGCTGAACCCGGCCGGTGCCGTGATCATCGCCCCGCTGCCGGGGCTGGCCGCGACTCCGCGGCTGTTCACCCTGCTGCGCCCGTGGCTCGCCGCCCGGGTAAGCGGCGGTCGTTACCGGCTGGTGGTGATCAACGCCGACCGTCATCTGGCCCCGCTGCTAAAGCCGGCTTCGGATGACTGGAACTGACACCGGCTTGCACCTCATGTCGGATTGCGCTGGCGTCCTGCGGGCGAATGTTCCAATCAATTCTCACCGCAGAGACGCAGAGGGCGCGGAGGAAAGCACAAGACAAATGATTCACCGCAAAGGCGCAAAGGGCGCAAAGATTCGCGCAATAATTGCAAAACAAGACGGGATAAATGCAGATCAGCCTGGCAATCGTAGGGTGCGTTCTAAGCAGCGCACGCCACCGGCAACGTCAACCCCGGATTAGAAATCGATACCCAGCGGGTTGTTCGGGTCCACGCCCTCCATGAACGGCAGTTTCCGGTCCTGGTGGGTGAGTTGGTAGACCTGGCCGATCCAGTTACCCACGATGCCTTCGGCGGTGTCGTGCCAGGTGTTGTCGAGACGCGTGGCAACCAGCGCCTCCGGGAACTCCGGCGGATCCAGGCCCGCTTCCCTGGCTGACGCCAGCTGCTGGCGGTAATCGTCGAGAATGGCCCTTTCCCTGGGCTTGAGGTAGTTCTCCGGGAACGGCGGATATTCCATGCGTTCACCGGCTACAAAGCGCTGCACCTCACGCTTGTATTCCTTGAGCAGGGAGACCGTGTCGTACTCCGGGTGCCCCTGGAAGTAGACCACGCGCAGCCCGTCCGCACTCACCGCCAGGTGCACCCCGGCCGCTTCGCTCTCGGCCAGGACGTGCAGACCGGCCGCCTCGAACTGCGCACGGCTGATCTCGTTGTAGCGCGAGTGAGGCACGTCGAACACCGTGTTGACATCATTCACCAGGGGGTGGTGCGAACGCTCTACCTGATGCGGAAACACCCCCCAGCACTTGGCCGGGAGCGGCCTGCGCTTCTGGCCGTGGTGGAATTGCATTACGGCATGGGTGGCCAGGCAGGAACACAGCACCGAGGTCACGTTTTCCGTCGCCCAGTCGACCACTACGCGCAGGGGATCCCAGAAGGCTTCGCGGGAGAGATCGGCATGGCTGACATTGGCGCCGGTGATGATCAAGGCATCCAGCCCCTCCGCACGAATCTTCTCGAAGGGCTCGTAGTAGCGTTCGATATGCGCCCGGGCCTGGGTGCCGCGCGGCAGTTCCTCCAGGGTGAAGGGGTGCATGTAGAACTGCGCAATCGGGTTGCTCTCCCCCACCAGCCGGTAGAACTGGCGTTCCGTGGCGGCAATGGCCGCATCCGGCATCATGTTCAGGAGACCGACATGCAGCTCGCGGATGTACTGGTGCATGGCGCGATCCGGGTCCAGGATCGTCTGACCCTCCTCGCGCAGACGCTGGAATGTCGGCAGTTTGTTATGGGCAACAATCGGCATGCAGCTATCCCTTACAGAGACACGGGCTATTCCCCCTTGCGGGCGATGGCCGTTTCCAGCAACTCCAGAAAATCCCGTTCATCGCGCACCGCACCGACCTCGTGCGAGGTGACAGTATAGCCATGCGGCTCTGCAATGGCCTGGTAGCGCGGCACGCGCGAGTGGAACAGCCGCGGGAACACCCAGCGGGTGAAGCCGTTCGGATCCATCTCCGCCGCGAATTCCAGGCCGTTGAGTTGCAGGTATTCCTGCAGCTGATCTTCAAGGAAGTCCGGCCGGTAATAGAGCGGCTTGGGATCGCTCTGGGCGCGCTCGATCAGGGCCTGTTCCTCTTCCTTTTCCGTCACCCGGATATACAGGATCAGGGTATGCCGGGCCAGCAGATCGATCACCGCCGGCTCCTCCAGCTCGCACAGACTGCCGCCTACGTCATTGACGAAGTTCGGGTAGCCGTAGATCTCGTGCGCCTTGCGGATAAACCCCGGCACATCATGCATGGCATCGATCTCGGCCTGGCGGTACAGGGCCTGGCGGCGGGTGAATTCCCCCAGCGGCACCCCGCCCAGCTCGGGGTTTCCGAGCTTGCCGACAAAACTCAGCACCGGACCCAGATCGGCCACCTTGATGTTGTTGCGAATATAGATCCAGTCGCGCCGCAGCAGATCGCGCAGGAAAGGCACCTGCATCGCCTGTTGCTTGATCAGGTCCAGGATCGGCTCGTCGAGGTAGCGGGTACCAATGCGGTAGTCGCCGGAGTAATGGAACCAGTTGTGCTGGCGCAGCAGCATGGACAAATAGGTCTTGCCCACCCCCGACATACCCAGCAGGGTGATGCTCTTGTGCTTCCAGGCGCGAAACTCGTCGACGCTGAACTTCATGGTGCGGGCTCTCTGGCAGACAAACAAACCGGAAGTTTAACCCGAAAGCCGTCCCGGAATCGAAGAATCGGCGGCAGCAGTTCCATACCAAAAATGGATTCAGCCCGGCCGGATATGAATTTTTACTAATTGGCCGGACAATCTTGTACTCTTTAGCCGGGGCCCGCTGCAGCGACACCGGGCACGTACACATCCATTGTGACCGGGGGCCGGAACCTTGAAATCCATAAGCAGAACCTTCCTGACCGGGCTGGTGACCATCCTGCCGGTCTTGCTGACCCTTTACCTGCTCTACTGGCTGGTGATATCGATGGAATCGATACTGGGCACCGCTATCCGCCAGCTGCTCCCGGAGGGCATGTACTCGCCGGGCATGGGCGTGATGGCCGGCCTGATTGTGGTGTTCCTGGTGGGGCTGCTTATGCACGCCTACATCGTGCGCTGGCTGTTCGCCAAGGGTGAGGCGCTGTTCTACCACATGCCGGTAATCAACTCGGTCTACCGGGCGATGCGCGACTTTTTCGATTTCATCTCCCCGAGCACGAAAAAGGAATTCGAGCAGGTGGTGGCGGTGACCCTAGGCAGCACCGGCATGCAGGTCATCGGCTTCGTCACCCAGGCGGTGCCGGAGCGCATGCCGAACAGTATTCGCGATGAGGACAGCATCCTGGTCTATCTGCCCCTGAGCTATATGATCGGTGGCTACACGGTCCTGCTGCCGCGCAGCGCCGTGCGCCCTCTGGAGATGAGCATGGAGGAGGCCATGCGCTTCACCCTGACCGCTGGCGTCACCGGCAGTCACTCCTCAAGCTGAGGGAATCCACGATGAAGGTACTGGACGCAATCCCCCTTACCCTGCTGCTGCCACTGGCGGTATTTCTGGCCCTGGCGCCGTTCGCTCCGGAACCGCACCTGTGGGAAAAGCTGAAGATGCTGGCGGACGGTACCCTGTCCAGGCCCATTGATATCTTCGACCTTTTCCTGCACGGCGCACCCCTGGCATTGCTGATACTCAAGCTGCTGACCAGCAACCACCTGCAGCATTGACTCGCCCACGCCTGCTGCAGCACTTAAGAGGCGTTACCGGTCGCGGGCCCCGGGCGCTACTCCGCCAGCAGCCGCTGGCGAATGTCTTCGAATTCCGCCAGTTTCTTTTCGTCAACCTTCGGATAGTGCAGCTCCAGCGATTCCAGGGTCCGCGCCAGTATGTCCCCCACGCACAGCCGCATGTAGGACTTGTTGTCAGCCGGGATCGCATACCAGGGCGCCCAGGGGCGTGAGGTTTCGGCCACGGCTGCTTCGAAGGCCGCCATGTATTCGTCCCAGAAAGCCCGCTCCCGAATGTCACCGACCGAGAACTTCCAGTGCTTCTCCTTCTCCTCGAGTCGCGCCAGGAAGCGCTGGCGCTGTTCCTCGCGCGACACGTTCAGCCAGAACTTCAGTACCACGGTCCCGTTGCGCGCCAGATGCTCCTCGTGCCGGCGTATGGAGTCATAACGGTCAGCCCAGACCGTATCCATGTCGACGTCGGCCGGCAGCTTCTGGCTGCCGAGGTAGTGGGGGTGCACCCGCACTACCAGCACCTCCTCGTAGTAACTGCGGTTGAAAATTCCTATACGCCCGCGCTCGGGAAGGCGGCGGCTGGTACGCCAGAGAAAGTCATGGTCGAGTTCTTCGGGTGTCGGTTGCTTGAAGGAAAAGACCTGGCAACCGGCAGGATTGATGCCCTTGAGAATGGCCCGGATGGTGCCGTCCTTGCCGGCCGCATCCATACCCTGAAACATCAGCAGCAGGGAATGACGATCATGCGCATAGAAAATACGCTGCAGTTCATCGATCCGGCTGACCAGTTTCGACAGCTGCCGTTTCATCTCCTTTTTGCCGGGCACGTCCTGTGCCGGCCGGGTCGGTGCGTCTTTCCAGCTGAATTCGCCATTGAACGGCACGAGAAAGGGACTCGAGGGTGCTTCAAACATGGTATTACCTCGTATGTAAGACTATCCGGAAAGAAGGTGGCTGGCACGCCCTGTTGAAAATCATATCCCAACACGGGCCGGCACGCATGGCGGGATTGCGTCCATACAGTGCGCATTCCCTTGAAGCCCTGCGCGCTGCTGTTTAAGATGCCCTGAGCGTGCATCAATTAACTGCCGTGGCTTTGCCGGCCAGCCCGTCCCGATGGATCCGGCCGGTGCCCCATCCCCGGCAACAGGCTGCTGCGCGCGGCGCATGGCGCTGTCACCTGCCACACCACGGTTGCCGGTTACAAGGAGAGACACTGGAAATGAAGTACGATCTGACCCGCCCACCGGACCTGACCCGGGAAAAACGTATCGGGCCAATGCGCCTGCAGCGGCCCGAGTATATCTCCCTGCTGCCACCCTGCAACCATGCCTGCCCCGCCGGCGAGAACATTCAGGCCTGGCTTGCGCTGGCCCGGGAACGACGCTTCAAGGCTGCCTGGCAGAAACTGGTCGAGGAGAACCCCCTGCCCGCGGTGCATGGCCGGGTCTGCTATCACCCCTGCGAATCCGGGTGCAACCGCGAGCAACTCGACAAACCGGTCAGCATTCATGCCGTGGAACGCTATCTGGGTGACCTCGCCATCGACAAGGGCTGGAAGATCGACTGCGACACCGCGGCGACCGGCAGGCGCATCCTCGTGGTGGGCGCCGGTCCCAGCGGCCTGTCCGCCGCCTATCACCTGACCCGCATGGGCCACAGCGTGGAGATCCACGAGGCCGGCCCGATGGCGGGCGGCATGATGCATTTCGGCATCCCCGCCTACCGCATGCCCAGGGACATCCTGGATGCAGAGATACGGCGCATCGAGGACATGGGCGTCAAGATCGTCCTTGGCCACAGGGTAGAGGACCTGCTCGCGGAAAAACAGCAGGGGAACTTCGATGCTGTATTCGTCGCCATCGGGGCGCACCTCAGCAAGCACATCGACATACCGGCACGCGACGCGGCCGGGATGCTGTCAGCGGTCAACTTCCTGGCCAGTGTGGAGACCGGCGATGCACCCGTGCTGGGCCGGCGCGTGGCGGTCTATGGTGGCGGCAACACGGCCATGGACGCGGCCCGGGTCGCCAAGCGCCTCGGCGCCGAAGAGGCCCTGATTATCTACCGCCGCAACCGCGAACAGATGACGGCTCACGAATCCGAGGCACAGGAGGCACTCGAGGAAGGCGTCAAGATAAACTGGCTGCGCACCATCCGCGAGATTGACCAGACCACGCTCACGGTCGAGATTATGGAGATCGGCGAGGACGGCCGCCCCCGGGGTACCGGCCAGCTGGAAACCCTGGAGGCGGACTCCCTGATACTGGCCCTGGGCCAGAGCACCGATGTCACCCTGCTCGAGGACATCGCGGGTGTCGAGTTCCAGGGGGACACGGTGATCGTCGACGACCACATGATGAGCGGCCATCCCGGAATCTTTGCCGGTGGCGACATGGTGCCCTCTGAACGCACCGTGACCACCGCAGTCGGCCACGGCAAGAAGGCGGCCCGCAATATCGACAGCTGGCTGCGCGGCGAGCACTACAGCAATCCGGACAAACACCCGCTGGCGGGCTTCGACAAGCTGCACCTCTGGTATTTCACGGATGCCGACCAGCGCCCGCAGGACAGCCTCACACCGGAGAACCGCCAGAGCGGCTTCGAGGAAGTGGTGCACGGACTGAACAAGCAGGACGCAGTGTTCGAGGCCCGGCGTTGCCTGTCCTGCGGTAATTGTTTCGAATGCGACGGCTGCTTCGGGGCCTGCCCGGAACACGCCATCATCAAGCGCGGAAAGAACCGGGGGTTTTCGGTCGACCTGGAGTTGTGCACGGGCTGCGGCATCTGCTTCGAACAATGCCCTTGCCATGCCATCGAAATGGTTCCCGAATCCGCCTGAACACGCGGCCGCAGCAATAACAGCTGGTCACCGGTTTACAGCCGGCACCTGGAGCAAGCATGCCTGACAGACAAATAACCACCATCGACGGCAACGAGGCAACGGCCTACGTGGCCTACCGGACCAACGAGGTCTGCTCGATCTACCCCATCACACCCTCCTCCACCATGGGCGAGCTCGCCGACCAGTGGGCCCAGGAAGGCAAGACCAATATCTGGGGCGACATCCCCGTCATTGCCGAAATGCAGAGCGAGGGCGGTGCCGCGGGCGCCGCTCACGGCGCCCTGCAGACCGGGGCGCTGACGACGACCTTCACCGCCTCCCAGGGCCTGATGCTGATGATTCCGAACATGTACAAGATCGCGGGCGAACTCACCGCGGCGGTGTTCCACGTGGCGGCTCGCTCCCTGGCTGCGCAGGGCCTGTCCATCTTCGGCGACCACCAGGACGTGATGGCGGTGCGCAGTACCGGCTTTGCCCAGCTTGCCTCCGGCTCGGTACAGGAGGCGCATGACATGGCGCTGATCGCACAGGCCAGCACCCTCGAGACGCGCCTGCCCTTTATTCACTTCTTCGACGGCTTCCGTACCTCGCACGAGATCAACCGGGTCGCCCTGCTCACGGATGACGAAATCCGCGCCATGATCCCGGATGAACAGGTGATTGCCCATCGCCGGCGCGGCCTCAACCCGGACCACCCGTTCATGCGCGGCACTGCCCAGAACCCCGACGTGTATTTCCAGGGCCGCGAGACCGTCAACCCCTACTATGCCGCGACACCGGACATTGTCGAGGACAAGATGCGGCTGTTCGCCGAACTGACGGGACGTCATTACCGGCTGTTCGACTATTTCGGCGATCCCGAGGCGGAACGCGTCATCATCATCATGGGTTCGGCGGCCGATACGGTGCGCGAGACCGTGGAATTCCTGCAGGCCGGCGGGGCGGCCGTCGGCATCCTCCAGGTACACCTCTACCGGCCGTTCTCGGCCAGGCACTTCCTGGCCAGTCTCCCGGTCAGCGCACGCCGCATTGCCGTACTGGACCGTACCAAGGAGGCCGGTGCGCCGGGAGAACCGCTTTACCTCGACGTGCTCGCCACGCTGGCAACGGCCAGTGCGAACGGTGAACTCCCTGGCGGCCGCATGCCGCGCGTGGTCGGCGGCCGTTACGGCCTGTCCTCCAAGGAGTTCACCCCCGCCATGGTCAAGGCCGTCTACGATGAACTGGACAGCGACACGCCGCGCAACGGTTTCACCATCGGCATTCACGACGACGTCAGCCATACCAGCCTGGCATTCGACCCGGGTTTCATTATCGAGCCCGACAAGGTGGTGCGCGCCCTGTTCTACGGTCTGGGTGCCGACGGTACAGTGGGGGCGAACAAGAACACTATCAAGATCATCGGCGAAGATCCGGCCTTCCACGCCCAGGGCTATTTTGTCTACGATTCCAAGAAGTCGGGCTCCCAGACCGTTTCCCACCTGCGCTTCGGACCGCAACCGATCCGCTCCAGCTACCTGGTCCAGTCCGCAAACTTCATCGGCTGCCACCAGTTCAATTTCCTGGAGCGCACCAATGTCCTCGAAAAGGCGGCCCCCGGTGCGACCTTCCTGCTGAACAGCCCCGTCGGCCCCGAGGCCGTGTGGGACCAGCTTCCGCGAATTATCCAGCAGACGATTATCGACAGGAATCTGTCGCTGCATGTCATCGACGCCTACAAGGTCGCCCGCGACAGCGGCATGGGCAACCGCATCAACACGGTGATGCAGACCTGTTTCTTTGCCCTCTCCGGGGTGCTCCCCAAAGATGCGGCCATAGCCAAGATCAAGACCGCTATCGAGAAGACCTACGGCAAAAAAGGCGATGAGGTGGTGCGCAAGAACTTTGCGGCGGTCGATAACACACTGGCCAATTTGTACCCCGTGGAGATACCGGGTCGGGTAAGCAGCGAACTGGAACTGCTTGCGCCAGTCCCGCCGGCGGCACCCGATTTCGTGCGCGATGTCACGGCGAAGATGATGTCCGGCCTGGGTGATGAACTGCCGGTGAGCATGGTGCCCGTTGATGGCACCTACCCCACCGGCACCAGCCGCTGGGAGAAACGCAACATCTCGATGTACGTCCCGGTATGGGAGCCGGAGATCTGCATCCAGTGCGGCAACTGTAGCCTGGTCTGTCCGCACAGCGTGATTCGCGCCAAGTTCTACGATGAGGCGCAGCTGGAGTCGGCACCCGCGGGTTTCAAGTCCTCGGCCATCAACGCCCGCGGCCTGCCCGACGTGCATTACACCCTGCAGGTCTACCTGGAGGACTGTACCGGCTGTGGACTGTGCGTAGGCGTCTGCCCCGCCAGGAGCAGCAAGGAACCCGGGCGCAAGGCAATCAACATGCAGCCGAAGGAGCCGGTGCTGGATGGTGAGCGCGACAACATCGACTTCTTCGATACCCTGGACTATGTGGAGCGCAGCCGGGTGGACTTTTCCACGGTGCGCGGCGTGCAGTTCCTGGAGCCGCTGTTCGAGTTCCCGGGTTCCTGTGCCGGCTGCGGCGAGACCCCCTACGTCAAGCTGCTCTCGCAGCTGTTCGGGGATCGCCTGATCGTGGCCAACGCCACCGGCTGCTCCTCCATCTACGGCGGCAACCTGCCCACCACCCCGTGGAGCCGGAACGCGCAAGGCCGTGGGCCGGCCTGGTCCAACTCGCTGTTCGAGGACAACGCGGAGTTCGGTTTGGGCTTTCGCCTCACTACCGACAAGCAGCTGGCCATGGCCGAGCGCCTGCTCAAGGAATTGATGCCGCAGCTGGGTGAGGGACTGGTCGAACAGATCCTGCTGGCGCCGCAGATCACCGACTCCGAGCTTCAGGCCCAGCGTGAGCGGTTGGCGGAGCTGCAACACAAGCTGCAACAGCTGGATACGGACCAGGCCCGGCACCTGCTGTCGGTCTCCGATCACCTGGTGCGGCGCAGTATCTGGACGGTCGGTGGTGACGGCTGGGCCTACGACATCGGCTCTTCCGGACTCGACCATGTGCTGTCACTTGGGCGCGACGTCAATGTGCTGGTACTCGACACCGAGGTCTATTCCAATACCGGCGGACAGATGTCCAAGGCCACACCGCTGGCAGCGGTGGCAAAGTTCGCCACCGGCGGCAAGCGCGTGCCCAAGAAAGACCTGGCACTGCAGGCGATCTCCTACGGAAACGTGTATGTCGCCCGGGTCGCCATGGGTGCCAATCCGCAGCAGACCCTGCAGGCCTTCCGCGAGGCCGAGGCCTATCCCGGTCCATCGCTGATCCTGGCCTACAGTCACTGCATCGCGCACGGCATCAACATGCAGCATGGACTATTGCAGCAGCAGCGTGCCGTGATGAGCGGCTACTGGCCGCTGATGCGCTACAACCCGGAGGTGCGTGCGTCGGGTGAAAACCCCTTCGTTCTCGATTCCCGGCAGCCACGCATATCTTTCCGGGAATATGCCGACCATGAGCTACGCTACCGCATGCTCAGCCGCACCAATCCCGCCGAGGCCGACGTGCTGATGGAACTGGCCCAGCAGCATGTCAACCAGACATGGCGGCTGTACGAGCGTGCCGGCTACCAGGGGAGCGAACGCCGCGGTTCAAGCGACGTGCACCCCGATGCCGGGAGCCCCACCACCTGAAACCCGCAGGAGACTACGCCATGGACCTTCGGACCACCTACATGGGCATGGAACTCAAACATCCCATCATCGCATCGGCCTCCCCGCTGGCGGAGAAGCTAGACAACATCAAGCGCATGGAGGATGCCGGTGCCGCGGCCGTGGTGATGTTCTCGCTGTTCGAGGAACAGATCAAACACGAGAGCGCCGCCATCGAACATCTGATCACGTCGGGTGCCGAGAGCTATGCCGAGTCGCTCAGCTATTTCCCGGATTGCGACGACTACGATACCGGGCCGGACGAATACCTTAACCTGCTGCGCCAGGCCACGGAGGCGGTCGACATCCCGGTCATCGGCAGCCTCAACGGCATCACCAACGAGGGCTGGGTGAATACCGCGCGCATGATGCAGGATGCCGGTGCGAGCGCCATCGAGCTCAACACCTTTTACATCCCCGCCCACCTCTACATCACCGGCCGCGAGGTCGAGCAGCGTTACATCGAGGTGCTCAAGGCCGTCAAGGAATCGGTGACCATCCCGGTCGCCCTCAAACTGAGTCCCTTCTTCAGCGCCTTCGGCAACATGGCCCGCCAGTTCGACGAGGCGGGTGCCGATGCCCTGGTGCTGTTCAACCGTTTCTACCAGCCGGATTTCGACCTGGACAGGATGGAGGTCGCACCGGACCTCGAGCTCAGCACACCCTCCGAGATCCGTCTCCCGCTGCTCTGGATCGCCGTGCTCCACGGTCGCATCAACGCCTCGATCGCGGCCACCCGCGGCGTACACAGCCCCGTGGAGGTCGTCAAGTACCTGATGGCCGGCGCCGACGTCGTTATGACCACTTCGGCCCTGCTCAGGCACGGCATCGGTTTCCTCACCACCCTGGTCGATGGCCTTGAGAAATGGATGGAGGAGAAACAGTACAGTTCGGTGGGCCAGCTGCGCGGCGCCATGAGCCAGGCCAACTGCCTGGACCCCAGTGCCTTCGAACGCGCCAACTACATCAAGATCCTGGAGAACTACGCCCCCGACTACGGCTAAGGGCCCACCGGCGGGGCGGCCACAATAATTTGCAATCCGGTCGCCGTTCACCCGTCGACGGACGATATTCATTCACCGCATCTCCACTATAATTGAGTGCCGGGCAAGGCGAGAGGCAGACGGCATGCGTTGGAAAACAGGTCGCAGGAGTTCCAATATCGAGGACCGGCGTGGCCGGCGTGGCGTCCGGCCGGTTGCCTTCAAGGGCGGCGTCGGTACCATCGCCCTGGTGCTGGTGGCCAGCTACTTCCTCGGCATCAACCCGCTGGAGATCCTGCAGATGCAGACCGGTAGCGGGCCCGCCGTCAGCCGGGAGGACTGGAAACCCACGGCATCACAGCAACAGGCGGCCGATTTTGTGTCCGTGGTGCTGGCGGACACCGAGGACACCTGGAACGCGATATTTCACAAGGCCGGGCAGACCTACCGGGAACCGACCCTGGTCCTGTTCAGCGGATCGGTGAGCTCCGCCTGCGGCATGGCCAGCTCCGCCATGGGGCCGTTCTATTGTCCGGCCGACCAGAAGGTCTATATCGACCTCGCCTTCTTCGATGACCTAAAAAGCCGCCACGGCGCCCCCGGTGATTTCGCCCAGGCCTATGTCATCGCGCATGAAATAGGCCACCACGTGCAGAACCTGCTGGGCATCAGCACGCAGGTGCGCTCCGCACAGCGCGGCCTGGGCAAGGCACAGGCCAACGCCCTCTCGGTCAAGCAGGAACTGCAGGCCGACTGCTTCGCCGGGCTCTGGGGCAACCACGCCGAGCGCAGCCGCCAGGTACTGGAACAGGGTGATATCGAGGAGGCCCTGGGGGCGGCCAGCGCCATCGGTGATGACCGCCTGCAACGCGAGGGCCAGGGCTACGTGGTACCGGAATCCTTCACCCATGGCACCTCGGAACAACGCGTCGAATGGTTCAGGCGCGGTATCCAGAACGGTGACATCGACAGCTGCGACACCTTCGGGACCAGTTAGTCTGTCAGCGCACTGTCAGCAGGACTTGAAACAGGCGATTATGGCCGGCCGACCTTATGATTCGGCCTGCCTGTTGAGGATGTACTCGACGTAGGCATCGCGCCCTTCATCGAAGGCACTGATCATCATGCCGATTTGATAGTCCTCCGTCCCCGCGGCGCGGACATAGACCGTCCGGCAATGGGCCCTGACGCTGACGGGGCGGCCTGCAGCGCCCGGCAGGACAAACATCACCTGCAACGCAACCGGCGCATGCTGTTCCAGCCGCTCCAGCCCGGGAAACAGGGTCTGGATCATCGCTTGGGTGCCTTCAAGGCGCATACCGGAATGCGAGATATTGGTCACCAGGACATCCACACCTTCACCGCTGGCAGGGAACGCCCTGGCCGGGAACCGGGTTTCGAAGCGCGGGTGTTTGCGCAGTTCGACGAGCAGGGTGGAATCAACCCGCCGGCGGTGCGGGGTGCTCAAGGGCTCCAGCATGTAATCATTATACTTTTCAGTTAGATATTGTTTTTTGGCCACTTTATGCATCCCTGTGTTCAGCGCCCCCTACCAGACCGTCCGGTAGTGATAAATGGTTGATCCGACACCCGATATCTCGGCCGTGATGGACGCGACTTTAACCGGCCCGACGCCCCGGCGGCCCCCGCCCATGCCGGCCGGGGACAGTCCGCAGCCAAGCTAGCGGGACAACACGGCAGCCAATTCCCCCGAGTCGAGGAACCCTGCCAGCACCTGCAGGGCGGCAGCGAAGCCCTCCCCGGAGATGACGGTGGCATCCGATTTCGATATATCCAGGCCCGACTGGATAAAGATCTTGTTCTCCGACTTGCGCGTGACGAAACCGAAGAAGCGATAATCCGTTGCCTGGCTATCCGGGTCGCGCAGATCGAGCAGCAGCTTGCTGGCCCTGACTCCAAAGATGGCCTTGAGCAGCAGGCGATGCACCAGGGGCAGCCGATCGCGGGTATTTGCCGGCAGGGGCCGTGGCGTGCGGGCCAACCGGCACAGTTCCCCGTAGCGTGACTGCAAGGTCTCCACAAAGTTGCGCAGGTCGTGGACGTTGATCGCGAAGCCGTAGGAGTTGTAACTGATCCTGCTCTTGTAGATCGCCTTCAGCCAGAGCACCGCCTGGCCATCCTTCTGGTAGAGGTCGAGGGAATTGGACTCGTTGAAAAACGCCCGTCATGTTCGTAGATCACGCCCCACTCCCTGACCGGCTCGCCCAGGAAGACATCGGCCATTTTCTGCCTGACACCCGCGAACAGCTCTCTGAGAAACCCCATCATGATGCGCTCATTCCCGCCCGGTACGATTCACGACCTGGCAACCAGCGGCCGCGTCCCGAAAATTTGCGTAAAATACTCTCACAGCACTGAACAATCCCTTGCGGGAATATCATCACAGGATGACACGCCGGCCATGCCAGATTCAATACTCGCCCTCATGGAACCCTACCATGTCAATGAGCAGCATCTGTGGCTGACACTGGCTGTGGTCGCGGCCCTGGCGGTGCCGTTGTTCCTGGCCCGCAAACCCCTGCGCCACTGGCGCCATGAGCGTCAGATCAGACGGGCCCTGCGGCGACTCGGTGCCAGGTCCCTGCATGACATCAGCCTCCCCGACGGCCTGGGCGGCGAAATCATGATTGACAATCTGGTGCTGGCCCGCGACGCGATCCTGGTTGTCGACGTGAAGCGTTTTGACGGGCTAATCTTCGGCAGCAGCACGACCGATATGTGGACCCAGGTAATCAACAAGCGCAGCTACCGTTTTCCCAACCCCGATCGACTTCTCCAGGCCCAGGTCGCGGCAGTCCGGACCATCGTGCCCGAGACACCGGTCAGGGGTCTGCACCTGTTTACCCAGACGGCAAAATTCCCCAAAGGCAGGCCACCCAGCGTGCTGACACTGGCGGACATCCGCAAACAGGCGCGCCGACCCGGGCCTGACGATATCCCCAGGGACCTGCACATGGCCTGGGAGCAACTCGGCGCGTCATTATCGTGAGCCACGATCCGACGCAGGCTGTAGACCGCAAGCTCCGGGCATGAATCAATGGGAAAACGCCTTTCACGCACACGCCTGGTGTTGCTCCTCTCGGGGCTATTGCTATTCGCCCTGCTCTGGACACTGGAGACGGGCAGCCTGTCACGACAGGACCCGGACGGACCCTTTTCCTGCGGTGAATACAAGGAAAACATCAACAGCCTGTACAAATTGATACCGCCTGACACCGCTGCGGAAGAACGCTGCCGACTGATACCGGCCCGCTGCGGCCCGACCGGGTTAATCTTCAATCCAGCCGGCATGCAGACCTACTATTACCGGTCGCAGTGCTACCAGGAACTCGCCATCGCATCGCTGAACGAGACGTTCTGTGCCGCCGTCACGGAAAGACCATCACTGCTTTTCGACGGTTCCCGTTATTCACCACAGGCCTGCCTGGCGAAGCTACGCCAGCTCCGTGCCGATCGGGCGGCCCCGCGTGTCGATGCAGGAGACGTTGCCCGCATAGATAAGCTGGCGGCGGCATTCGACCCGGACCATAACCTCTCTGTCACGCTCACGCTTTCACCTGATACACCGGTCTATGGCGCCTATGCAATTGCAACGACGGCACAGTTTCACACAGGCAACACAGGGACTGCGCCGGACACCGATGTGACGGTGGCACTGAACGCCAGTCACCCCGCCATCACGCGCGACCGGCGTTATGCACGACTGCTGCCCATTGGTGACGAGGTATTGCAGCTGACGGCGGAACTCGGCAAACCGGCCTCGCTGACCTATCGGGCCGATGCCGGACAACTCGTCGATTACCTGAGACACAGCGCCGGGCGCCGGTTCACACTCAGGGTCAGGCTGCAGTTCCTGGAAAGCACCACCGGGGCACTGGCCGATTCCTCCCTGCGGGGGGATGCCTACATTAGCGAAAAAGTCATCCAGTTGATGACCGGGGAAGCAAACCAGCGGCAGCACGACAGCTGAATCAGCCGTCGCGGGCCGGGTTCAGGTGCTGCAGGTCATCAAGGCCCGGCCCGCTCAGGCGCCAGGCCTGGGCGAAACCGCGCACGTAGGTCCCGCTGGCCGGCGTCAGGCAAATCAGCCGGAAGTCGGCCAGGTTCTGCAGGGTCTGCATAATCGTCCCGAAGCGCTCTCCAAACGCGCCCATGATGTCACTGAAACGCGGGCTGTCCCGCGGAATACCGGCAGCCCGGCACTGGTAACTGAGGCGTTCACGGGCAAAGGCGTTGGCTGCCGACTGCTCCTCCTGTATCAGGAGCACGCCGGCCTGCGGGTTCGACTCGAGGTTCGAGGTATGCCGAGACAGGGCGCTGACATAGATATAAAACTCGCCAGCATCCCCCATGACCATCGGCACGGCACTGGCTTCAGGCACACCGTCAGCCGAGACAGTTGCCAGGAACAGGCTGGTAAAACCGGCCCGGAAGGCCTGCATGTCTGCACGCAGACGCGCCTGCGAAGTGATTTCCCTGCTCATGGATCCTCCTTTCTGCCGGGATGTCATGACTGAATTGTGATACTGGCACAGGCCAGGATCTCACACAAAACCCGCCCCCGGGATTTCGTTCGCTCCCGCCGGGTTCACTGCATGGTCGCGGGCCCGGATTACGATTACACTTGCCGTCATGCAAGAGACCCTGAAAGATGCCATTCACCGCCAGCGACTGATGCTGGCGGACCTGCTGTCCGCACCGCTGGCCGAGCTGGCCGAAAGCTGTGCGGCCGTGTGGGGAGATCGCGAGCAGCTGGATATCGTGCTGGGCGACGGATTCCGCAGCGTACCGCACTGCCTGTTCCTGTATACACTCGACACCAACGGCATCCAGATCAGCGACAATGTCAGCAGCAGCGGACTACTACCCGAACACTACGGGCGTGACCGCTCTCAGCGCCCCTACATGCGCGAAACCGTTCCCTCCTGGGGCTTCCTGCTATCCGATGCCTACCTCAGCCTGCGCGCCAACCGGCCCTCGCTGACCGCCCTGCAGGTGGTGCGCCGTGATGCTGAAATGCTGGGCTTCCTGGGGGCCGATTTCGACCTGCGCGACCTGCCGGTCACCGCCGAGCGCTACGAGGAATCCAGCGACTGGCGCCAGATCAAGGGCGATCCGGCCATCCGCGGTACGGTCTTCCAGCAATGCCGTATCGACAGCCTCATGGACCGCAACATGGAACCGGCCATGGCCATCCTCGAGGAACTGCTGACCGAGCGCGGCATGTTCCAGGGCGTGATCCACTTCTCCAGCAGCCGCGCCACCATCTGGCTGATGGACGACCCGTACCGTTACCGTATCCTCGACCCCGAGGGACTGAGCGACCCGGATGTCTGCATGCTTTATACCCGCAGGCCCTACCCGAAAGATGCACTGATCCCCCAGGACCGCATCGGCCCCATCCTGAACGGGATGCGCCAGCTGCGCGTGGCGGACGAGACCCTCTACCTGCGCTCGGCCTCGATCAACATCTTCAACGGGATGATCAGCCTGACCTTCTCATGTGACGGTACCCACTACATGTCCTGGGACGATTTCCTCGACAAGGACATGTCGTTCTGGGTGGGCAGTGCAGCGTAGCGGACCACCTAACCTTCCTCGTAGCGCGCGGTGTTGAACTTGCGGCTGAAGATTTCATAGATCTCGGCCAGCGTGCGGGGCTTGCTGTCCCGATTCCGGAAAACGCCCCGGTTGCGGCTGGCCGGCCCCGGAAAGATATCACGCGCAATTTTGTCGGGGTCCTCGGAGAGTGCCTTCAGGAACGAGATGGCACCCGACGCACCCAGGAAGTGGGTCAGGTAAAGCTCGGTACGGCCCGGCTCCCGGTCAAGCGAATACAGCAGCCTTTGCATGTTCCGCTTGACGTACTCCGCCGCCAGCAAGGCGGCTATCCTCGGGTTGTGGCGCAGATCCAGCACGTGCCGGTGCACGGCCGGATCGCTGATGACGGGCAGTGCCTTGCCCTTGCTGTTAACCACCTCTTCCACCTGGGAGGCATAGGACCCCATTCCATACTTGTCCCCATGGTTCCTGACGGCTTCCAGCCAGGTATTTTCCTTGAACTGGTAAAGACCGGCAGCCGATGAGGTCCGCGACCGCGATGCCGGGTCGAAGCTGCTTTCAGCCGCGGCAAGTTCCATGAGAAAGGAAAAGTCCACATCGGTGTGCCGGCTGCCCAGACGGATTGCGGCAAGGACACCGCTGTCGACGTCGTAGGTCTTCTCATCCCACCTGGCCTGCTCGGCGTGTCTCTTGAGCAAGGGGGTCAGTTGATCACCGGCCACCTGTTCCTGCCTGTCCACCAGGGGCAGATACAGCAACCTGAATTCCTCGAGCGCCCTTGCGGTCTGCGTATCCTTCAACCCGTCTGCCTGACGGCGACCGAGATTGAAGCCGAGTGCCAGCAGGTGGGTCTGTTGCTGCTTGACCTCCGGGTCAAATAGGGGCGTCCCGGCGGTCGCTCCTGCCTGCGCATCCTCCATCAGCAGCAGCGGACCCCACTTGTCGCCTCCAGGGCGCTTGCCCGGCTTGGCTGCCACCCGGGCCACATCAACAGCGGTTTCCGGGACGGGCGCGCCTGTTTCCCCCATCACAGCCCCGGCATCGGCATCGGCATCGGTCGCGTCGGCATGCGCGCCTACCCTGTCAAGCGCCTCCAGCAGCCCCGTCAGGATCTCGTTCTGGCTATCGAAGGACCGCTCCATGGTCGCGCGCATGTCGCGGATGCCCAGATCGAGTTGCGCCAACTCGCCACCGTCCTTCTGAAAATCGCGCTGCGTCAGGACACCGACCAGGCTGCCGCACAGAAAAAGCAGTCCGGCGATGGCCATGACCTGGAAGACAGGTAGCGGCGGCCTGGCCGTCACTGCCTGCAGGGACTCCAGCAACTGCTGTCCGGTCTCGCTGAATGCCACGGCCTGTTCTGACTGCAGTGACTGAAGCCGCTGCTGTTCACTCTGCAGCAGGGTAAACGTCTCCCGCGTCGCGTCCAGGCTGGTCTCGTGCTGCACGCGCTCCTCCTGCAGCCGTGTTTCCAGCGTCACGAGCTGCTCCTCGGTACCGGCCTGGCGTTGTGTGGCCTGGTGCAGCAACTCCTCCAGGTGCCGTGCCTGGCTGCGTTCCTGCTCCAGACTGCTTTCCAGCAACCTGAGTTGCTGTTCGGTGCCTGCCTGGCGCTCGTTGGCCTGTTGCAGGGAGGCCTCCAGTAGCTGCACCTGGTGGCGCGCTGCGCTGTGTTCTAAATGAATATTGCCTAGCTGCTGCTGCAGATCGGTGATCTGCTGCGCATCATTGCGGAGGGTGGCCTGGAGTTCATGGCGTACGCCCTCCAGGGTTTCGGACAGGGCCCGGTTCTCGCCCTGCGCGGCAGACAGTTCGCGTTCCAGCGCGGCTTTTCCGGGGAAGGCATACTGCTTTATTGTTTGTAATGTTTTTTGCCAGTCCATTATTGTTGTAATGCAGGTGTTATTGTTTGTTATGCAACGGTAATTGCTACTGCCAAATAGTATGGTTCCGCAGCCCGCCTGCACCAAGCTGTGCCCCGGGTACACGGGTCGCCCGACCAGCTGCAACGCACTATCCCCTATATATTCTTATAAATCAGGGGACGCTGTCCATTGCACCAAAGTCACAGGCGCGCGGGCACCACATCCATTGGCGTGATTTCCTTTTGAAAACAGAAATAAAGGAAGCCTGGAGACATTTTTGTCATGTGGTTTATCATGTTCTGAAAGTACCCAAGCCGTCTGCATTCCTGGAGGTATTCCATGTCCGATCCAGTATTGCCAGTCCGCGACAGAACGGATGCATCCGCTGCGGTTGGCTTCATCCTCGACAAACTGGCTGTCTACGACACCGGCCTGCTGGACTGGATTCGCATCTATCCCATGACCGAGGAACAACACAAGCCCCGGATCGCGGGTGATTGCCCACCGCCCACCCTGAGTGTCTGCTGGCCCCCGCGGGAACGCTACGTCGGGTCCGGACCGCCACTGTCGCGGCACAAGTACCGGATCAAGGTGAATGTCTGGCAGGGCGCGGGCTATCCGGCCCTGGAGCGCGGCTGGGGCCGGGTGCCGGCACGCCCGTTGCGGCGGCGGCGCGGGGCCAGGCAACGCTACACCACCCGGGGGCCTTGCGAATGGTGCTATCCTGACAGGCGATCGGCGACCGTACATGCCCTGGCACGGGCGATCTTCCTGTATCTGGCCGATACCCGGCAGACCGAGCAGCAGCCCAGCAACAGCAATGCCAGTGCCTGGGGACACCGCTGGGCCGTGGAATGGCTGCACACCAACGGACAGGACTCGGCCGCCCAGGTAATGGCTGCACAGCTGGTACAGTGGTACCTGATCCAGAGCAAGGGGATGTGACCAGGGTGCAGGCAACATGCAACAACACCGGTGCCCTGCCCCGCCCGGCAGATAAGGCAGCGTCAGGATGCTGAGCAGGTACTGGTTATTTGCCCTGGCCGGGTTGGCTGCGTTGATAGCAGTGCCGCTGTTTCTTGACAGTGAAGAGGAAAAAATCCTCGCACAGCTCGAGCGCATTCGCGGCCTGGGGGAAATCACTGCAGCGGAGAGTGGCGTCCAGGCACTCACCCGGACCCGCTCAATTGCCCGGCATTTCACTGATCAGACGGTCTACGACCTGACCAGCGCCGGCTACGGCATCATCGAAATACCCGGTCGCCAGGAACTGGAGCAGAAGATCCTGAGCGGACGCAACAGGATCACCGCGCTCGAACTCGGCCTGGATGAACCCCTGGTGGCTATCGAGGGCAACACGGCCAGGGTCGAGCTCCGCGGCACCGCCCTGGGATCGATCCGGGGCGAACAGGGTCAGTTCCTCGATATCCATACCATCGAGGTGCGGCTCAGGAAAGAGGATGGCGACTGGCTGGTCAGCGGTGCCCGTCACCTGCGCGATGAACGCGCGCCCTGATACAAAAAACAGACAGGGGACATGCTACTTTTTCATAGACCGGCCAACGGCCTGGTGCCTCACTGCAGCTAACAATATAACGCCTCCGGTTTATAGTTCTTATGCAAAAAACTGCGGTAGCACCCGGAAGACCATGAAGGTCAACAGCCCCATGCCGGCGCTCCATGACAACCAGAAGCCGACCGGACTCTCGCGTCGCGAGATCTTGCCCACCCTGCCCGTTTTCAGCTGCCAGAACATCCAGCCATAAGCCAGGATGAACAGCACCACCGCCAGCAACAGCCCCATATCCACCCCCTTTTCGAAAGTACTATTTCAGCAACGGGTGGTCCTTGGGCAGCTGCCTGGCGATCCACATGGCCAGACGGTGGCGCATGGACTGCTGCGACACCTGTTCCTCGGGCATCGGCTGTATCACCTTATCGTGAACCAGCAGACGGTAGATGTACTCGACTTTCTCTTTTGCCGAATCGGTCGGTTCGAACTTCACGACACCGCGCTCCTCGCCGTACTTGACGCCGGCCCTGATCGCCTCTTTGACCAGTTCCGTTTCGTGCTTGAGTTTTTTCATGTCTCAACCATAGATGGCGGGCAATAAATTGACAAGGGATGATGCCCCGGCATCAGCCACTTGCACCCGGCCACAACTGCAGGCCCAGTCGCACAAAGTTGGCCGCCAGCAACAGGTTGGCGGCCACCAGCACGACCACCCGCATATCCATGCCCTGCTTCACCAGGTCGCGAATACCGACACCGCCGGCGATAGCGGTAACCAGGAAGCCGAATTCTGCAATGAGCAGGCCGGTGAGCAGGGGCAGCCGGGGCTCGCCCTCGCCACCCGGACCCGCGTAGCGCATCAGCACCAGGCTGAGCACCAGGCCCAGTCCCAGCGCCAGCCAGGGATAGGATTGTTTCATGATTCAGGTTCCATGCATGGGGTCTGACCCGGATGATAACAGGGGCATGGCCGTTCAGCCGCCACCCTCGCCCCGGGACGTCCCCTGGCGTCCGGGCCGGTCTGCAGGGAAAAGTCGTTCTGCATTGTCGTGGGCGATCCCGGCCGCGATTTCAGGGGGTAACTGGTCAAGCCAGTCACGGGCCGTGTCTGCCAGCTCAGCCAGTTCCGCCCAGCGGCCGGGAGTATAGGTATCCGTGCCCAGCAGGCAGCGCCGGGGATGGGCTCCAAACAGCCTTGCCCACTCGGGCGTCAGCCGCCCTTCCCGGCTAATCCCCTCGCGAAACGAAAGTTCCAGGTACAGCTGCGGGTGCTGTGCGAGCAATTCCCTCAGCACCCCGACGGGCACATTGAAGCCCGCATGTGCCCAGATGACCGGGATGTCGGGCGCCTGATCCAGGATGGCCTGCATCCCCGGCAGGTTGGTGTGCGCGTGCAGGGCCAGCCGGCGTTCCCGCGCCAGCCTGATGATCTCAGTGACGACCGCCGTCCTGGCGTCATCCCCGAAGACATGAAACTCGCCGATGCCGCGGTAGGGAATCCGCGCCAGCTGTTCACGCACATAGTCGATCGTGGCGGCCTGCTTGTACCAGGTATAGCGCGCGCTGCTGTCGGCATAGGGACGCAGGAAGGGAACGATGCGCGCCGGGGCGAGCCGGTAGAGCCGCTCCGCCCCCTCGGCAGGCGTCGCCGAGACCAGCGCGCGGGTGATGCCGGCCTCGCCCAGTTGCTCCAGCGCCCGGGCCGGCGGCAGTGCCTCCCAGACATCGGCGTTGTAGTGGATATGGGCATCGAAGACGGGAATGAGCGAGTTTTCCGCCTCGTCTGCATTCGACGTGCCGCACAGGGCCATGCCGGTCAACACCAGCAGGCGAACTGCACCGCGTAGTTTGCTGATCATTTACCTGTTATCCCTGCAAAAACCACGTTACCCATCCCGTTCTGATGGCAACCTGTCGATGGCCTCATGCACAGCGGACAGCGTTATTGTGCGGCCCTTCACACATACCACCCGCCAGGGCACACATTCCGGCAGCCTCTCCCAAACCGATACCGTGTAGCGAGCACTCGGTCACAAACCGTTTCAAGACTCTCCCCTAGGGTAGCAATCA